>DATBLA010000030.1:0-20941 GCA_036555645.1 Actinomycetota bacterium
CGTCGTCACCTGCGGGATCCCTGCGACCTCCTCGAGGTTGCGCGCGATCGCTCGGCGAACCGGGGTGTGCGGAACCGGCTCGACGTCGCCGGCGTCCGCGGGCGTCGCGCGGTCGACGTCGTCGCGGGTGACGCGGCCGCCCGGACCGGTGCCCTCGATCGAAGCGAGCTCCAGGCCGCGATCCTTCGCGAGGCGCCGGACGGCCGGCGAGGCGGCCGGGAGCGTGGCTGTCTCGTCGGGACGGGGCGCGGCAGATGGGAACGCGGCGCCGGCGCCGGTCTCGACCTCGAACGTGACGAGCGGCGCGCCGACCGAGAGCGTGGCCCCGGCCGCACCGTGGAGCCGGACCACCCGGCCCGGGTACGGGGCGGGGATCTCGACGGTCGCCTTCGCCGTCTCGACCTCGACGAACGGCTGGTTCAGCTCGACGACGTCGCCCTCGGCCACGAGCCACGCGGTGACCGAGGCCTCCTCGAGCCCCTCGCCGAGATCCGGAAGGACGAAGACCCGCTCCATCAGTACGCGACCACCTTCCGAACCGCGTCGGCGATCCGGTCGACGCTCGGCAGATAGGCCTGCTCGATCGCCGCAGGCGGGTAGGGGACGTCGGGAGCGGTCACACGGACCACGGGGGCCTCGAGGCGGTCGAACGCCTCCTCGACGATCCGCGCTACCAGCTCGGCTCCCATCCCGAGGGTTCGGGGCGCCTCGTGCACGACGACCGCCCGGCCGCTCGAGCGGACCGCGGAGCCGAGCGTCGCGACGTCGAGCGGCACGAGCGAGCGGAGATCGACGACCGAGCACTCGATCCCCTCACCGGACAGCCGGTCGGCGGCCTCGAGGCACCTGGCGACCATCGCCCCGTACGAGACGAGGACGCACGCGTCCCCGTTCCTGATCGTCCGCGCCGCGCCGATCCCCGGGCCCTCGAGCGCCAGCACGCCCTCCTCCTTCGACCAGTAGCGGCTCTTGGGCTCGAGGAAGATCACCGGATCCGGATCCTCGATCGAGCGCCGGAGCAGCCGGTAGGCGTCGACGGGGGAGGAAGGCACGACGACCTTCAGCCCCGCGGTGTGGGCGAAGTACGTCTCCGGGCTCTCGCCGTGGTGCTCCTTGCCTCGGATCCCTCCGAAGGACGGGATCCGGATCACGACCGGCATCGACACGCGGCCGCGAGTCCGCGCCCGGTACTTGGCCAGGTGGCTGATCACCTGGTCGAGCGCGGGATAGGAGAAGCCGTCGAACTGCATCTCGGCCACCGGACGCCAACCGGCCATCGCGAGCCCGACGCACATCCCGGCGATCCCGGCCTCGGCGATCGGCGTGTTGAACACGCGCTCGCGCCCGAACGCGTCCTGCAATCCCTCCGTCACCCGGAACACGCCGCCGAGCGCGCCGACGTCCTCGCCGAAGACGAGCGTTCGCGGGTCGGACCCGAGCGCGTCCCGCAGCGCCGTGTTCAGCGCGCCGACCATCGTGACCTCAGGCATCGCCGGCCTCCGGACGCTCGGCCGCGAGCGTGGCCGGGGGGTCGGCGAACACGTGCTCGAACATCTCGTCCGCGTTCGGCGACTCGAGCGCGAGCAGGCGCGCCCGGATCTCGGCCACCCACGCCGCCGCCTCGGCCTCGCAGTCGGCGACGAACACCTCGTCGGCGACGCCCGATGCGAGCAGGTACCGGCGGTGCCGGTCGATCGGGTCGCGCTCGCGCCAGGCCGCGATCTCGGCCGGATCCCGGTACCTCGTGTCGTCGTCGGCCGTCGAGTGCGGTCCGACGCGATACGTGAGGGCCTCGACGAGGGTGGGGCCGTCACCGGCGCGGGCGCGTTCGAGCGCGGTCCGGGTGACGTCGAGGACGGCGAGGACATCGTTGCCGTCCACCCGCACGCCGGGGATGCCGTAGCCGGCGGCCCGGGCCGCGATCGGGGCCGCGTACTGCTCGTCCGGCGGCACCGAGATCGCCCAGCCGTTGTTCTGGCAGAACAGCACGACCGGCGCCTCGAACACGGCCGCGAGGTTCGCTCCCTCGTGGAAGTCGCCCTCGGAGGCCGAGCCGTCGCCGAAGTAGGCGATCGCGCATGCGCTCGACCCATCGAGCCGCGCCCCCAGCGCCCACCCGACGGCGTGGACGATCTGCGTCGCGACCGGAACGCAGATCGGGGCGAAGCGCGTGGCGATCGGGTCGTACGGCCCGCCGTGCCAGGTCCCACGGTGATACTCGAGGTACTCGACGACGTCGACGCCCCGAACGACCACGGCGGCGAGCTCGCGAAACGAGGGGAACACGAAGTCGTCGGGCCCGAGCGCGAACGCGCTGCCGACCTGTGCCGCCTCCTGGCCCTCGAAGGGCGGGTAGACGGTGAGCTCGCCCTGCCGCTGGAGCGCCCAGCATTCGCGATCGAGCGCTCGCGCTCGGACCATGAGCCGGAGGAGCTCGCGAAGGTCCGAGTCGTCGAGGCCGACGTCCGCATCTCCGACGGGGCTCCCGTCCGGGGCGACGCGCCGCACGATCGGGACGTCGGCGGGCGCGATCTCGGTGCTCATGGGGCGGCGTCCTCGGCGAACGGGGGCGAGGGCTGAGCATATACACTCGCGCGGTGGTCCCCTCGGCCGAGCTCCGGGTGTTCCAGCCGCTGGATTCGTTCCCGCCGTCGGAGCAGGCGCACTGGGAGCGCCGGCTCGTCGACGGCTCGGTCCGGCTCACGCCCCGCAGGTACCGGCAGGAGGTGTCGTCGGCCGGGCACGGGGTCCTCGTGCCCACCGGCGACGACGGCGCGTACGTGAAGGTCGTCGACGGTCGCTACTACGTCTGCCCGTGGCGGACGCGGCTGCGCGTCCTCGCCGGCATCGTGGCGTTCCGACAGGCGGCGCCGTTCGACGATCCCGGCGCGTTCGTCCCGGACGGGATGGCCAGGCGCGCGGCCAAGGAGCTGCGCAAGCTGCGACGTCGCGAGCCGTGGCAGATCGCGACGATCATGCACAGCCCGTGGCACGTCCCGGTGCGCTGGTACGCGCTGTTCGAGGACGAGGAGCGACGGCTCGTGGAGGCGGACGGCCATCACCGGCTCTCGTACCTGTCGACCACCCGCCGCGCGATGCGTCGCGCCGAGCAGGTCGTCCCGTGGCTTCGCCAGGCCGAGCTCGCCCCCGTCGCCGACCTCATCGTCGAGCTCCACCAGTGGCTCGCCGCGTTCGATCCGGGCTCGCTGCTCGAGCTCGACTACGGCTCGCTCTGCCGGCTCATGTCGTGGGACGAAATGGACGACGATCACGGCGCGCGCGACGTGCACGAGGCGCTGCGCGCGCTGTCCGATCGCGAGTACCCCAGGTCGGCCGAGCTCTACCAGTCGGTCGTCGCGCGTTCGGCCGAGCTCCGCGCGCACGAGAGCATGAACTGACGGGCCGGTCCCCCGCCCCCGCGCCGGTGGTGGCCAGGGGCAGGATCGAACTGCCGACACCGCGGTTTTCAGCCGCGTGCTCTGCCAACTGAGCTACCTGGCCGGAACGAGCCGAACGCCGGCCAGGGGCCGGCGCCGACCTCGCGCGCCCGACGGGCTTCGATCCCGCGATCTCCGCCTTGACAGGGCGGTGAGGACGACCGGACTCCTCTACGGGCGCGAGTTTCGTATTCGGTTGTGTGCCCCCAACGGGATTCGAACCCGTGTCGCCGCCTTGAAAGGGCGAAATCCTCGGCCGCTAGACGATGGGGGCCCGGGCGGACCTGCGCCCCCGCCCCCGGCCCGGGGACAGCGCGGGCAGTATAGCGTTCGACCGTCCGAGACCCGGGCGCGGGAACGACCGGGACGCGCTCGAGCGTCTGACGACCTCCGGAAAGGAGGCACGACGATCCGTCGCTCCGCGCTCCTGCTCGCCGCCCTCGTCGCCGTCTCGTGCACGCGAGCGGGCACGGACCCGGCGTCCGGCCCGACTGCGAGCGCGGATCTCGGTGCCCCCGAGGCCACCGGCCCAACCGCGTCCGAGCCCCCCGACCCCACGTTCGTCGAGATCTACGCGGCCACGTTCCGGGCGCTGGCCGACACCGAGCGCTGGTTCGATCCGGTCCTGCTCGACCCACGGATCTGTCCGGACATCGGCAGGGTGGGGACGGGCCCGGCGGCGGCGTGCGTCGGCACGTTCAGCGAGGCGGAGCGCGCGGCGATCCTCGCGGAGCTCGCCGACCTGCCCGACGTCAGGTTCGTCGCCCGCCCCGAGCGGATCCAGCGTCGCATCTTCCGGGGCCCGCTCTCCGGGGCGGGGCTGCTGAGCGTCGGCGTCATCGAGGGGAACGACGAACGCGTCGAGGTCGGCGGACGCTCCTACTGCGGAGGGCTCTGCGCCCACTGGATGACGTTCGTCGTGCGAAACGCGAGCGGCGGCTGGCACGTCACGGGCACGACGGGCCCGATCGCGATCTCCTAGCGCGCCGAAGCCTCGAAGCGGTCGCCCACGCGCACGTCGATCTCGGCCGCGCACTCGATGATGTGGCGCACGCTCCGTCGCGGGAGCACGACCCGGGTCGGGCCGACGACGCGGGTCGCGATGACGACGAGCTCCGAGTCCACCATGGCGACCCGGATCGGGATGCGCATGCCGACGGTGTGGATCGACCGTGTTCGCGGCAGGAGGAGTGCCTCGGTCCGATCGAGATGGTCGCGACCCAGCAGGCCGCGGACGCGTTCGAGCCTGGACTCCGGTGCGACGGCTCGCAGCCGGATCCCTCGGGGCCCCGTGAGGTCGACGACCCGCACCCCCGGGACCCTAGCCCCGGGCACCGACGCGCTCGGACGAGCGAGCGGGGGCGGACCGATCCGGTCCGCCCCCGCCGTTCGATGCAGGCTCGGCTAGCCTCCGGTCACCGAGCTCGTGCTCATCGCGTACGTGAACGTGCTGAACGCGACGCTGTCGGCGTTCAGGTCCAGCACGTCGAGGTTGACGTTGTCGAACGTGTCACAGGCCTCGTGGTAGCACGGGTCGTACTGCTGACCCGCCACGCCGCCGTAGATCGCGACCTGCTCCGGCGTCTTGATGCCCTCGGCGCCCGTGAACAGGCCTCCGAAGGGGATGTCGCTCTCGAAGAACGCCGAGTAGTCCGATCGGAAGTCGATCTGCGTCGGCTCGGAGGCCAGCCCCCGGGAGCTGTAGAAGTCCACGAACAGCTGCTCGATCGCCGCGGACCCGTCCGGGCCGGGCAGCCCGAACGCCGACCCGTCCCCGTCGTAGACGAAGCGGACGAAGTTCGGGGACCCGATCATGTCGAAGTTCAGGTACAGCGCGATGTCGGCCAGCTCCTCCTCGGTCAGGCTCTCGAGCACGTAGAAGTCCGAGCCGATCAGGTTCGACTCCTCCGCGCCCCACCAGGCGAAGCGGACCGTGTTCTTCACGCGGATCTTCGCGAGGTTCTCCGCGACCTCGAGGATGGCCGCGCTGCCCGAGCCGTTGTCGTTGATGCCGGGACCGTCGCGCACCGAGTCCAGGTGCGCTCCCACGACGACCACGTTGTCGTCGTTGCCGAACCGGGTCTCGGCGAGCACGTTGAACGTCGTCTTGGTCTCGCGCTCGACGTTCGTGAACACGTGCATCACGAGGCCCGCCGTCGTGGCCCACTCCTCGCCGCGCGCGAACGACGTCCCCACGACGGGGATGCCGCTCGTGTTCGTGGCGCCGAGCGTGACGTCCTCGAGGAGCACCTCGCGCTCGGGGGTGTTGCCCTGGTTGAAGATGATCGCCCCGACCGCTCCGGCGGCGGCCGCGTTCTCGACCTTGTCCTCGAACGTGCAGGTCCCCCGCTGCAGGAGGGCGATGTTGCCGGCCGGGAAGCCGGCGAAGTCACCGGGCTCGCCCGTGGTGACGAGGCCCTCGCATCCGCTCGACGAGTCCCTCGGCAGCACGAGGTTGATGTCGACCGGCGTCACGGCGGCCGTCACGTCTCCCGGGTCGCTCTGCTCCATCACCGCGAAGTCGACGCCTTCCACGTAGGTGACCGATCCGGGCGCCGTCTGCTCGAGCGCCGACGGCCCCAGGACCGCGTAGGCCGTGTAGTCGAACGGCTGCACGGTCGGGGTGTATCCCGCCGCCTCCAGCCGATCGACGACGTACGCGACCGACTCGTCGTGCCCCGGCAGCCCGGAGAACCGGTTGCCGCCGTTCGCGTCGGCGATCGCCTGGAACGCCGCCTGATGCTCTCGCACGCCCTGGAGCGTGACGCAGTTCGCGAACTGCTTGGCGCTGCTCGCCTTGCACGATGCCGCCGCGCCCGCGGGTACGGCGACCATCGCGGTGGCGGCGATCGTGCCCACGACGATGGCCCATACGAGCCACGATCTCCGTCGCATCGTCTCCCCCTCTCCGCTCGGAAACCCACGTCCTGCATATGACAGGGCGGTCGGCTCACGCAACTTCGCGCACGGTCCCCGCGCGCGGCGGATGGCGGAGTTGCGCGAACGGGGCCCCGGTGTTCGGGACCCCGTTCGCAAGCGGCTAGGCAGCTACGCGAGGATCGGGAAGCGCTGCACCACGGTCGTCCGCTGCCACACCTTGCCGAGCCCGTAGTAGCGGCCGGCGTTCGCGAGCAGCAGGGCGCCGAGCACGAGCGCCTCGACGACGTGGTCGTCCAGGAACGGGTTGTGCTCGGGCCAGATCGCGGTCGCGGTGTAGAAGATCGCCATCCAGACGATCCCGCCCAGGCTCGCGAGCTTGACGCCGACGCCCAGGATCAGCGCGCACCCGATGAGCAGCATCGAGAGCATGTACACCCAGTCGACCCAGCCGGCCACCGTCGGGCCCGCCTGGGTCATCTGGAATCCGGTGATCGACTGGTACGTGTCGGCGAGCGGTCCCTTCGTCGCGAATCCGAGGACCCCCGCGGTCGGCGAGCCGCCGTTGATCCACGCGGCGTCGCCGAGGAAGTCGATGCTCGATGCGCCGGTCGCCTCGTCCACGACCCGTCCGGTCGAGAAGCCGAGGGCGAAGGCCTTGTCGAGGAACGCCCACAGGAAGGTCCACCCCATCGCGAACCGGAGAAGGGCCAGGACCCGTTGCAGCCCCCGCGTGTGGATCGGCTCGAGCCGCTCCATCTCGGGGATCTCCAGGGGAGTGCTGAGGTTCGTGACCATCTGTCCCACCTCCTCGTGCATGGGTCCAGCATCGGCGCGGGGGAGAGGGGCGACAGGGGCCGGACGGCCCGGTCCCGCAGGGACCTGCCCGGCCGAGCCGGGACGCGGGTCCCGGGCCTAGTCCTGGGCGCTGCCCGGCGTGGTCGTGTGCCGGGCGAGGTAGGCGGCCGCCTCGGCCCGGCGGGCGACCTCGAGCTTGGACAGGATGCTCGAGACGTAGTTCTTCACGGTCTTCTCCGCCAGGTGCAGGTCACGGCCGATCTCGCCGTTCGTCCGCCCCTGCGCGACCTGGGCGAGGATCCGTTCCTCCTGGGGGGACAGCCGGGCGAGCTTCTCGTCCTTCATGAGGTGCTTGCCCCGCCGGAGCCGGTCCAGGACGGCGTTCGTCACGGCGGGGTCCAGGAGGCTCTCGCCGGTGCCCACCGTCCGGATCGCCCGAAGGAGGTCGCCGGTTCGGACCTGCTTGAGCACGTATCCGGAGGCGCCGGCCATGATCGAGGAGAACAGCGCCTCGTCGTCGGCGAACGAGGTCAGCATGAGGACGTTCGTGCCGGGATGCTTCGCCCGGATCTCCCGGGTGGCCTCGATTCCGCTCCCGTCCGCGAGCCGGACGTCCATGACGACGACGTCGGGTCGCGTTCGGTCGGCCTCGTCGATCGCCTCCTGGACGGTGCCGGCCTCGGCGGTCACGACGACGTCGGGCTCGGCGTCGAGCATGGCGCGGATCCCGCTTCGCACGACCTCGTGGTCGTCGACGAGCATGACGCGCAGCGGGGGAGCGGGCTTCGGGTCGGTCACGAGGACGATCGTAACGGTGAGGTCGGAGTAGCGCGTTCGCCCTCGTCCCCGTCGCTGCGATGGATCTCGGCGAGCACGGCCTCGGCGACTCGATCGAGGAAGCACTTGATCGTCGACTCGGCCACCCGGGCGAGCATCGCGCGGTCGATGAGCCGTCCGAGCCCTCCGAAGGGCGGCACGTACCGAGCGCTGATCGCGAGCTGCGAGCCCTCGGCGCCGAGCGGGGCGACCTCGAGGTCGGCGTCCAGGGCCGGGAGGATGCCGCCCGGGCCCGAGGCCGACCACCGGATGGGGATCGCCGTCGCGCCGTTGGCGACGACGGGCTCACCCACCTCGACCTCGACCGTCTTGTGGATCCGCCCACGCGAGCCGAACCCGACGTCGGCGAGGAGCGACTCGCCGCGCCGATTCGCCCGCTCGGCCAGACCGGGAAGCCACACGTTCGGGTCCCGGGCGAGCGCTCGAACCGCCTCGGAGGCGGGGATCGGCAACTCGACGAAGTACCGAGCGAACATGCCGCCCACGGTCGCACGTTCGTCGGGCGGATGGTCCGGGCCGATCGGCCCGGGACCCACGGGACTCAGGCGGGGAGCCGCACCAGCACGGTCGTCCCCTCGCTCGGCGACGTCGACACCTCGAACGTGCCCCCGAGCGCCTCGGCCCGGGTCCGCAGGTTCGACAGGCCCATGCCGGCCGACGGCGTCGCGACGTCGAACCCGTGCCCGTCATCGTCGATCTCGAGCTCGGCGCTCCCCGTGGGCCCGCGGCGCAGCGAGACGCGGCACGTGGCCGCCTCGGCGTGCCGGCCGACGTTCGAGAGCGCCTCGCGCACCATCTGGACGACGTCGCTCGACGTCGAGGCGAGCTCGGCGGCGACCTCGCCGTCCACGTCCACGACGACGACGACCCCCGATCGGTCGGCGAACTCCGTTCCGAGCTCGCGCAGGGCCTGATCGAGCTGGCGGTCCGCGAGGATCCCGGGCCGAAGCCCGAAGATGTAGTTGCGCAGGTCGCGGATGGCGCGATCGACGTCGTCCACCGCGGCCTCGAGCCGGTGAGCGGTCTCGGGATCGGTCGACCTCGTGACCAGTCCCTGCAGGCTCATCCCCACGGCGAACAGCGACTGGATCACGCCGTCGTGGAGCTCCTTGGCGATGCGCTCGCGCTCCTCGAGCACCTCGAGCCGGCGAAGCTCGCGGGCGGCGCGCTCGGCCTCCTCGGACAGCCGAGCGTTGTCGATCGCGACGGCGGCCTGCGCCGCCAGGACCTCGAGCGCGCGCTGGTCCTCGTCGTCGAACGCCGCCCCGTCCCGCTTCTCGGTGAGGTAGACGTTCCCGAAGACCCTGCCTCTCGCCATCACGGGCAGCCCGAGCAGCGTGCGCATCACGGGGTGGTTCGGCGGGAACCCGACCGAGCGGGGATCGGCCTCGATGTCGTCGAGCCGCAGCGGGCGCGGATCGGTGATGAGCAGGCCGAGGATGCCGTGCCCCTGCGGCGGGTCCCCGATGGCGGCGCGCTCCTCGGGCGTGATGCCGACCGTGAGGAACTCCTCGATCCCGGTGCCGTCGGCCGAGAGCACGCCGAGCGCGCCGTACCTCGCGCCCGTCACCTCGACCGCGAGCTCGACGATCCGCTGGAGCACGGCGCCGAGGGATCGCTCGGAGGCGAGCGCCATGCCCGCCTCGATGAGCATCCGGTCGCGGTCCGTTCGCGCGATCGGCTCGGTCACGCGCAGGAGCGTATCGCGGCCCCGAGCCGAGGCCGGCCCGGCCCGGGGCCGCCGGGAAGCCTCAGGCGGGCTTCGCGTAGTTGCTCGCTCCGTACCAGTCGACGACGACGGCGGGCTCGTCGCCCACGACCCACGCGTCGTGGCCGCTGGGCAGCGAGGTGATGTCCCCCGGCTCGGCGACGAACTCGGTCCCGTCGTCCATGAGGATCGCGAGCCGGCCGCTCAGGTGGTACTGGAAGTGCGGCGCCTCGCAGCTGTCGGTCCCCGCGATCGGCTTGAGGTCGGTCGACCAGCGCCATCCTGGCTCGAAGACCAGCCTGCCGATCTCGCTGTCGCCGACCTTCAGGATCTCGGCGCGCCCCCGCGGGAACTCGCGCACCTCGTCCGGCTGGCCGAAGCTCACGTGCTCGGTCTGCTGCATCCCGTCCTCCCTTCTCGGCTGATGGTAGGCTTTCTACCAACTAGTAGGTAGAGAGTCAAGCCCTGGGACTCGAGGGCCGGATTTCGTGGAAGGATCGAGCGGATGACCGAGCGGACGGCGACGGGCGCGGGCGGAACGGACGCCGCGATCCTCGACGTCGCGGAACGGCTCGTGCAGAAGCGAGGCTTCAACGGGTTCAGCTACGCGGACATCGCCGGGGAGCTCTCGATCACGAAGGCGAGCCTGCACTACCACTTCCCGAGCAAGGCCGATCTCGGCGAGGCGCTCCTCGACCGCTACTCGGAGCGGTTCTCCGCATCGCTCGCAGCGATCCGGGACGGGGGAGCTCCGGCAGGGGACATGCTGCGCGCGTACGCGGGTCTGTACGCGAGCGTGCTCGCGGAGCAGCGGATGTGCCTGTGCGGGATGCTCGCGGCCGAGTACGAGACGCTGCCCGACCCGATGCAGGAGGCGATCGTCCGGTTCTTCGATCTCAACGAGGTCTGGCTCCAGGACGTGCTGACGCGCGGCAGGCGAGAGGGAACGCTGGCGTTCCAGGGAACGCCCCGAGAGGTGGCGCGGGCCATCGTCGCCGGCCTCGAGGGAGCGATGCTCGTCGCGCGGGCACAGGGCAGGGCCGACGGGTTCGGTTCATCGGCCGAGCGGCTCGTCCAGGGACTGGCGGGCGCCTCGGCGCCGCGGCGCCGCAGCGGCGCGGCGGGCTGATCTCGCCGGCGTTCGGGTTGCCCGGCCCCGCCCCCCGTTCGAGACTGCTCGGGATGATCGCGACGGCGCGCTGATGGACCGGCCACAGACCCACTACGCCTGGAGCGGGAACGTGTCGCTCGCATACCAAGTGGTCGGCGACGGGCCCATGGACCTGATCTACCTGCAGGGGTGGGCCTCGAACGTCGATCTCAGCTGGGACAGCCCCTATCTCGCGCGGTTCCTGAGCGGACTCGCCAGATGCGGCCGCCTCGTCTTCACGGATCGCCGCGGGTGGGGATGCTCGGACCGGTTCTCGCCGGCGGACGTCACCGATGTCGACATGCTCACCGACGACCTCCTCGTCGTCATGGACACCGTCGGCTCGAGCCGGGCCGTGCTCGTCTCATCGCACGAGTGCACGCTCGTCGCGTCCCTGTTCGCCGCCTCGTTCCCCGACCGCACTGCGGGGCTCGTCCTCATCGATCCCTGGGTCACGTACTCCGCCACGGAGGGGACGTCGTGGCTCGATACGGTCGAGGACTGGGAGCGGCATTTCACCCAGCTGCGCATCGAGGGCCCGAGCATATGGGTCGCCGACTATCCCGAGGGCTACGAGCGCGAGCAGGAATGGCTGGGGACCTACGTTCGCTCCTCGATCGCGCCGGGAGCGGCGATCGCCGAGTTCCGCCGATACCTCCCGACCGACATCCGCGGGGTCCTGCCGACGATCCAGGTCCCGACCCTGATCGTCTCCGATCTCGATGCCGCCGGCGACGACGTCACCGGGGCGGAGATGGACCCTCGAAGCGGCCGGCTCGCCGCGGAGCTGATCCCGGCCGCCCGCCTGCTCGAGCTGTCCGGCGGACCCATGCTCCCTCGCCGGCACTGGTACGCGCGCGGGCCGGCGATCGTGGAGGAGATCGGGCGGTTCGTGGTCCAGCTCCGACAGGAGGAGGCGTCGTTCGACCGGGCGCTCGCCACCGTCCTGTTCACCGACATCGTCGAGTCCACCGCGAAGGCCACCGAGCTCGGAGACCGAGGGTGGCGGGAGCTCGTCGATCGCCACGATGCCACGGTGCGCGCGATGCTCGCTCGGTACCGCGGTGTCGAGATCGACACGGCGGGCGACGGCTTCTTCGCGACGTTCGACGGACCGGCGCGAGCGGTCCACTGCGCCGTCTCGATCGTGCAGGCCCTGCGTCCGTTGGGCATCGAGATCCGAGCTGGCCTGCACACCGGCGAGGTCGAAACAACCGGCGACAAGGTCGGTGGCCTGGCCGTGAACATCGGAGCGCGCGTCGCGGCGCTGGCGAAACCGTCGGAGGTCCTGGCGTCCTCGACCGTGAAGGACCTCGTCGCCGGCTCCGGGCTGACGTTCGAGGACGCCGGTGAGCACGAGCTGAAGGGGATCCCGGATCCCTGGCGGGTCTACCGCGTCGCGACCTGATCCAGCCGCTCGGGTGGCTCCGCCGGGGCCAGGTACTCGTTCGCGATCGCCTTGATCGCGGCGGCCACCGGGAGCGCGAGCAGGACGCCGAACAGGCCCCCGAGGCTGCCGCCGATGATCGTGGCCACCATGACGACGGCCGGTGAGAGGTCGACGGCGTTCTTCATGATCCGAGGGCTCAGCACGTAGTCGTGCACGAGCTGCCACGCGACGAAGAAGAGCAGCACGAGCAGCGCCGTGCCCGTCGAGTCGGTGAACGCGATCAGGATCGCGGGGGCCGCGCCGATGTAGACGCCGACGATCGGGATGAGGCTCGCGAGCCCTGCCCACGCGGCGAGCGGGAACCAGAACTGCACGCCGAGCGCGACGAGCACGATCGCGATGACGATCGCCGACAGCGCCCCCAGGATGAACTTGCCCGAGACGTATCCGCCGATGCGGTGGGTGACGGTCTCGATCACGCGCTCGGATCGCTCGCGCTGGAGCTCCGGCGTACGGGCCGCGATCGCACGCCGAGCGCCCGGATAGCCGAGCATGAAATAGATCGTGAGGATGCCGAGCGTGAGCAGCCGGAACAGGAGGCTCGTGACGCGGCTCGTGACCCCGAGGACCGATCCGAACGAGTCGGCGATCGTCGAGGGCGCGTTCGCGATGACGTTCTGCAGGTGCCCCCGGACGTCGGTGTCCCGCACGATCTTGCCGATCCAGTCGTCGCGCGCGGCGAGCCGGTTCAGCAGGCTCGGGAGATCGCTCGCGAAGGCCCGGATCTGATCGAGGAACTCCGGGATCGCGAACCACAGGAAGATCGCGGCGGCGGCGAGGCCGGCGAGCACGATCACGAGGACCGCGAGCCCGCGGCGGAGGCCACGGCGCTCGAGCCGGCGGACGGCCGGGTCGAGGCCGACGGCGATCACCGCCGCGGCCAGGATGATGACGAAGACGTCCGAGGCCTTCCGGAGCTGGAACAGCGCGCCGACCACGAGCGTGACGACGAGGGCGACCGAGGCCCAGTAGCGAAGCGGCGGCCATCCCGTCGGCGTGCTCGACCGCTCCTGGGTCGGTGGCGCCGGCGCGACCATGGCCTATCTCAAGCCCCGCCGTTCGACGGCGTCAAGTCCGTGCGCCCCAGCTCCGAACGCCTTCGGACTCGCCACCACGTAGCATGAGCGGACCCGCGCGGAGGGAGTCGGGTGTCGGACGAGCGAGCTCAACGGCGTCGGATCCTCTCGCTGCCGGCCACGGCCGGCCTCATCGGCGCCGGAGTCTTCTGGCTGGCCTCCCTGCGACCCACGCTGCTGCCGCGCGACTGGCCCATCCAGGCCGCGATCAGCGGCATCTCTGCGGCGGTGGGCTACGGCGTGGGGACGTTCGCCGGCTGGGTCGTCGGCGCGATCCGCCGCCGCCGCCTCGAGCCCTCGACCCGCACGCGCCGCATCGTGGCCATCGTGGTCGTTCTCGTCGGGGCCCTCGCGCTGATCCCGTGGTGGGCCTGGCAATCGGACCAGGCCGTCCTCGTGGACGAGGCCCAGGGCTCGATCGCGACGATCCCTCCGATGGTGCTCGTCGCCCTGATCGTGTTCGCCGTGCTCCTGATCATCGGCCGGGCGGTCGGACGTGGCCTCGTGCATCTCGAGCACTGGCTGGGCAGGTTCATGCCTCGATGGGTGTCCGTCGTGCTGACCGGCGCGATCTTCCTTGCCGCGGTGTTCGTCCTGTCGCAGGACGTCGTGTTCCGCCGGTTCGTCGACTGGGCGAACGACCGGTACGCGGCGTTCGACCTGTCGACGCCGGAGGGGGTCGAGCGACCGCAGGTCTCGACCGTCACCGGCGGAACCGGGACGACGGTGCCGTGGAACACGCTGGGCGAGTATGGGAGGACGTTCGTGGCAGGCGCGACCACCACCGAGGACCTCAGCTCGTTCCTCGGTTCGAGCGCCACGGTCAGCGAGCCGATCCGTGTGTACGCGGGGCTCCGGTCGGCGGGTTCGGCCCGGGCGCGAGCCGACCTCGTGGTGCAGGAGCTCGACCGGACCGGCGCGTCCGAGCGATCCGTCGTCGTCGCGTGGACGTCGACCGGGACGGGCTGGGTCGATCCGATCGCGGCGACCGCCCTCGAGTACCTGTTCGCCGGGGACACGGCGATCGCGTCGATGCAGTACTCGTACCTGCCGAGCTGGATCTCGTTCCTCGTGGACGGACCGAAGGCCGCCGATGCCGGCGCCGCGCTGAACGAGGCGGTGCACGACTGGTGGTCGGCGCTGCCCGCCGACTCGCGTCCGGCGCTCATCGTGTTCGGCGAGAGCCTCGGGTCCCTCGGGACCGAGGCGGCGTTCGTGCAGGGCGATGCCGCGGCATCGGTCGACGCGCTCACGTCGCGGAGCGACGGCGTCCTGCTCGTCGGGCCGACCGCCGTCAACGAGATCTGGAAGCAGATCGAGGCCGAGCGGGCGCCCGAGAGCCCCGTGTGGGCGCCCGTGTACGACGAGGGCAGGATCGTGCGCTTCGCGCCGAGCCCGGGGGACGTTCGCCCGTCCGGCGAGGACTGGCAGCAGCCTCGCATCCTCTACGTCCACCATCCCTCCGACCCGGTGGGCAACTGGACGATGAAGACGCTGTGGGCGCCGCCACCGTGGACGAACAGTCCGACCGGCGACGACGTTCCCGACACCGTCGGCTGGTTCCCGTTCGTGACCTGGCTCCAGGTGCTGGCGGACCTGGCGGCCGGGTTCAGCTCCGAGCCGGGGCACGGCCACAACTACAACGCGGACGTCGTCGACGCGTGGATGGCGGTCCACCCGGCGGACGGATGGACGGACGCCGATCTGCGCCGTCTGGAGGATCTCCTCAGCTCGCAGGCCGAAGCGACGTCGTGACCCGAACGCGGACGGCGATCGTCCTCACGATCGCCGTCCTGTGGGGCACCGAGTGCCTGCGGACGTTCGTGCTTCCCGCCTCCACGCACCTTGCGGTCAACCTGCTGGCCGCGGGTGGCGTGTACGCGATCGCCCGCTGGGCCCGGGCGACCGACGCGGAGCTCGGCCTCGCCCGATGGGGGCCCGGCCTTCGCCTCGGCCTGCTCGCGCTCGCGATCGTCGGCGTGACCGTGGCCGTGGGGGCGCTGCTCCCCGCGACGCGCGAGGTCTTCGAGCGAGCGTCGCGACCGGACGGGGTCGGGGCCCTGCTCGTCGAGGTCCTGCTGGCGATCCCGCTCGGAACGGTCGTGCTCGAGGAGCTTGCCTTCCGTGGGAGCCTGCTCGCTCTCCTTCGCCGCGAGACCTCCGCTCGAGCCGCGGTCGCAGGCTCGTCGGTGCTGTTCGCGCTCTGGCACGTCATCCCGTCCGTCTGGTCGCGGGCGGGCAGCACCGACGCCGCGCTCGAGTCGGCGGGCGTGTCCTCGCTGCCGCTCGTTCTGGCCGCCACGTTCGTGGCCGGCCTCGTGTTCTGCTGGCTGCGATTGCGGTCGGGGAGCCTGCTCGCGCCCTTCCTCGCCCACGCCGGGGCGAACTCCGCGGGGACGCTCGCGGTGTGGTTCGTGCGGGGATAGACGGTGCGGCTTCGGCGCGGCAGCGAACCGTCGACTGCTGCCTTCCGTGGGCCGGGCAGGATTCGAACCCGCGACACGAGGGTTAAAAGCCCCCTGCTCTGACCAGGCTGAGCTACCGGCCCCGGCGCGACGCTACACGAATCGGGGTCTCGCCCCGGGGTGGCGCGCGGGTGGCGTGGGCACGTCCGGCGTGACGTGGCACGATGTCGCGGGTGACCGGCGGACCCGCCGCTGCGCAGCACCTGCGCGACCTCGCGCGACTCCGCCGCGTCCGTGACCGGATCGACCGCGAGTACGCGCAACCGCTGGACGTCGAGGCGCTCGCCCGCGGCGCGAACATGTCGGCCGGGCACCTCAGCCGCCAGTTCCGGCTCGCCTACGGCGAGTCGCCGTACTCCTACCTCATGACGCGCCGGATCGAGCGGGCGATGGCGCTGCTGCGTCGCGGCGACCTGAGCGTGACGGAGGTCTGCTTCGAGGTCGGGAGCTCCTCGCTCGGGACCTTCAGCACGCGCTTCACCGAGCTCGTGGGCATGCCGCCCAGCGCCTACCGGCGCCAGGGCGACCGATCGATGGACGGGATCCCGCCGTGCGTCGCGAAGCAGGTCACCAGACCGGTCAGGAATCGAGAAGCATCGGTCACCGAACCGCACGTAGCATGACCGCCATGGACATCACCATCTACCAGGCGCTCCTCCCGCACGACGACCCGGACGCGTCCCTGGCCTTCTATCGCGACACCCTCGGCTTCGAGGTGCGGGCCGACGTCGAGTACGGAGGGATGCACTGGATCACCGTCGGACCTCCCGGCCAGCCCGGCACCTCGATCGTCCTGTACCCGCCGGCCGCCAGCCCCGGCATGACCGAGGACGAACGGCGCACGATCGCCGAGATGATGGCCAAGGGCACGTACGCGAGCATCAACCTGGCGACCACCGACGTCGACGGCACCTTCGAGCGGCTCCAGGCCGGCGACGCCGAGGTCGTCCAGGAACCGACCGACCAACCGTACGGGATCCGCGACTGCGCGTTCCGCGATCCCGCCGGCAACCTGATCCGCATCCAGGAGCTGCGCTGAGCCGTCCGGCGTTCGCACCGGACGTCGAACGGCAGGCGCCGATCCCCGAGGAGGGACCGACATGGCGGAGAAGAAGACCGCGAAGAGCACCCGGACGTCGAAGCGGACGTCGACCTCGGTGAAGGGCTTCACCGCCGAGGAACGGGCGGCGATGAAGGAGCGTGCCCAGGAGCTGAAGGCGCAGGCCTCCAGGGCGGACGGAGAGAAGGCGCTGCTCGCGAAGATCGCCGAGATGCCGGCGCCCGATCGCACGCTCGCCGAGCGGATCCACGCTCTGGTCACGGCGAACGCCCCGGACCTGCAGCCGAGGACCTACTACGGGATGCCCGCGTACGCCAAGGACGGCAAGGTCCTGTGCTTCTTCCAGCCCGCCGACAAGTTCAAGGCGCGGTATGCGTCGCTGGGCTTCGAGGACATTGCGAACCTGGACGACGGCGCCATGTGGCCGACGTCGTGGGCGCTCACGAAGCTGACCGCCGCCGAGGAGAAGAAGATCGCCGCGCTCGTGAAGAAGGCGGTTCGCTGAGCCCGGGCCCGGCCGCGATGCACGGCGCCGACCTCCACGACGTGATCCGCGTGCAGGGCGCGCGCGTGAACAACCTCAAGGACGTCAGCGTCGAGATCCCGAAGCGCCGGCTGACCGTGTTCACCGGGGTCTCCGGCTCGGGGAAGAGCTCGCTGGTCTTCGACACGATCGCCGCCGAGTCGCAACGGCTGATCAACGAGACCTACGGCGCCTTCGTGCAGGGCTTCATGCCGACGCTGGCGCGTCCGGAAGTCGACGTGCTCGAGGGCCTGACGACCGCGATCATCGTCGATCAGGAGCGCATGGGCGCCAATCCCCGCTCCACGGTCGGCACCGCAACCGACGCCAACGCGATGCTGCGGATCCTCTTCAGCCGGCTCGGGGAGCCGCACATCGGTCCGCCGAACGCCTACTCGTTCAACGTGCCCTCGGTCAGGGCGAGCGGCGCGATCACCGTCGAGCGCGGTGCCGGCAAGACGAGGACCGAGCGGGCGACCTTCACCCGGCTCGGCGGCATGTGCCCGCGCTGCGAGGGCATGGGCTCGGTCAACGATGTCGACCTGTCCGCGCTGTACGACGACCGCCTGTCGCTGAACGAGGGGGCGCTCACGATCCCCGGGTACAGCATGGACGGCTGGTACGGCCGCATCTTCCGCGGCTGCGGCTTCTTCGATCCGGACAAGCCGATCCGCAAGTACACGAAGAAGGAGCTGTACGACCTGCTCCACAAGGAGCCGACGAAGATCAAGGTCGACGGGATCAACCTCACCTACGAGGGGCTGATCCCGAAGATCCAGAAGTCGTTCCTGTCCAAGGACGTGGACGCGATGCAGCCGCACATCCGCGCCTTCGTCGAGCGCGCCGTGACGTTCATGACGTGTCCCGAGTGCGACGGCACGCGTCTCGGACCCGAGGCCCGGTCGTCGAGGGTCGCGGGCAAGAACATCGCCGATGTCTGCTCGATGCAGATCAGCGACCTGGCCGCCTGGATCCGGGATCTCGACGAGCCGTCGGTGGCGCCGCTGCTGGCCGGGCTGCAACACCTGCTCGACTCGTTCGCGGACATCGGGCTGGGCTACCTCTCGCTCGACCGGCCCTCGGGCACGCTGTCGGGGGGAGAGGCGCAGCGCACGAAGATGATCCGGCACCTCGGGTCCTCACTGACCGACGTCACCTACGTATTCGACGAGCCGACGATCGGCCTGCATCCGCACGACATCGAGCGGATGAACCACCTGGTGCGGCAGCTGCGGGACAAGGGGAACACGGTGCTCGTCGTCGAGCACGAGCCGGAGACGATCGAGATCGCCGACCACGTGATCGACCTCGGCCCGGGCGCCGGCAGCGCCGGTGGCGAGGTCGTCTTCGCGGGCACCGTCGAGGGACTGCGGGCCAGCGGGACGATCACCGGCCTGCATCTGGACGATCGGGCCGCGATCAAGGAGGGGTTCCGGACGCCCACCGGCGCCCTGGAGATCCGCGGCGCGAACACGCACAACCTGCGAGACGTGGACGTCGACGTCCCGCTCGGCGTCCTGGTCGTGGTGACCGGGGTCGCCGGCTCCGGCAAGAGCTCGCTGATCGACGGCTCGGTGGCCGGGCGCGACGGTGTGGTGTCGATCGACCAGACCGCGATCCGCGGCTCCCGGCGGAGCAACCCGGCGACGTACACGGGGCTGCTCGACCCGATCCGCAAGGCGTTCGCCAAGGCCAACGGCGTCAAGCCCGCGCTGTTCAGCGCCAACTCCGAGGGCGCGTGCCCCGGGTGCAACGGCGTCGGCGTCATCTACACGGAGCTCGGCTTCATGGAGACCGTCGCCACCACGTGCGAGGCGTGCGAGGGCAAGCGGTTCGAGGCCTCGGTGCTCGGTTACCACCTCGGCGGCCGAGACATCAGCGAGGTCCTCGCGATGTCGGTCACCGAGGCGGAGGGGTTCTTCGGCGCGGGCGAGGCGCGGACGCCTGCCGCCCACACGATCCTCGTCCGGCTCTCCGACGTCGGGCTCGGGTACCTCACGCTCGGTCAGCCGCTCACGACGCTGTCCGGCGGGGAGCGGCAGCGGCTCAAGCTCGCCACCCACATGGGGGAGAAGGGCGGCGTCTACGTGCTGGACGAGCCGACGATCGGGCTGCATCTGGCCGACGTCGACCAGCTGCTCGGGCTGCTCGACCGGCTCGTCGACTCCGGGAAGTCGGTCATCGTCATCGAGCACGACCAGGCGGTGATGACCCACGCCGACTGGATCATCGACCTCGGCCCGGGCGCCGGACACGACGGCGGCCGCATCGTCTTCGAGGGCACGCCCGCCGACCTCGTCACCGCCCGCTCCACGCTGACCGGCGAGCATCTCGCGGCCTACGTCGGCGCCTGACCGCGTCCGCGCCCGCGACGTTTCGTGCCTGAGGGCGTGCCTGAGTTCGCTCCGGCGGCGTACCTCGTCGGAACGTCGTGCCGTATCCGTCCTACGGCATCGGCGTGATGCGTGGGGGCACCACCGCCCCTAAGGTCGCCCCACCCGCGCTGCGAAGGGAGGGTTCGGTCGTGTCGCGAGCCGTCGAGCATGGTGCCCGAGGCATGGATCGATGCCCGTGACCCGGCTCGGGACGCGGCCCGAGGGCGCGAGCATCGTCGAGGCCCTCCGTGCCTGCTCGAGGATCGAGCTCTCCGAGGCCGGCCGGGCCGAGGAGCAGTCGTTCCTGTCGGCGCCCGACGGACCGGTCTTCAGCACCCTCGTCGAGCCGCTCGGCGGGACCCGTCCCGCCGGCTTCGTGATCTGCCATTCGTACGCCTTCGAGCAGCTGGACCTGTACCCGCTCGAGATGACCTTCGCCCGCCTCGCCGCCGCGGCGGGGTTCCCGTCGATCCACGTGCAGGCGCGGGGGACGGCGGACTCGGGCGGTGCCTTCGAGGAGGCAACCCCGGCGACGCAGCTTCGCGACACGGAGGTCGCCGCCCACCACCTCCGCGATCGGACGGGGGTCCGCGACATCGTGCCGGTGGGAGCGAGGTGGGGCGCCGGCATCGCGCTCGCCCTGGCCGGCCGGGTCGGCGCGCGGGCCGTCGCCCTGTGGAACCCCGCGCTCGATCTGCGCGCCTACCTCGACGACCTGGTCAAGGTGTACGCGCGATCGCGGATCGCGCGCAAGACGGTCGCGCCGGATGATGCCGCCGACCTCAGCCAGGAGCAGCTGCTCGACTCGCTGGAGTCGGGCGCGGTCGTGGATCTGTTCGGGTACCCGCTGTCGCGAGCGTGTTACCGGGACGCGGCCTCCTCCGCCGCAGGGGTGTCCCCGACCCCGACCCTGCGGCACGCGCTCACGGTCGTCGTGAACCCGCGAACCGCGGAGCAGGCCGCCGCCGACGTCGGTCGACTCCGGCGGGGCGGTGTCGACGTCCGACTGGAGCACGCCGAAGGACCCGGCCGCGCCCGGTTCGGGATCGGAGCGAGCCCGGCGGGCCGGCGCGTCGTCGAGAGCCAGGCGCTCTTCGAGGACGTCGCCCGGCGCACGATCGCGTGGGCGGACGGGATCTGGGGGGAGCGAGCCGGCCTTCCATCGCCCGCGTCGACGCCGTCCCG
>DATBLA010000031.1:0-15099 GCA_036555645.1 Actinomycetota bacterium
ACCGCCAGGACGATGTCGGCCATCCCGCTCGCGACCGTGGAGTACGCCTGGATGGCCGTGAAGACGCCGCTCCCCCCGCCGACGTACGTGCGCATGAACGGCCGGCCGACCCCCCCGGCGCCGTCGGACAGGTACTCCCCCTTCATGTGGACGCCGTCGAACGCGTCGGGCGCGCTCGTGAGGCAGACGGCGTCGACCCGGTCCAGGGTGAGCTCGCAGGACGCGAGCGCCAGCCGGGCCGCCTCCCAGCTGAGCTCCTTGCCCGTCTCCTGCGCGCGCCGGACGAACTTCGTCATCCCGGCTCCGACGACGGCGACCCGGCGGGTCACGGCGCCTCCGCGGTGTACTCGATGATCTGCAACCGGTTGCCGTCCGGATCGGCGAACGAGGCGTAGCGCGCGAGCCCCGCGACCTCGCCGAGGTGCTCGTCGAACGCCACGCCGCGCGCCTCGAGCCCGGCCCTGGCCAGGTCGAGGTCGTCGACCTGGAACACGGCGGTCCCGCCCTCGGGGACGCGGCGGCCGCCGGCGCCGTGGAGGCCGATCCGGACGGAGCCGCCGTCGAGCTCGGTCCACTCGTCGCCGTGACGGACTCGCAGGGTCAGTCCGAGCGCGTCCCGGTAGAACTCGACCGCACGGTCCATGTCGCCGACCCAGAACCACACGTGGTCCACGTGCCCGATGGCGCCCTGGCTCATCCGCCGGCCCCCTCGTCGTTCGCCAGCACGACGACCGAGCCCGAGGTCGTCGGCACCCCGCGCCACGACTGGGCGACCGCGACGTAGGCCTCCTCGACCTGGCGCTCGCCGGCCTCGCCCCGAAGCTGCTCCACGCACTCGAGCAGGCGAACGAGGCCGTTGGCCTCGAAGAGGTTGCCCTGGCCGATCGATCCGCCCGAGACGTTGACGGGCAGCTCCCCGTCGGGGCCGAGGTCGCCCTCCTCGAGCATCGTCGCGAGCTCGCCCGACGTGCCCAGCCCGAGGGCCTCGAGGTGCTTGAGCTCCGCGTAGGCATAGCGGTCGTCGACCTCGGCGAGGTCGATCTCCTCGCTCGGGTCGCGGATCTCGGCCTGTCGGTACGCCATCGCCGCGGCGCGCGTGACGAACTCCGCCTCGCCCCAGGTACGGCTCTCGAGCGACGGGCTGCCCGATCCCCATCCCGCCCCCAGGATCCAGACCGGTCCCTCGCTCAGCTCCCGCGCCCGATCCTCGGACGCGAGCACCACGACGACGCACCCGTCGGCTCTCGCGGCCACCTCGAGCCGGCGGAGCGGCCACGCCACCGGCGCCGAGTCGTCGACGTCCTCGACCGCGAGCTCGGCCGGATAGGCCGCGCGGGGGTTGTCGAGCGCGTTCGCGCGGTTCTTCGCGGCCACCATCGCGCAGTGCTCCTCGGTCAGCCCGGTCCGCTCGAGGAAGGCGAGCATGTCCAGCCCCGCGACCGCGACGGTCGGGACGTCGAGCGGTCGGTTGAGGACCGGGTCGAGCGCGAAGGCTTCGATCGACTCCAGCGACACGACGTCGGAGACCTTGCTGTGCGCCTCCACGGCGACGACCGACGCGAGCCCGGATCGGATGAGCATGAGACCGGTGGCCACGCCGAACAGCCCGTCGGCCGTCACGGTCTGCACCGGGCGCTGCACCGCACCGATCTGATCGGGCACGTACTCGTCGAAGATCGACGTGCCCTCCAGGAAGTCCTCGGAACAGCAGACGAAGGAGTCGACGTCCTCGCGCGGGTCGATCCCCGCGTCGTGATAGGCGCGCTGGGCCGCCTCGAACATCAGCTCCCGATAGGACAGGCCGGCGGTGATCGGGGCGAACCCGGCATGGCCGATGCCGACGACGGCGACCCTGGGCTCCACGGCGCGCATTGTCCCATCGGCCCCGCGCTTCGAGCCAACCCGAGCGTCGGCGGCTACCGGACGGACGCCGTGGACCGCGACGTGGCCCGGTCGGCGATCCGAGCGGCGATCGGCCCGGCGATCGCCAGGAGCAGGACGTACGTCGCGGCGAGCGGCCCGAGGTCGCGTTCGGCGCCCTCGGCGACGGCGATGCCCGCGATCACGATCGAGAACTCACCGCGCGCGATGAGCGCGGCTCCCGCGCGGATCCGCCCCCGCCGGCCCAGTCCGCCCCTGGCCGCTCCGATCCATCCGGTGGCGAACTTCGTCGCCCCTCCGATGACGGCCAGCGCGGCGGCGGGCAGCAGGACGTCCGGGATCGACGCCGGGTCGACGAGGAACCCGAAGAAGACGAAGAAGACCGCGGCGAACACGGCTCGGAGCGGCACGAGGAGCGACCGTGCGCGATCGGCGGACGGCCCCGAGATCACGATCCCGGCGAGGAACGCCCCCACCGCAGCCGATACGTTCAGCGCCTCCGTCCCACCGGCGGTCAGGAGCACGAGCCCGAGCAGGCCGAGCAGCAACGCCTCGTCCGAGTGACTGAACACGGCGCTCGAGATCGCCGGTCCGAAGCGTTCGGCCACCACCAGGACGCCGGCGACGATCGCGACGGCGATCGCGATCGAGAGCCCCACCTTTGCCGCCCCACCGCCGACGAGCAGGACGGTCGCGAACGGGAGAAACCCCGCCATCACGAGGTCCTCGATCACGAGGACGCCCAGGACGAGCGGCGTTTCCCGGTTCCCCATCCATCCGAGGTCGTCGAGGGTGCGAGCGATCACGCCCGAGGACGAGATGTACGTGATCCCGCCGAGGAAGATCGAGGCCACGAGGTCCCATCCCAGGATCAGCCCGGCGAGCAGCCCGGGAAGGAAGTTGAGCCCGAGATCGAGGACGCCGACGGTGACCGTGGAGCGCAGGGCGCCGACGAGCTCGCGCGCCGAGTACTCCAGACCCAGCGAGAACAGCAGCAGGATCAGGCCGATCTCGGCGCCGGCCTCGATGAACCGGTTCGCCGTGACGAGCGGGGCGATCCCGCCGCTCCCGAACGCGAGCCCGGCGATCAGATAGAGCGGGATCGGCGTGAACCCGAACCGGACGGCGATGCGTGCGAGGACCGCCAGCAGCAGGACGACCCCCCCGAGCTCGAGGAGGAACACCGAGTCCTCCACGCGTCAGCCCGATCGCAGCAGGACCGCGAGCTCCTCGATCCCCCGGGGCGTCCCCACGACCACGAGCACGTCCCCGCCCTGCAACCCGAACGCCGGGCCCGGAGCCGGGTGGGCCGAGCCCTCGCGAAGGACGGCCACGATCGAGACGCCGGTGCGGGTCCGTGCTCCGGTGTCGCCGATCGTCCCGCCGTGAAACGGCGACCGCGCGTCGAGCGGCAGGCGGTCCACGGCCAGCCCGGCGACATCGGCCTCGAGCTCGGCGAGCTCCTTCGCGACCTGGGACACGCCCAGGAGCTCCGCGAGCGTCCGGCTGTCCTCCGGGCTCAGGCGGATCAGGTCGTGGGCGGTGTCGGGGTCGTCCCGCTCGTACAGGACGAGCTCGCGCAACCCCGTCCGGTGATGGATGACGCCGAGCCGGGTCCCGCCCTCGGCATCGAAGTCGTACCGGACGCCGATCCCGGGGAGCGGGGTCTCGTTCACGGTGCCCACGCATGCATCCTTCCACGGCGGCCGGCCGCGCGAGACCCCGGCGCGCCCCGCGCGGCCGGCGTCAGAGATCCTCGAGCTGGCGGAGGAAGTCGTTCTCCACCCGGATGCGCTCGCGGGCCTCCGAGCCGAACAGCATGAGACACCCGACCCAGACCGCCGCGAGCCCGACCCCGACGTTGAACAACCCGCCGATCTCGAGGATGCCGAGCGTCATGAGGACGAAGCCCGCCACGACCATCACCTGAGCGAAGACTTCGACCGCCCTCGCCCCGGTCGGCGAGTCCGATCGCGGGACCGTCTCCGTCGGCCGACTCATGCTCAGGCGGGAAGCCGCACGACCAGCTCGTCCAGCAGCTGGATCGCCCGCAGGCTCGAGTCCCGATCGGGTCCGTCATCGAGCTCCGCCTCGACCTGCTGGCGGGCCCGCACCGCGGCGACACGGCGTCCACCGGCGCAGCTCTCCAGATCGCGCAGGGCCGCGTCTCCGTCCGGTTCCGAACGGGCGAGCCACAGCGCTCGTTCCTTCACGACGTCCGCAGTCGTCATCGTCGCTCCTTCGCGTCGTGCCCCGAAGCGCGATCCCGGGCGCATCACGCGCGCGCCCGAACGCCTCGAGGCGATCGGTGACCGATCGTCTACCGAGACGCCGGGACGGGTGGACCCCTTCGGGTGAGGCCGATCGCGATCGGCGACGCGGAGCGAGGGGCCGAGGCGAGCCGGACCGCCGACGTGATCGCCGAGACCGACCCGCCGTGCGTTCGAACCGGCGCCGTCGAGACGAGCACCCAGGGGCCGCCGGAGGCGCGGCCGTGGTTCGAGAGCCTGGGGCGATCGACGGGGATCGCGGCGACCGTGGAGAGCGTCTCGATCGCCGCGGCGCCGGGGATCCCGCGCGAGGGCGAACCCCACGCCGTCTCGGCGATCCGCGATCCCATCACCCACGACGCGAGGGCGGCGGCGACGAGGAACGTCGCCACCTGTGGGACGGCTCTCCGCGCTCCCGACGGACCGGCGAATGCGAGTGGAGGCACGGCCACTCACTACCCGTCGCCGAGGATCTTCTTCTTCTGGTTCTGGAACTCGGCCTCGGTGAGGACGCCGCGATCTCGCAGCTGGGCGAGGCGTTCCAGCTCGCCGGTGGTGGACGGCGCGGCCGGGATCGGGGCCGGTGGCGCGGCCGCGGGGGCGCCGCCTCGGAACATCCGCTCCTTGTTCCGCTCGCCCTGCTCGTAGATCGTCCGCTGCACCGATTCCGGATTCGGGATGTTCGCGAAGACGTTGCGGCCGAACTCGCTCGCCGACTGGATGACGAGGTCGCCCGCGCCGACGATCCGCTCGAAGATCCCCTGCCGGAACCGCACGTCGTTGATCGCCTCGAGCGGGATCTCCATCGTGTGCTTGGCGATGAACCCCTCGCGTTGAATGATCCGGTCGCTCGTGACCGCGAAGTTCGAGGTCGCCCAGGCCACGATCCGCCGGATCGGGTACAGGAACAGGATCACGATCCCGGTCGCGAAGGCGAGCCACAGCACGGCCGTTCGTCCCGAGCCGTCGTCCGGCGCGTACATGAGGGCCAGGACCCAGCCCACGATCACGAGGATCGTGACGACGATCGGCCCCAGGAGCGCGATCCAGTGCGGGCGCAGATCGAGCACGAGCTCCTCGCCCTCGATCAGCAACCGACGCGGGAACGCCATCGATTCGCATCCTACTCCAGGTGCCGAACCTCCCCGAATCGGACCACCTCGAGCCCCGACCGAGTCTGGATGACGAGCCCGCCGAGCTCGTCCACGTCCTCGGCCACGCCCTCGACGGTGATGCCGTCGGTGGTCGTGGCGCGCACGCGCGTGCCCAACGTGGCGCACACCGCCCGGTAGTCCGTCACGATGTCGGCCGCGGCCCGCGAGAGTCCGGGGCGATAGACACGGGCGAGCTCGCCGAGAACGCCCTCCAGGAGTGCGGAGTCCTCGGCGTGCACCGCACCCGCGTCGTCGAACCCCGGCGGAGGGGCCGTCAGGTTCACCCCGATCCCGAGGACGACGTGCTCGAACCGATCCTCCGTGATGCTGGATCCGGCCAGGATGCCTCCGGCCTTGCGCCCGTCGATCAGGAGATCGTTCGGCCATTTGCATGCCGCGCGCTGCGCCGAGGCTCGTCCGCACGCGCGGACGAGGGCGGTGCCCGCGAGGAGCGTGAGCAGCCCGCCGAGCCGCGGCTCGAGGTCGGGACGCAGGACGAGCGAGAACAGCAGCGCGGTGCCCGGCTCGTCCGCCCAGCTCCTTCCCAGGCGTCCCCGCCCCTCGGTCTGGTGTCCGGCCGCGACGAGGGTCCACTCGGGCGCGCCGGCGCTCGCCATCTCCTCGGCGAGGGCCTGCGTGGAGGGGGTGGCGTCCTCGTATCGGACGGGCGCGGCGATCCCGTTGCGCTCGAGCGCCTGGACCAGGGCCTTCTCCGACAGCACGGACGTTGACTCCCGTTCGGGGGTACTCGATTATCGGCTGCCGGAACGCGGCCCACAGCCCCGGAGCGACGCGTGGCCAAACCTCGGATCCTGATCGCGAACCGCGGCGAGATCGCCGTTCGGATCATCCGCACGATCCGCGAGCTCGGATACACGTCGATCGCGGTCTACAGCGACGCCGACCGGGACGCCCTCCACGTCGAGATGGCCGATCAGGCCCACCGGATCGGCCCCGCCCTCCCCGCCGACTCCTACCTGTCCATCGGAGCGATCCTGGAGGCCGCGTCGAAGGCCCGGGCGACGATGATCCATCCGGGCTACGGGTTCCTGTCCGAGCGCGCGCACTTCGCGCAGGCCGTCATTGACTCGGGGTTCACGTTCATCGGCCCGCCGCCGGAGGCCATCGAGATGATGGGCGACAAGGCGGCCGCCCGGCAGGCCGCCGACCGCGTCGGCGTTCCGATCGTCCCGGGCACGCCGGAGCCGATCACGATCGACGACGCGCCGGCGCATGCCGAGCGCATCGGGTTCCCGGTCTTCGTGAAGGCGGCGTTCGGCGGCGGTGGCCGCGGGATGCACGTCGTCCGCAAACCGGAGGAGCTCGAGAGCGCGCTCACCCGAGCCGCGCGAGAGGCGCAGGCGTACTTCGGACGGCCCGAGGTCTTCCTGGAGCGGTACCTGGACCGAGCGCACCACGTCGAGGCCCAGGTGATCGCCGACATGCGCGGCAACGTGTTCTTCCTCGGCGAGCGCGACTGCTCGGTGCAACGCCGCCATCAGAAGCTCATCGAGGAGACGCCGTCGCCGGTCGTGGACGAGGAGCTCCGCGAACGCATCGGCGCTGCGGCGATGGCGCTGGCGAAGGAGGCCGGATACGTGAACGCCGGCACCGTCGAGTGCATCGCGGACGAGGACGGCGGCTTCTACTTCCTCGAGATGAACACCCGGCTCCAGGTCGAGCACACGATCACGGAGATGGTGACCGGCCTGGACATCGTCGCGCTCCAGATCCGCGTGGCGCTCGGCGACAAGCTCGACCTCGCGGACGTGCGGCCTCGCGGGCACGCGATCCAATGCCGGATCAACGCGGAGGACCCGGCCCGGAACTTCCTGCCCGGCCCGGGACGCCTCACGGCCTATCGCGAACCGGGGGGCCCGTTCGTGCGTGTGGACTCGGCCGTCCGGGACGGTCGGGAGATCCCCGCGGACTACGACTCGATGTTCGCCAAGGTCGTCGTCTCCGCCGACACGCGGGAGCACGCGATCCGCCGCATGGACCGGGCGCTGTCCGAGTACCAGGTCGAGGGCGTTCCGACGACGATCCCGCTCCACCGGTGGATCCTCGGGACCCGCGCCTTCCACAAGTCGACCCACACGACGACGTGGCTCGAGAAGGCGCTTCGCGACGCCGAGCTGCCGGAGAGCGGTTCGCCTCCCCCGCCGGCCGCGGACGCCAAGCCGCCGGTCCCCGCCGAGCTGCTCCTGGAGGTCGACGGCCGCCGTGTGCCCGTCCGGATCTTCGACCACCGCCGCGACACGGCGCCGAAGGTCCCGTCGAGGCAGTCGGCGCACGCCGGCGAGCACATCCACAGCGTCATCGCGGCCCCGATGCAGGGAACGATCCTGCGGGTCCTCGTCGAGGCCGGTCAGGAGATCCAGGCTGGCGACGTGCTGTGCATCCTGGAGGCCATGAAGATGGAGAACGCCATCCCCGCCCCCCGCGAGGGCGTGGTCTCGGAGATCCCGATCGCGCCGGGCCAGGTCGTCCAGGTCGGGGACACGCTGGCCGTGCTCGACTGACGAGTCAGCCGGACGAGGAGCCCGGGGCTCCCCACGACTCGCGCCCGGTGATCCGGAACCCGGCGTCCCGGATCCGGTACCCGCGGTTGATCGAGATGAGCAGCGCCGTCAGCGGTTCGACGATTCGCGCCTGCGTCAGATCGCCCGCGTCGACCCAGCGCAGGTTCGGGATGTCCTCCACGAGCTCGCCCACCGTTGCCTTCGCCTCCGGGTCGGTTCCGCAGACGAGGACGTCGCTGTCGAGCGGGTGCTCGAGCGCCTGGAGCGCACCGCCGGCGATCGTGTGGAACGCGCCGACCATCCTCACGCCGGAGGGCAGGATCGCTTTGGCCTGCTCGGCCGCCGATCCGTGCCACGGGCGCAGCACGTGCCAGGCCCTGCCCCCGACGGCGGTGGCCAGCGGGCTCGTGCAGTCCACGACGATCGCCTCAGCGCGGACGTGATCCTTGATCGCGCGGTAGATCTCCGCCTGGCCGGCGAACGGGACCGTCACGATCACGACGTCGGAGACGGAGGCGGCCCGATCGTTCGTCGCTCCGTCGACGGACACGCCGGGCCCGAGCCGTTCGAACGCGCTCGCGGCCGTCGCCTCGCCCTTGTCCTGCGAACGTGACCCGATCGTCACGTGGTGGCCGGCGGCGGCGAGGCGCAACGTGAGACCGAATCCCTCTTCGCCCGTCCCGCCGATGATCGACACCTTCATGGCGGCAGAGCCTACCCTGCACCGCGATGGGCCAGACGCTGACCGATCTCGTCGAGCTCGCGGTCGGGATCGGCTGCCTCGCCGGCGCCGCGGCGGCGTGGCGCGTCCGCCGCCTCCGGTGGCTCGCCGTCGTGCTCGCGATCGCCGGCATGCTCGCCGCGATCCACGCGATCGTCGCGCTCGCGTCCTAGCGCCTGGGCCGGTACTCGCCGAAGACGGCTCGAAAGGCGTCCGAGACCTCGCCCAGTGTCGCGCGCGCGCGCAGCGCCTCCCTGATGGGTGGGAGCAGGTTGTCCGTCCCGTTGGCGCAGCGCTCCACCCCGGCCAGCGCGCGCTCCACCTCGCCCTGGTCGCGACCGGCGCGGAGCGCGCGCGTTCGCTCGATCTGCCGGCCGACCTCGTCGTCGGCGATCCGCTGGAGCTCGACCTCGCTCCCGCCCGTCTCCTCGAACCGATTCACGCCGACGACGACCCGCTGTCCGGACTCGATCCCCTCCTGGATCCGGAACGCCGCCTCGGCGATCTCGTCCTGGTAGAAGCCGGCCTCGATCGCCTCGACGGCGCCGCCCATCCGGTCGATCCGCTCGATGTAGTCCCAGGCTCGCGCCTCGACCGCGTTCGTGAGCGACTCGACGTAGTACGACCCGCCGAGCGGGTCCACCGTGTGCGTGACGCCGGTCTCGTGGCCGATCACCTGCTGCGTGCGCAGGGCGATCTTGGCGGCCCGTTCCGTCGGGAGCGCGAGCGCCTCGTCGAACGAGTTCGTGTGGAGCGACTGGGTCCCGCCGAGCACCGCCGCCAGCGCCTCGATCGCCGTCCGAACGATGTTGTTCTGCGGCTGCTGGGCCGTCAGGGTCGCACCGCCGGTCTGCGTGTGGAACCGGAGCATGAGGCTCCGCGGATCCCGGGCGTCGAATCGCTCGCGCATGATCCGCGTCCACATCCGGCGTGCCGCGCGGAACTTCGCGATCTCCTCGAAGAAGTTCATGTGGCAGGCGAAGAAGAACGAGACCCGGGGGGCGAACGCGTCGACCTCCAGACCCGCGTCCCGGGCCGCCTGCACGTAGGCGACCCCGTTCGCGAGCGTGAACGCCACCTCCTGGACGGCGTTCGCCCCGGCCTCGCGCATGTGGTACCCGCTCACCGAGATCGTGTTCCACCGCGGGATGCGCTCTCCGCAATACGCGAACAGGTCCGTGATCAGACGCATCGAGGGCCGGGGCGGATAGATGTAGGTCCCGCGCGCGGCGTACTCCTTCAGCAGGTCGTTCTGCACCGTGCCGGACAGGTCGGTGGCGGCGATGCCTCGCTCCTCGGCCACGAGCTCGTAGAGCAGGAGCAGGATCGGGGCGGTCGCGTTGATCGTCATCGACGTCGAGACGCGGTCGAGCGGGATGCCGTCGAGGAGCCTCGACATGTCCTCGATCGAATCGATCGCGACTCCCGTCCGTCCGACCTCGCCCTCGGCGCGCGGATGATCGGAGTCCAGCCCCATCTGGGTCGGGAGATCGAACGCGACCGACAGTCCCGTCTGTCCGTGGTCGAGCAGGTAGCGGAAGCGCCGGTTCGTCTGCTCGGCGGTGGCCATCCCGGCGTACTGCCGCATCGTCCACAGGCGCCCCAGGTACATCGACGGGTGGACGCCCCGCGTGAACGGCGCCTCCCCCGGTCGCCCCAGGTCGCGCTCGGGGTCGAAACCGGGAAGATCGCCGGCCTCGTAGACGAGGTCGAGCTCGATCCCCGAGTCGGTCGCGCGCGGATCGACGTCGGCCATCCCGGTCAAGGGTAGCGGGTAGCATCCGCGCCATGGACATCGTGGACCCGGCCGTCGAGACCTACATGCGAACCCTCCTGGACCGTTACGACGAGCCGGTGCTGCTCGAGATGGAGGCCGAGGGCAAGGAGAAGCAGTTCCCGATCATCGGACGGCTCGTCGGCGTGACGGTCGAGCTGCTCGCGCGCTCGGTCGGCGCGCGCCGAGTGTTCGAGCTCGGGTCCGGCTTCGGGTACTCGGCGTACTGGTTCGCGCGAGCCGTCGGGCCCGACGGACAGGTGCACGGCACCGACGGCGACCCGGAGAACGAGCCGAAGGCGCTCGCCTACCTCGGGCGCGCGGGTCTGGCCGAACGCGTCCGCTGGCACGTCGGCGACGCGGTCGAGAGCCTGGAGGCCGTGCCGGGCGAGTTCGACGTCGTCTACAACGACATCGACAAGACGGGATACCCGGACGCCTGGCGCGCCGCGAGGGAACGCATCCGCGTCGGCGGGCTGTACCTGTGTGACAACGTGCTCTGGTCGGGCCAGGTCGCCGATCCGGGCGGCGATCACGGGCGCGACGCGGAGACGACGCAGGCAATCCTCGAGCACAACCGGCTCATCGCCGAGGACGAGCGCTACGTCTCGACGATCGTGCCGACACGTGACGGTGTCGCGGTCGCGCTGCGTGTGGCGTGAGGGCACGAGCGGCTAGACTCCGCGGGGCCCGACCACGATCGCCCGCCGAACGCACGACCGGGCCGCGGGTACGCTGAGCTCGAGGGCTGATGGCCAAGCGCAGGTCCGACGTCGGCACGCTGTACCGAGGGAGCCCGGGGCAATGGTCCTGGCTCCTCCACCGCATCACCGGCGTGGCCGTGATCCTGTTCCTGTTCGCCCACATCGTCGACACCGCGGTCGTCGGATGGGGACCCGACGCCTACGACCGGGTCGTGAGCGTCTACCACAACTGGGTGGTCAAGCTCCTCGAGCTCGGGCTCGTCGCCGCCGTCCTGTACCACGCGATCAACGGCGTGAAGATCATGGTCTTCGACTTCTGGCCGTCGAGCGCGCGGCACATGAAGGCGATCTCCCTCACGTCGACGGCCCTGTTCGTGCTCTCGATGATCCCGATCACCTGGATCATGGGCATGGGCATCCTCGAGGACATCGGGATCGTGTGATGGCGACCGACGCGCTGGAGCGGACGACACCGGCCCCCCCGGAGGGCTCGGGCGGTTACCTCGGCTACCGCGGCCGGGAGCGGCCGACCGGCGGATTCGAGCTGTGGTCGTGGCTGTTCATGCGCATCAGCGGCATCGTCCTGCTGCTCCTGGCCGTCGGCCACGTCCTGATCATGCACGTGCTCGACGACGGCGTGGACCGCGTCGACTTCGGCTTCGTCGCAGCCCGATGGGGAAGCCCGTTCTGGAGGACGTGGGACTGGGCGCTCCTCGTGCTCGCGCTCATCCACGGGATCAACGGCCTGCGGATCGTCGTCATGGACTACGTCCGGTGGCCGGGCGTCCGGCTGGCGGTGAACATGACCTTCTACGTGATCGGCTTCGTCCTGTTCGTCCTGGGGACGGTCGTGGTGTTCACGTTCGACCCGAACGCCTGGCCCCCGACCACGTGAGCCGATGACGACCGTCCACACCTACGACGCGGTGATCGTCGGCGCCGGCGGCGCCGGGCTGCGGGCCGCGATCGAGACCTCCGACCGTGTCCGGACGGCCGTGATCTCCAAGCTCTACCCCACCCGATCGCACACCGGCACGGCGCAGGGCGGCGTGTGCGCAGCGCTCGCCAACGTCGAGGAGGACTCCCCCGAATGGCACGCGTTCGACACCGTCAAGGGCGGGGACTACCTCGTCGACCAGCCGGCCGCGCTGCTCATGTGCGAGGAGGCCGTCGACGCCATCTACCAGCTCGAGCACTGGGGGCTCCCGTTCAACCGGACCCCCGAGGGCAAGATCGACCAGCGCCGGTTCGGCGGACACACGCGCAACCACGGCGAGGGGCCGGTCAAACGGGCGTGCTTCGCCGCCGATCGGACCGGCCACATGATCCTGCAGACGCTCTACCAGCAGTGCGTGAAGCGCAACGTCCGCTTCTTCAACGAGTTCTACGTGCTCGACCAGCTCCTCGTCGACGGACGATGCGCCGGCGTCGTCGCGTACGAGCTCTCGACCGGCGAGATCCACGTGTTCCGGGCACCGGCGGTCATCTACGCCACCGGCGGCTACGGCCGGATGTACCGGGTCTCCTCGAACGCCCACACGCTGACCGGCGACGGTCCCGCCGTCCTGTTCCGCCGCGGCATCCCGCTCCAGGACATGGAGTTCTTCCAGTTCCACCCAACCGGCGTCTACAAGCTCGGCGTGCTGCTGTCCGAGGCGATCCGGGGTGAGGGGGGCATCCTCCTCAACGACGAGGGCGAGCGTTTCATGGAGCGGTACGCGCCAACGGTCAAGGACCTCGCGCCGCGCGACATGGTCAGCCGCGCGATCTTCCAGGAGATCAGGGAGGGGCGCGGCGTCGGGCCCAACCGGGACGCGGTCTGGCTCGACGTGCGGCATCTCCCGCGCGACGTCATCGAGGAGAAGCTCCCCGACGTGACGGAGTTCGCCCGGGTCTATCTCGGCGTCGAGCCCACGACGGAGCTCGTGCCGATCCAGCCCACGGCCCACTACGCGATGGGTGGCATCCCGACGAACATCGACGGGCAGGTCGTGCTCGGCGAGGAGGAGACGCCGGTCCCCGGCCTGTACGCCGCCGGGGAGTGCGCCTGCGTGAGCGTCCACGGAGCCAACCGGCTCGGGACGAACTCGCTGCTCGACATCGTCGTCTTCGGCCGGCGGAGCGGCGCGCACGCGGCCGGGTTCGCCGAGGAGGCCGACCTGCCCGAGGCCCCGGTCCGACCGGACGGGTTCGTCGCCGACCTCCTGGACGGGCTCCGGGACCGGCCAGAGGGCGCGAACGCGGCCGACATCCGCAACGAGCTCCAGGACCAGATGCAGGACCTCGCCTTCGTCATCCGCACGCAGGAGAGCCTGGAGAAGATGCAGCAGATCCTCGCCGGCCTCCGCGAGCGCTACGAACGCGTCTACGTGCAGGACACCGGGCGCCTGTTCAACACCGAGCTCATGGAGGTCGTGGAGCTCGGGTTCCTCCTCGACTGCGCCGACGTGCTCGTCGCGGCGGCCCTCGCGCGCGACGAGAGCCGCGGAGGCCACTACCGCGAGGACCACCCGCTGCGCGACGACGCGAACTGGCTCCGGCACTCGCTCGGCACGCGCGAGCCCGACGGCTCGATCCGGCTCGAGTCCAAGCCCGTGAAGCTCGGGCCCTACGTCCCGATGGAGCGCAAGTACTGATGGCGGCCGTCGACGGGCTCGGCGAGGTGCTCGAGGACTCCGACCGGCGGGCCGCGGGAGGATCGCGCCAAGTGTCGCTCACCCTTCGGATCCGGCGCTACAACCCGGAGCTCCGCGGGCAGGAGTCGTGGTGGGACGAGTTCACCGTGCGGGTCGATCCGGACGACCGGCTCCTCGACGCGCTGCACCAGGTGAAGTGGTATCAGGACGGGACGCTCGCGCTCCGCCGCTCGTGCGCTCACGGCATCTGCGGCTCGGACGCGATGATGATCGACGGGAAGAACCAGCTCGCCTGCAAGGTGATCGTTCGCGACGTCGCGCCGAAGGTGACGATCGAGCCGATCCGCGGGCTCCCGGTGCTGAAGGACCTCATCGTCGACATGGAGCCGTTCTTCGCCGGCTACCGGTCGGTCCTTCCGTACCTCATCAACGACTCGGGGGAGCCCGACGCCGAGCGCCGCCAGAGCCCGGAGGAGCGGCACCGCTTCGACGACACGACGAAGTGCATCCTGTGCGCCGCGTGCACGACCTCGTGCCCGATCTTCTGGGGGGACGAGACGTACGTGGGTCCCGCGGCGATCGTGAACGCGCATCGGTTCATCTACGACTCGCGCGACGAGGCCGGACGCGTACGGCTGAAGATCCTGTCCGAGCGGACGGGCGTCTTCCGATGCCGAACGACGTTCAACTGCACGTCGGCCTGCCCGCGCGGGATCGAGGTCACGAAGGCGATCCAGGACGTGAAGCGCTCGATCCTGTTCGACCGGTTCTGAGCCGGACCGCCCCCGGCGTACGGCCGCGGGGTGGCCAACGCAAGCCGCCGGTAGGGTTTGGCGCGTGGCGCACGCGGTGACGCTCATCCCCGGCGACGGGATCGGCCCCGAGGTGACCGAGGCAACCCGGCGCGTGCTCGACGCCGCCGGGATCGGGATCGAGTGGACCGTCGCGGAGGCCGGCGCGGGCGCTCTCGAGCGCGAGGGCGACACGCTCCCGGATCGCGTGATCGAGCAGATCCGGCGCTCCCGCGTGGCGCTCAAGGGCCCGATCACCACGCCCGTCGGTGGCGGGTTCCGCAGCGTGAACGTGACGCTCCGCCAGGAGCTCGATCTGTTCGCCGCGGTCCGGCCGTCGCGGTCGATGCCCGGCGTGCCGACGCCGTATCCGAGCGTCGACCTCGTGGTCGTCCGCGAGAACACCGAGGACCTGTATCGCGGCATCGAGGTCGACGCCGGGACGCCGGAGGCGGACGGCCTCCGGCGCGAGCTCCTGCGTCTGTCCGGCCGGTCGGTTCGCGAGGACGCGGCGCTCACCGTGAAGCCGATCTCGGTCACCGGCGCCAGGCGCATCGTGCGCTTCGCCCTCGAGTACGTCCGCTCGGCAGGCCGGCGCAAGGTCACGCTGGGGCACAAGGCCACGATCATGCCGTTCTCCGACGGC
>DATBLA010000032.1:0-38957 GCA_036555645.1 Actinomycetota bacterium
AACGGGCTCCGGAGGATCGCCATGTGCAGCATGCCCGGGAGCTTGATGTCGTCGACGTACGTTCCCTTGCCGCGGATGAACCGGTCGTCCTCCTTGCGCCGGACGCTGTGCCCGATCCCGCGGATCTCCTCGACCTCGCTCGCCATGTTCGTTCCTCCGCTCAGGCCTGCGCCGGGACGCTCGCCCCGGCGGCCGCCTGGATCGCCTTCACGATGTTCATGTAGCCGGTGCAGCGGCAGATGTTGCCCGAGATCGCCCAGCGCACGTCCTCGTTGCTGGGGGCGGGGTTGCGATCGAGCAGCGCTTTCGCGACGAGCATCATCGCCGGCGTGCAGAAGCCGCACTGCAGGCCGTGCATCTCCTTGAACGCCTCCTGCATCCGATCGAGCTGACCGTCCTGCTTGAGACCTTCGACGGTGGTGAGGCTGCGGCCGTCGGCCTGCACCGGGTGCAGGTTCCCGTTCTGCGCGAGCCCCTCGACGGAGGTGATGCTTCGGCCGTCCGCCTGGACGCCGAACATCGTGCAGGACTTCACGGGCACGCCGTCGAGCAGCACCGTACAGGCGCCGCAGCTCGTCGTGTCGCAGCCGACGTGCGTACCGGTGAGCTCGAGCACCTCGCGGATGAAGTGGACGAGGAGCAGCCGAGGCTCGACGTCCGCCGACCGCTCGGCGCCGTTGACCGTGACCGTGATCTGCATCGATCGTCCCCTTCCTATGCGGCGCGGGCGCCCTCGGCGGCGCGGGCGAGCCCCCGCCGGACGAAGACGTCGACCACGTGTCGCTTGTAGTCGGCGGATCCGCGGACGTCCGAGACCGGGTTCGACGCGGCCGCGGCGAGCCGCCCGGCCTCTGCGAACGCATCCTCGTTGGGCTCGGCGCCGGCGAGCGAGGCCTCGGCCTCGGTCGCGTGGACGTTCGTGTTGCCCACGCCGGTGAGCGCGATGCCGGCCCGGCCGATCGTGCCGTTCGACATCTCGAGCTGCACGGCCGCGCCGACCGTCGCGAAGTCCCCGATCTTGCGCTCGAGCTTGAGGTACGTGCCGCCGCTCGAGCCACCCGCGGCCGGGACGGTGACGTGCGTGAGGATCTCGTCGGGCTCGAGCGCCGTGGTGAACACGTCGACGAGGAACTCGCCGATCGGGAGCTCGCGCTCGCCACGGGCGCTGCGAAGCGTCACGGCGGCTCCGGCGGCGAGCATGACCGCCCCCCAGTCCCCCGCCGGATCCGCGTGGGCGAGCGATCCGCCCACCGACCCGAGGTTGCGCACGATCGGGTCGGCGATCTGCGGCGCGGCCGCGGCGAGCATCGGGAACCCGGCGACCGCGTCCGAGCTCACCATCTCGTTGTGGCGGACGAGCGCGCCGATCCGCAGCCCGCCCCCGCTCGGCTCGATCCCGTCGAGCCCGGGGATGCGGTTGATGTCGATCAGATGAGCCGGGGCCGCGAAGCGCAGCTTCATCACGGGGATGAGGCTCTGCCCGCCCGCGAGGATCTTCGCGTCCTCGAGCTCGGCGAGCAGTCGGAGTGCCTCGTCCAACGTCTCCGGCCGGTGGTAGTCGAACCGTGACGGCAGCATGCAACCTCCTGTTCCGAGGCCGGCGGGCGCGGCAAGCGGCGGTTGGGGATGTGCGCTGGCGCGACTATCCCTCCGGTGTGCGCGAACGGTCAAGTCAACTGCGGTCGTATCGTCTGCCGATGGCCTCGAACCGCGGGTTCTGGAAGATCATGCTCGCGCTCGCAGCGGGCGGGGTGGCGCTCGTCGCGCTCGTGATCGCGTTCCGCCCGGTGGCGCGAACGGGGGCGGTTGCGTTCGCGCAGTCCAACCTCCGGACGGCGGCGGACGCGGCCGAGCGGGCAGCGGACTCGGAGGGCTCGCTCTCCGTCGCGACCCGACAGCGGCTCTCGGACGATCCCGCCCTCGACGACCTGCTCCTCATCGATCCCGACCAGGCATCGAACGACTCCGAGATCGTGAGCGTGCTGGCAACGAATGAGGCGTGGACCGCGGCCGCCCGGGCCGATACGGGCGAGTGCTTCTGGATCCGGCTCGACGCGTCGGGGAACCGTTCGTTCGGGACCGGCACCGACTGTTCGGCCGACGAGGCCGGGCTCGCCGCACCGGGCGGGTGGCCCGAACCCTGACGCGTCGCGCGCGCCTCGGTTCGCGCGCCCGCGAGGACAGGGATACGATCGGCGACCACAGCCGTCGCAAAGGGGGGAAGCCGTGACCCACGTGTCGGTGACCGTCAACGGCGAGGCGCGCGAGGCCGACGTCGAACCGCGCACGCTCCTCGTCTACTTCCTTCGAGAAGCGCTCGGGCTCACGGGGACGAACGTCGGCTGCGACACGTCCTCGTGCGGCTCCTGCACGGTCCTGCTCGACGGGGAGTCGGTGAAGTCGTGCACGATGCTCGCCGTCCAGGCCGACGGCCGCAAGATCACGACGATCGAGGGGATGGCCTCGGACGGCCAGATGCACCCGCTCCAGGAGGCCTTCCATCGCAACCACGGGCTCCAGTGCGGGTTCTGCACGCCCGGCATGATCATGGCCGCGGCGAGTTATCTGGAGGAGAACCCCAACCCGACCGAGGACGAGGTGCGTCTCTCGCTCGAGGGCAACCTGTGCCGGTGCACCGGGTACCACAACATCGTGAAGTCCATCCTCGACGCCGCCTCGCAGATGAGCGGCGCGAAGGCATAGGGGGGAGCGGCGATGGCCATCACCGAGAAGTACGTCGGCGCTCCGGTCCCTCGCAAGGAAGACGCCGAGTTCCTCGTCGGCGAGGCGAAGTACACCGACGACCTGTCCGTTCCGGGGATGCTGTGGATGGCGGTCGTGCGCAGCCCGTACGCGCACGCTCGCATCGGCGAGATCGATCTGTCGAAGGCCCTGGAGATGCCCGGCGTGGTCGCCGCCTACGCCGGCAAGGACTTCGAGTGGGCCGGGCCCCTGCTGATGGCCTGGCCCGTGACCGAGGACATCCACAACCCGCCGCACTGGCCCCTGGCCAAGGGCAAGGCGCGGTATCAGGGTGACGGGGTGGCCGTGGTCGTGGCCGAGACTCGAGGCGCGGCGGCCGATGCGGCCGAGGCCGTGGTGGTCGACTATGAGCCGCTCGATGCGGTGACCGAGTCCGACGCGGCGCTTGCCGACGGGGCGCCGATCGTCCACGACGAGGTGGGGACCAACCGCAGCTACACCTGGAAGCTCACGAACGGTGACGTGGACAAGGTGTTCGCGGAGGCCCCGGTGGTCGTCAAGCAGCACAACGTGATCCGCCGGCTGATCCCCAACGCCATGGAGCCGCGGTCGATCGTCGTGCAGCCCATGCCGTCGACGGGGCATTTCACGATGTGGTCCTCGACACAGGTCCCGCACGTCCTGCGGACGGGGATGGCCCTCGCGACGGGGATCCCGGAATCCAAGCTGCGGATCATCGCGCCCCGCGTCGGCGGGGGATTCGGGTCCAAGCTCCAGGTCTACCCGGAGGAGGCCCTCGCCCTCGAGGTCGCGCGGCGGCTCGGTCGGCCGGTCAAGTGGACCGAGACCAGGACGGAGGGGTATCTCGCGACCCATCACGGACGGGACCAGATCCAGGACATGGAGATCGCGGCCGATCGCGACGGGAAGTTCCTCGGGTACCGGGCGCGGATCCACGCGAACATGGGCGCGTACCTGCGCCTGATCGCCCCCGGCACCCCCGTCCTCGGGGCCTTCCTGTTCTGCGGGTGCTACGGCGGCGAGGCGTACGAGACCGAGTTCGTCGGGGTCTTCACCAACACGACCCCGGTCGATGCGTACCGGGGGGCGGGCCGACCCGAGTCGGCGTATGCGATCGAGCACATCGTCGACGCCGTCGCCCGGGAGGTCGGCAAGGACCCGGTCGAGATCCGACGGATGAACTTCCTCCCACCGTTCGATCAGGCGACGCAGTCGATCGGCGGTCTGATGATCGACTCGGGGAACTACCCGGCGACCCTGGACGCGGCTCTCGAGCTGTTCGACTACGAGCAGCTGCGCAAGGAGCAGCAGGCACGCAGAGACAGCGGTGACGTCAAGCAGATCGGCATCGGGCTCTCGACGTACCTGGAGAACTGCGGCTGGGGGCCCTCGAAGATCATCGGCAACGTTCTCAAGTACGCGGGCGGGGGATGGGAGGCGGCCACGATCCGATGCCATCCCACGGGCAAGGTGGTCGTCGTCACGGGGACGACGCCGCACGGCCAGGGGGGGCAGACGACGATCGCCCAGCTCGTTGCCGACGAGCTCGGGATCCCGTTCGACGACATCGAGGTCCTGTTCGGAGACACCGACATCGCACCGGCCGGGTGGGACACCTACGGCAGCCGCGGCAACGCCGTCGGGATGCCCGCGGTCCACCGAGCCTGCCAGAAGATCATCGAGAAGGGCCGCAAGATCGCGGCGCACGAGCTCGAGGTCTCGGAGAGCGACATCGAGTTCACCGATGGCGTGTTCTCGGTGAGGGGCGCTCCGGACGTCACGCGCACGATCGCGTCGCTCGCGTTCTCGACCTGGAAGGCGCACAACCTCCCCGAGGGCCTCGAGCCCGGCCTGGAGGCGTCCGCGTTCTTCGACCCCGAGAACCTCGTGTTCCCCTTCGGCGCGCACATCTGCGGCGTCGAGGTGGACACGGAGACCGGCGAGGTCGAGGTCATCAAGTACGTGGCCGTCGACGACGTCGGCACGATCATCAACCCGCAGATCGTGGAGGGGCAGGTCATGGGCGGGGTCGTGCAAGGCATCGCCGAAACGCTGTTCGAGGAGGCGATCTACGACGCGCAGGGCAACCTCATCACGTCGTCGATGACCCAATACCTCGTTCCGGCCGCCTCGGAGACCCCGAACCTGATCGTGGGGAGCCACGAGACGCCGTCGACCACGAACGAGCTCGGGGTCAAGGGCGTGGGCGAGACCGGGACGATCGCGTCGCCACCCGCCGTCATGAACGCGGTGGTCGACGCGCTCTCGCACCTGGGCGTCACCGATATGGAACGCCCCGCCACTCCCGAGCGTGTGTGGCGAGCGCTCCAGGCGGCGAAGGGAGGTGGGGCATGATCCCGTCGCCGTTCACCTACGAGCGGGTCGCGTTCGTCGAGCACGCGATCCAGCTCCTGTCCGACAACCCGGACGCGAAGGTCATCGCCGGCGGGCATTCGCTGCTCCCGCTCATGCGGCTGCGGCTCGCCACGCCCCCGATGCTCGTGGACATCTCGCGGATCGAGGACATGCGCTACATCACCGAGGACGGGGAGCACGTGGCGATCGGTGCGCTCACGCGCCACCACGACGTGGCCACGAGCGACGTGCTCCGGGAGCTCTGCCCGATCCTGGCGACCGCGGCCGGGCAGATCGGCGACCCGCAGGTCCGGCACGTGGGGACGATCGGCGGCTCGGTCGCGCACGCCGACCCGGCCTCGGACGTGCCCACCGTCCTGGTGGCACTCGACGCGGAGCTCGTCGTCCAGGCGCCGGAGGGACGGACGCGGCACGTTCCGGCCGGGGACTTCTTCCGAGGACTGTTCGATCCGGATCTGGGCTCGACCGAGATCCTCACGGAGATCCGGGTCCCGACGACGCAGGGGCGGGGCTGGAGCTACCAGAAGTTCCACCGCCGCGCGCAGGACTGGGCGCTCGTCGGCGTGGCGGCGCTCGCCCCCAACGGCAGCTCGGCGGCCGTGGCGCTCACGAACATGTCCGACCGGCCGATGCGCGCTTCGGGCGTCGAGGAGGCGCTGTCGGGTGGCGAGGACATCGCCACGGCGGCGAGCCGGGCCGCCGAGGGGACGAGCCCGCCGAGCGACGCGTTCGCCTCGGCCGAGTACCGGCAGGAGCTGGTGAAGGTCCTCGTCCGGCGGGCGCTCGAGGAGGCGACGGGGTAGGCGTCGGGGAGACGCCCCGCGCGGCGCGACGCGGCCCCGGCTCCGTCCGGGGCCGCGTCGCGTCCCCGGTCTTTGACGCCGACCCGCCCGTCTGACTAGATGGAGCGCATGCTGGCGTTCCTCGAAGAGGGCACGTGGCTGCGCGACAAGGGCCTGCCGATCCTCATCGTGCTCTCGATCGCGGTGATCGCGACCGTGATCCTGCGCATGGTGGTCGCTCGGTTCCGCCGTCGGCTCGAGCAGGCGCCGACCCTGTCCCAGGCGGCGAACATCCAGCGGGCGGCCACGCTCGCCCACGCGCTCTACGCCACGATCGCCGTCAGCGTGTGGACGATCGCGATCCTCATCGTGCTCGGCTACCTGAACGTGAACCTCGCCCCGCTCATCGCGAGCGCGGGGATCGCCGGCGTCGCGCTCGGCTTCGGAGCGCAGAGCATCGTGAAGGACGGGCTGAGCGGGTTCTTCATCCTGCTCGAGAACCAGTTCGGGGTCGCCGACACGGTCGAGATGCAGACGACGGCCGACCCCGTGCTCGGTCGCGTGGAGTGGTTCACCCTGCGCGCGACGGCGCTCCGCTCCTACGACGGCACGCTGAACATCGTGCCGAACGGCAACATCGTCGTCGTCAGCAACAAGTCACGCGGGTGGGCTCGGGCCATCGTCGACACCCCGGTCGCCTACCAGCACGACCCGGAGGTCGTCCGGGAGATCCTCGACGAGCTGTACGCGGAGCTTCGCGAGCAGAAGACGCTCGAGGACTGGGTCATGGACGGTCCCACCGTGCTCGGGGTCGAGACGACGAGCGACATCGGCGTCGTCATCCGCACGGTCGCCGAGACGCGTCCGTCGAAGAAGATGGACGTCGAGCGAGCGCTCCGGTCGAAGATCACCCAGCGCCTGGCCGATCGGGGGATCCGCGCGCCGATGCCGGCGTCCATCCCCCCCGGAGCGCGTCCCACGTCGTAGCTCGCCGCGGCCCCCGGTACGAGGCCGTCCCCGGGTACCCTGGTGCACCACATGGGCACGCTGCCGTTCGCCACCGTCGAGGAGCTCCAACGCGCGCTCGAGGGCGAGCACTACCTCGCGGAGCGTGGGCTCGCGACCGCGATCATGCTCGCGGTCTCGCTCGACAAGCCGCTCCTGCTCGAGGGCGAGGCGGGCGTCGGCAAGACCGAGGTCGCGAAGGTCCTCGCCTCGCTCCTGGACCGCGAGCTGATCCGGCTCCAGTGCTACGAGGGGATCGACGCCTCGCAGGCCCTGTACGAGTGGAACTACTCGAAACAGCTCATCGCCGTCCGCGCGATGCAGGACGGCAGCGCCGAGACGCACGTCCAGGACCTGTTCGGGCCCGAGTTCCTCGTCGAGCGCCCGCTCCTGTCGGCGATCCGCGCCGGGTCGCGGGCCGTGCTGCTCGTCGACGAGCTCGATCGAGCCGACGACGAGTTCGAGGCGTTCCTGCTCGAGATCCTGTCCGAGTTCGCCGTCACGGTTCCCGAGGTCGGTCGGATCGCCGCCGATCAGCCGCCGGCCGTGGTCGTGACGTCGAACCGCACGCGGGACCTCCACGACGCCCTCAAGCGCCGGTGCCTGTACCACTGGATCGACCACCCCGCGCTCGACCGCGAGATCGCGATCATCCACGCCCGCGCGCCCGAGGTGCCCGAGGCGCTCGCCCGCGACGTCGCGACGGCCGTCAACCGGCTCCGCGGCTTCGACATCGCGAAGCGACCCGGCGTGGCCGAGACGATCGACTGGGCGAACGCGGTCGCCTTCCTCGGCGTCGAGCGCCTGGACTCGGAGACGGCAGGTGCCACCCTGGGCGCCGTGTTGAAGGACCACGACGATCAGGAGCTCGCGACGTCGCGCCTGGCCGAGGTCGTCGGCGATGGCGCCGAGCCCTGAGGCCGCGGCGCTCTCGCGCCTGATCGGGTTCGGGCGCGAGCTCCGCCGGCGGGGGCTCCCGGTGGGGACGGGACGGATCGTCACGTTCTGCCGGGCGGCCGCCGCGCTCGGGGCGCTCGATCGGACCGACCTGTACTGGGCCGCGCGCTCCTCGCTCATCTCCCGGCCGGAGGACGTGGAGGCGTTCGACGCCGCGTTCGACGACTGGTTCCGCGAGGGGCTTCGCATGGAGCTCGCGGTTCCCGGTCCCGGTCCGGCAGGCGAAGGCGGCGAGCCGGCCGGCGTCGCGCCCGACGGCATGGAGATCGTCGAGGACCACGTCGTCGCGAGCGAGTGGCACGAGCTCGACGAGGACGCGGAGGTCGAGGGCGAGGCCGCGATCCGCATCGTGGCGAGCGCGATGGAGGTCCTGCGCGACAAGTCCTTCGCCGACCTCAGCGAGGAGGAGCGTCACCGGGTCGCGCTGCTGATCCGCCGTCTCGCGGTCCGAGTCCCGGTCCGCCGAACCCGCCGGTACCGGCCGGCGCCGTCGGGACCTCGCTTCGACGTGCGACGGACGCTCCGGCGCTCGCTGCGGACCTACGGGGAGCCGTTCAGCCGAGCGTGGCGCGATCGGGGCAACCGAGCGCGGCCGCTCGTGCTCATCCTCGACATCTCCGGCTCGATGGCGCCGTACTCGCGCGCGCTCATGCAGTTCGCCTTCGCGGCGATGGCGGCGGGTCGCCGCGTCGAGGTCTTCTGCTTCGGGACGCGGCTCACGCGCGTCACGCGAACGCTCCGCACGAAGGACCCGGATCGAGCGATGCGGGAGGTGGGCCGTCTCGTCGAGGACTGGGAGGGCGGGACGCGCATCGGGGTCTCGCTGAAGGAGCTGCTCGACGGGTGGAGCCAGCGCGCGTCGATCCGCGGCGCGGTCGCCGTGGTCTGCTCGGACGGGCTCGAGCGCGGGGAGCCCGATCTCCTGCGCGACCAGATGGCGAGGTTGCGCAGGCTCGTCCACAAGATCGTCTGGGTGAACCCGCTGAAGGGCAGCCCGCACTACGAGCCCCTCGCGCGGGGGATGGCGGCCGCCCTGCCGTCGATCGACGAGTTCCTGCCGGGCCACAACCTCGAGAGTCTCGAGGAGCTGTCCCGCGTGCTGGCCGACTAGGATTCGGCTCGTGGGACAGGCGGAGGAGCCGCCGGGCAAGGTTCGGCGCATGGGACGGCTCACCGAGCCGGCCGAGGAAGGGCTTCTCACGTACGGCGGCTACCTCGAGCTCGCCGGCCTCCTCGACCTCCAACGACTCCGATCGGACCCGCCGGTCCACGACGAGCTCCTGTTCATCGTCGTCCATCAGGCGTACGAGCTCTGGTTCAAGCAGCTCCTGTTCGAGCTCGAGGCGGTTCGCGACGGGATGCTCGCCGGCCAGACGGAGCGGCCCCGGCACTACCTCGCCCGCGTGGCGGCCATCGAGCGCGTGCTGATCCAGCACCTCGAGGTGCTCGAGACGATGTCCCCACAGGACTTCCTCGAGTTCCGCTCGCTGCTCACGCCGGCCTCGGGGTTCCAGTCGGCGCAGTTCCGTGAGGTCGAGTTCCTGAGCGGCCTGAAGGAGCCCCGGTACCTGCAGCAGCTCGCCGGAACCCCGGACGAGATGGCGCGGCTCGAGAAGCGGCTCGACGAGCCGACGCTCTGGGACGGGTTCGTCGCGTTGCTCGAACGCAACGGCCTCGACATGCCGGAGGACGACGAGACGACGCGGACGGACTCGCTCGTGCGGATGGCGGGAGACAAGGAGCACGCCGCGCTGTTCGCCGTGTCCGAAGGTCTGCTCGACCACGACGAGGCGATCGCCGCGTGGCGATCCCTCCACGTCCTCATGGTCGAGCGGCAGATCGGCGCGAAGACCGGCACCGGCGGGTCGGCCGGCGTCGGCTACCTCAAGACCACGCTGGACAAGCGCTTCTTCCCGGAGCTCTGGGGCCTCCGCAGCCACCTCTAGCGGTCAGCGGCTCGTCCCGGGTGCGGACGCGCCGACCCGCCGGCCGTTCGCCGAGTCCTCGATCAGCTGGTCGAGCCGCCGCTCGCGCGTCTCGGGCCTCTTCGCGCTCATGACCCAGAACAGGATCGTCGAACGGTACGAGGCCGGCTGCTCCCGGAACCACGACCACGCCGACACCTTCGCGCGGAAGCGCCGCTCGAGTGCCGGGTCGAGCCGGACCTGGTGTCGCTGTTCGTACGAGTAGGTGCCGGAGCGATCCTTCGACCTGCGGTCGAACGCGGCCTGGCCGGCAGGGCGGACCCGCCCCCGCCGCTTCAGCTCGCCGAACCGGCGGACGTTCACCGCGCTCCAGTTGCTCGTCGGCTTCCGGGGGGTGAACCGGTTCGAGTAGCGCTCGGCATCGATGCTCCGGCGCACGCCGTCGATCCAGCCGAAGCAGAGCGCTTCATCGACCGCCTCCGGGTACGTGATGCCTGCCCGGCCCGAGCCCTTCTTGTAGAACCCGACCACGAGCTCGTTCGCCGAGTCGTGGTGCGCCTCGAGCCACGCGCGGAAGTCGTCGGAGGTCCGGAAGAACCGCGCCCTCATCGCGCCCGCCGCTCGCCCACGTACGCGTCGACGAGCTCGAGCAGTCGCGCGCGCCCGAAGCTGTCGTCGTGGCCGCCGTGGACGATCCGCACGGGGAGGTCGCGGAGTCGAGCCATGCTCCGGACGTAGTCGTCGACGTTCGATTCCGGCAATCCGTCCAGCAGCGCGCCGCTCTCGTACACGCAGTCGCCCGAGAACAGCGTTCCGGTGGCCTCCTCCCACAGCCCGATCTCGCCTGGCGTGTGGCCGGGCAGGTGGAGGACCTCGAACCGCCGGTCCCCGAGATCGACGACGTCGCCCTCGTCCACGATCCGTGTCGGGGTCACGGGCTCGACTCGGTACGAGGCCACGTCGAAGTCGGCTCGAGGGATCGCGACCAGGAGCGACGCCGGACGCTCGTAGCCCGACAGCTCCTCGGGCGGGTACTCCTCGATCCGCAGCGACGCGAAGCCGTCCGCGCGCGCCACCGCCTTGGCGTCCTCGCGGTGCACGACGACCTCGTCGAACTCGTGGAGGCCTCCGACGTGGTCGAAGTGACGATGCGTCGCGACGGCGACGACGGGCCGCTCGAACAGGCCTCCGAGCTGGTCGCGCACGGACGCGATGCCGAGGCCGGTGTCGACGAGCAGGTCTCGTTCGGCTCCGCGGACGAGGAACAGGTTCGCGCGCAGGAACGGGTCCACGTGCGGCTCGAGGATGCGGACGACCCCGTCGTCCACGGGCCCGTGCTCGAACCATCGCTCGGCCACGCGCACGCGCGCGATGCTACCCGCTTGACGCGGGCGCTCCGGAGGCGATAGGACCGGTGCTTCCCCGACGAAGGGAGGACCCGTTGGCGACGGACCTGTCGATCTCGATGCCCGACGAGCCGGGCGGGCTGGCGAAGGCGGCCGAGGCGCTCGGCGCCGCCGGCGTGAACCTCGAGGGCATGGCGGCGCTCGGCGGTGGAGGGCACGGCCACGCGCACCTGCTCGTCGAGGACGCGGCCGCGGCGCGCTCGGCGCTCGAGGGCGCCGGCTACTCGGTCGAGGGCGAGCGGGAGGCCGTGGTCGTCGACGTCTCGGCCGACGATCGGCCGGGCAAGCTGGGCGAGCTCTCGCGCGCGATCGCGGATGCCGGGGTGAACCTCGCGGCGTGCTACTCGGCGACCGGGAACCGGATCGCGTTCTCCGGCGACGACCCGGCGGCGCTGCGCTCGGCTCTTCGCCGGTAGCCCGGCGCCTCAGCGCACGGCGTCTGCCGCCAGGTACGCCCGATCGAGGATCTCGATCGGGTGGAGCACCTCGACGGTCGCGCCGAGCTCGGCCAGACCGGCCGCGAGCTGCATCGAGCACCCGGGGTTCGCGCTCGCCACCGCCTGGGCGCCGGTCGCGACGATCGCCTCGGCCTTGTCGCGGCGAAGGTGCGAGGACATCTCGGGCTCGAGGACGTTGTACAGGCCGGCGGCGCCGCAACATCGGTCGCCTCTGGCGATGTCGACGACCTCGAGGTCGGGAATGGCGCGCAGCAACGCGCGAGGCTGCTCTCTGATGCCCTGAGCCCTCAGCGCGTGACACGCGTCGTGGTAGGCGACGCGCGTGATGCCCGGGTTCGCGATCGGCGCCGGCGCATCCACGGAGAGGAGCTCGATCACGTCGCGGACGCGGGCGGAGAACGCTCGCGCCGGTTCGGTGCCGAGGAGCTCGCCGATCTCCGACAGATGGGCGCCGCACCCGGCGGCATCGACCGCGACGACGTCGGCGCCGGCGAACGGCTCGAGGTTGCGCTCGGCCTGCCTCCGTGCCGTCGCGAGGTGACCGTTGTGCGCGGCGAGCGCGCCGCAGCACGTCTGCCCGCGCGGCACGACCACCCGCCATCCGTGCCGGGCGAGCACGCGGATCGCGGCTCGGTGCACGGGCCGGAACCAGCGGTCCTGGACGCATCCGGAGAGCAGCGCGACCGTCCCACGGGGCGAACCCGACGGCTCGGTGACCCGCGGCAGCCGCCGGAACAGCTCGGAGCGGTGAGGGACGAGCGCCCGAACGCGCCTGGGCATGAGCCACACGGCAGCCGGCTGGACGGCCGCCGCGAGCCAGAGCATCCAGCGCCTGGGGAGCACCAGGTCGAGGCCGAGTCGTCGGAGCGCGCGCGCTCGTCGCGGGCGGAGCGGCTCGATCTGGACGCGCGCCCGCTCCATCATCCGGCCGAAGGGCACGTGGGACGGGCACACGTCCTCGCACGCCCGGCAGGCGAGGCACACGTCCATGAACCGAACGAAGGCCGGATCGGGATCGGCCCGCCCGTCCTGAACGGCCCGCATCGCCGCGATCCGACCCCTCGGGGAGGCGGACTCCTCGCCCGTCAGCCGGTAGGTGGGGCAGTGCGGCAAGCAGAGCCCGCAGGCGACGCAGGCGGCCAGATCGTCCGGGCCCGGGGCGTCGTCGGGGAACGGCCAGCGAGGGGTGTCGCCGGGCTCGGGACCGATGAACCGAACCCCGTCCGGCAGCTCCGAGCCGAGGATCGGCGGATCGGCGGATCGATCTCGGCCGGTCATCACGACCTGCCGATGGTATCCCTGGTGGCCGTCTCGGCCCGGCGGCGTGCTCGCACGCCGCCCCGACCCACGAGAACAGGAGCGCACCACGTCAGGCGATCGATCGGCGCAGGGCACGGGCCCGTCTCGAGTGAGCGACCTCGACCGCCGGCCGCGACCTTCCAGGCTCGTCCTCGTCGTGGGCGGGATCGTCGTGCTCGTGCTCGTCGCGGCCGGCGTCATCGCTCTGTTTCTCGCCCAGGACGACGAACGGGAATCGGCGGGTCCGACCGGCGATCGGGGAGCGGCGCTCGCGCCGACCGCGTTCGCCGGGCAGGCTCGACCGTTCTCCGTGACGCTGTCGTGGGCCCCTCCGGACGGCGACGTCGAGGGCTTCGTCCTGTATCGGGACGGGACGGAGCTGAGCGACCTCGATGCGCAGACCACGTCGTTCGTCGACGACGGTGTCCTTCCCGACGTCGGCTACGTCTACGCCGTCGAGGCCGTCGGCGAGGGATGGGCCGAACGGGCCGAGCCGATCGAGGTGAGAACCCCCGCCGCCCCGCTCGCGTCGGCGCGTCTGGAAGGGCTGTACGCCATCGAGGCGCGCGACGTGTCGCACTTCGGCTTTCGGCGCTTCCCCGGCGAGTTCACCTCGGGCTGGCGCCTCGAGCCTCGGTGTCCCGAGGGCGCGTGCGACGTTCGGTGGCGAGACGTGCGAACCCGGGGGCTCGCCGGCGAGCTTCGGCGCCGCGGCGCCACCTACGACGGCTCGGACGAGGTACGCCTCGCGCGCTGCGGCGGCGCCCGAACCACCAGCACGGTCCGCGTGGAGTTCGAGGTCGCCCGCGCGGCGTCCGTGGACGGAGCCTGGCGGGCGATCCGACTGCGCGGCACGCTGATCCAGCGCTCGCCGGCGCAGCTCGGATGCGTGGCCTCGGGCGCGGACTACCGGGTGATCGCCACGCTCATCGAGTGAGGCCGGTTCGCCCGGCCGATCACTATCATCGCCGCGTGTCGAAGATCCGGGCGTCCCTGCGGGCCTCCTCGTTCACCGAGTCCGTGATCCGCGAGATGACCCGCCTGGCGAACGAGCACGACGCGATCAACCTGTCGCAGGGGTTCCCCGACTTCGCCGCGCCCGCCGAGCTGAAGGACGCGGCGCGGGCGGCGATCGAGGCCGACATCAACCAGTACCCGATCACCTGGGGCGCCGAGGGCTTCCGTCGATCGATCGCGGCGGAGTACCACCGGCGGTACGGGATGACGTGGGTGGATCCGGCCCGGCACGTGACGGTCACGTGCGGGTCGACCGAGGCGATGGCGGCCTCGATGCTCGGCGTCCTCGATCCCGGCGACGAGGTCGTCGTGTTCGAGCCCTTCTACGAGAACTACGGTCCGGACGCGATCCTGGCCGGCGCCGAGCCACGGCTGGTCCGGCTCTCGCCGCCGGAATGGACCTTCGACGAGGCCGAGCTCCGGGCCGCGTTCGGTGAGCGCACGCGCGGCATCGTCATCAACACGCCGAACAACCCGACCGGCAAGGTCTTCTCGCGCGAGGAGCTCGACGTCGTCGCCGAGCTGTGCGCGCGCTGGGACGCCGTCGTGTTCACGGACGAGATCTACGAGCACATCACGTACGACGGATCGCGGCACGTCCCGCCCGGGTCGGTTCCCGGGCTCGAGGACCGGACCGTCACGATCAGCGCGCTCTCGAAGACGTACGCGGTGACCGGGTGGCGCGTGGGATGGGTCGTCGCGCCCGACGCGCTCACCGGCGGGATCCGAACGGTGCACGACTTCCTCACGGTCGCCGCCGCCGCGCCGCTCCAGGAGGCCGGGGTCGTGGCGCTCGCGATGCCGGAGTCGTTCTACGAGCGATCCGCCCTCGAGTACCTCGAGCGCCGCGACACGATGCTGCGCATCCTGGCCGAGACCGGATTCGAGGCGGCGCCGCCCCGGGGTGCCTACTACGTCATGGCGGACATCTCCCACCTCGGGATGGGCGACGACGTCGAGACCGCGCGACGCCTCACCGCCGACGTCGGCGTCGCCGTGGTCCCGGGATCGTCGTTCTTCTCCAACCCCGAGCACGGGCGCCACCTCGTGCGGTTCGCGTTCTGCAAGCGCATCGAGACGCTCGAGGAGGCCGGGGAGCGGCTGCGGAAGGCGCTGACCTAGCGCGTCAACCGCTCCACCCACGGCCCGGCGCGAGGATGCCGTTGGGGTCGAACGCCCTCTTCAGACGCCGGTGGACGTCCGGCGCGCCGAGCGGAGCCTCGCCGAGGCCACCCGGCCCCTTCACGACCGGCGCGATGCCGCCCGCCGAGCTCACGCGCTCCCGAAGCCGAGCGAGCTCGGCGGGCGAGCCGTCCAGGCCCATCCACGCGATCCCCACGCCGGCGAGCGCTCCCCACGCGTTGCCGCTCGCGACCTCGGGAAGCCGCGAGGGCGGGACGGCGACCTCGGCGACGACCGGCCGCTCGTCCCACGGCGCCTCGGAGGGGAACGGGCCCTCGCCGTCCGAGGTCTCGGGGATCGCTCGCGCCCGGGCCATCTCGTCCAGCTCGTCGACCTCCTCGGCCCATCCCTCGAGCCGGAGCTCGACGCGACCCGGCCCCACGATCACACCCGCCGCGCCCGGAACGTGTCGCAGGAGCTCCGTCGCGAGGTCGAAGCCGCCGGCGAACCGGAGCGTCCGCCGCGACCGGGGGAGCGGCCGGACCTTGAGCGCGACCTGCGCGAGGACGCCGAGCGTCCCGAGCGAGCCGGCGACGAGGCGATGCACGTCGTAGCCGGTGACGTTCTTCACCGTTCGGGCCCCGCTGCGAACGAGCCGCCCGTCGCCGGTGACGACCTCGGCCTCGAGGACGGTGTCGCGGATCGGCCCGACCCTCATCCGGCGCGGGCTCGTCGCGGCGCACGCGATCACGCCCCCGACGGTGGCCTCCTCCGGGGCGTCCGACGGCCACTCCTGCCCGCCCTCGGCGAGGATCCGGTTCAGCGTCCCGATCCGGATGCCGGCCTCGACGACGGCGATCATCTCGGCGGGCTCGTAGGACACGACCCGGTCGAGCTGCGTCGTCCACAGCTCGGCGTCGACCTCCGCCGGGTTGCCCTTGTCCACGTGCTGCCGGCCCCCGATGGCGAGGATCCGCCGGCCGGTCGCGTTCGCGTCGCGGACCGCCTCGACGAGGTCCGGCTTCGAGGCCGGATGGATCAGATCCATGCGCCCTCCGGCATGTCGGCCGCGGCCGTTGCCGCATCGTCGCCGCGCGCCATGACGAAGTCCCCGCACCGCGCCCCGTCCGGCAGCACCTTCTGCGGGTTCATCCGGTGCTCGGGATCGAAGGCCGAGCGCACGCAGGCCTGTGCGGACAGGTCCTCGGCCGAGAACACGAGCGGCATGAAGTCCCGTTTCTCCAGCCCGATCCCGTGCTCACCCGAGAGCGCCCCTCCGACCTCGACGCACAGCCGGACGATCTCCTCGCTCGCTCGCAGGACCCGCTCGAGCGTTCCGGGGATCGAGCGATCGAACGAGAGCAGCGGATGGAGGTTCCCGTCGCCGGCGTGGAACACGTTCGTCACGACGAGCTCGTGCCGAGCCGCGATCGCGTAGACCCCCGACAGCACCTCGACGAGCCGGGTCCTGGGGACGACGCAGTCGTGCAGGTGGTAGTGGGGGGCGATCTGCGCCACCGCGCCGAACGCCGACTTGCGCCCCTTCCAGATGAGCGCCCGCTCGGCCTCGTCGGCCGCGACGCGGCGGCCGCGCGCGCGGTTCGCGGAGGCCGCGGCCTCCACGAGCCGCGACTGCGCCTGGACCGCCGCGGGCGTTCCGTCGACCTCGACGATGAGGATGGCCGCGGCGTCGGTCGGATACCCGGCGTGGGCGAACCGCTCGGCCGCGACGACGATGCCCTGGTCCATCATCTCGACGGCGGCCGGCAGGACCCCGCTCGCGATGATCGCGGTGACCGTCGCCGCGCAGTCCTGCACCGACCCGAAGTCGAACAGCGTCGTGCGCGTCTCGGGGGGAAGTGGCGTGAGCCGCACGCATGCGTTCGCGACGATGCCGAGCGTGCCCTCGCTCCCGACCACGACCGCCCGCAGGTCGTACCCGGCGCTCTCCGGCGCCTCCGAGCCGATCCGCTCCACGCTGCCGTCCGGCAGGACCAGGTCCATCGCGAGCACGTGGTTCGACGTGACCCCGTAGGCGAGGCAGTGGGGGCCTCCGGCGTTCGTGCTCACGTTGCCGCCGATCGAGGACGTCTGCTGCGACGAGGGGTCGGGCGCGTACGTGAAGCCCTCGGGGCGGAGCGCGTTCGCGAGGTCGAGGTTCGGCACGCCGGGCTCGACCCACGCGAGCCGGTCCTCGGGGCGCACCTCGAGGATCCGCGTCATCTTCGACGTGACGACGACGAGCGCGTCCCCGATCGGCGTGGCGCCCCCGGCCAGGCCGGTGCCGGATCCTCGAGGCACGATCGGCAGCCCGAACTCGGCCGCGATCCGGACGCACGCGACGATGTCCGGCGTGCTGCGGGGGAAGGCGACGAGCGCGCAGCCGCCCTCGACCATCGAGGCGTCGCGCGCGTACAGGCGCAGGGCGAGCGGGTCGGAGACCACCTCGTCGGCGCCGAGCGCTGCCTCGAGCGCGGCGCGCGCCGTCTCGACGTCGGCCATGGCTGCGAGGCTAGCGCGTGGTCAGCGCACGAGGCGGGGGAACGGGTCCCGGGGCTCAGGCGACCTGGCCGGGCTCGCCCGAAGGCGTCGTGAGCGGGCGACCCTCGGCCGCCCACTCGACCAGGCCGCTGCTCAGGTTGTAGGCCTCGAACCCGCGGGCCTTGAGCATGAGCGTGGCGAGCTCGCTCCGGTTGCCCGAGCGGCACACGACGACCGTCGTCTTCGTCGCGTCGAGCTGGTCGATGGCTCCGGCCAGAATCGCGTTCAGCGGGAGGTGGATCGAGCCCGCGATCCGCCCCGCCTGCCACTCGTAGGGCTCGCGGCAGTCGACCACCTGCACCTCGCCCAGGCGCTCCGCGAGCCCCGTCGAGGTCGTGAGATCGGTCGCCGTATCGCTCATCGCCGGGCCGAATCCTATCAACGAGGTGCAGATCGATCGTCGCGCGAGCTCACCCGAGGGCGCGCTCGAACGCCTCGAACGCGTCCCGGCCGAAGAGGACGAACCGGACCTCATCGACCGAGGTGGCCGCCGTCCGCACCGCCTCGAGCGCGACCGGGGCGGCGAGGTCGAGCGGGTACCCGTAGACGCCGGTCGAGATGGCCGGGAACGCGACGATCCGAGCCCCGAGCTCGTCGGCCACGCGCAGCGACTCGGCGTGACAGGACGCGAGCAGGTGGGAACGGTCCTCGGCATCGGAGAACACGGGACCCACCGTGTGGATGACCCATCGGGCGGGAAGATCCCCGCCTCCGGTCGCGACGGCCCGTCCGGTCGGCAGCCCGTCGGGATACCGGGTCTGCCGGATCCGGGTGCACTCGGCCAGGATCGACTGCCCCCCCTTGCGGTGGATCGCTCCGTCGACGCCGCCCCCACCCATGAGGGAGCCGTTCGCCGCGTTCACGATGGCGTCGACGGCCTGCTCGGTGATGTCGCCCTCGGCGAGCTCGATCCTCGGCACGATCGGATCGTACGTCGCGGGCTCCATCGGGATCGGCCCGCGGCCAGGCCCGCTCGACTCGACCGAGGGTCGGTTCGTGCGGTTGAATGGTCGCGTCGAGGAGGGCCGATGGCAGAGATCGGGCTGAACGAGGTCTCGAAGGTGTACTCGGACGGAACGACCGCCGTCTCCGAGGTGAACCTCGACATCAAGGACGGCGAGTTCATCGTGCTCGTGGGGCCGTCCGGATGCGGGAAGACCACCGCCCTGCGGATGGTCGCCGGCCTCGAGAGCGTGACGCGCGGGACGATCACGATCGGCGACCGCGTCGTGAACACCGTCCCGCCCAAGGAGCGGGACATCGCGATGGTGTTCCAGAACTACGCGCTCTACCCGCACATGAGCGTGTTCGACAACATGGCGTTCGGCCTCAAGCTTCGCAAGCTGTCGAAGGAGGAGATCGACCGGCGTGTTCGCCGCGCGGCCGACATCCTCGGCCTCGAGGAGTTCCTCGAGCGCAAGCCGAAGGCGCTCTCCGGCGGCCAGCGCCAGCGGGTCGCCATGGGACGGGCCATCGTTCGGGAGCCGCAGGCGTTCCTCATGGACGAGCCGCTGTCCAACCTGGACGCGAAGCTGCGCGTGCAGATGCGCGCCGAGGTGTCGAGGATCCAGGCCGAGCTGGGCGTGACGACGATCTACGTCACGCACGACCAGGTCGAGGCGATGACGATGGGTGACCGGGTCGCGGTGATCAAGAAAGGGGAGCTCCAGCAGGTCGACGCGCCGCAGTTCCTGTACGAGCACCCCGCGAACCTGTTCGTCGCCGGGTTCATCGGCTCGCCCGCGATGAACATGGTCGAGGCGGATCTGGTTCGGAGCAACGGGGGGCTCGCGGTCTCGTTCGGCAGCACGACGCTCGGCGTCGCCGACGAGGTGGTGAGCGAGCGTCCCGGGATCCGCGCCTACGAGGGCAAGCGCGTCATCGTCGGCATGCGTCCGGAGAACATGGAGGACGCCTCGATCATGCCGAACATCCCCGAGGACCGCCGGATGCGCACCGAGATCGAGCTTCGCGAGTCGCTCGGCTCGGAGGTGCTCGTGCACTTCAAGATCGACGCTCCGCCCGTGCTCACCGAGGACACGCGAGAGCTCGTGGGCGATGCCGGTGCCCCCGTCGAGGAGCTCGAGAGGCGGGTCGAGTCCGGGGCGTCGACGTTCGTCGCCCGGCTGGATCCGCGGACGCGGGCGACGGAGCGGCAGACGCTCGAGCTCGGCGTCGACACGGCCCGAATGCACTTCTTCGATCCCGAGACGCTCCTGGGCATCTACGGGGACGAGGCCTGAGCCTCGACGCGACGCCGCTTCCCGAGGGGTTCCTCTGGGGCGTCGCCACGTCCGCGTACCAGGTCGAGGGATCTGTCGAGATCGACGGACGAGGCCGGTCGATCTGGGACACGTTCTGCTCGACGCCGGGGAAGGTGCGCGGCGGTGATCGGGGCGACGTGGCCTGCGACCAGTACCGCCGCTTCGAGGAGGACGCGGCGCTCATGGCCGACCTCGGGATCGGCGCCTACCGCTTCTCGATCGCGTGGCCGCGCATCCAGCCGGACGGCGCGGGCACGCCGAACGAACGGGGTCTGGACCACTACCGTCGCGTGGTCGACGCGTTGCATCGCCGCGGCATCGAGCCGGTCGTGACGCTGTATCACTGGGATCTTCCGCAGGCGCTCGAGGATGCGGGCGGTTGGCCGAACCGGGACACGGCCGAACGGTTCGCCGAGTACGCGTCGATCGTCCATGGAGCACTCGCCGGCGGCGTTCGCCTGTGGATCACGGTGAACGAGCCGTGGGTGGCGGCATGGCTCGGCTACGGCACCGGGATCCACGCGCCCGGCATCGTGGACGACGGGGCGGCCGTCGCCGCCTCACACCATCTGCTCCTCGCCCATGGCCTGGCCGTGCAGGCGATCGGAACAGGGGCGGGCATCACGTTGAACCTCGAACCACACCGGCCCGCGTCGGACGATCCCGCCGACGCCCGCGCCGCCGTGCTCGCCGGACGCCACATGAACGACCAGTTCCTCGCGCCGCTGTTCGGTCGGGGCTATCCCCCCGAGGTGGTGGAGCGGTATCGAAGCGTCTACGAGGGCGGACTCATCCGCGACGGCGATCTCGCCACGATCGCGGGACCGCTCGAGTTCCTGGGAGTGAACTACTACCGACCGCAGATCATCGCGACCGACCCGAGCCGAGGACGATTCCCGGTCGAGGTCCCCGGATCGCTCGGCGCCTGGTCCGTCGTGCCGGACGGCATCCCGGTCACGACGATGGGGTGGCCGATCGACCCGACGGGGCTCACCGAGATCCTCCTCAACCTCCACCGGGAGTACGCGCCGACGCGGATGTTCGTGATGGAGAACGGCGCCGCTTTCGACGATGCCGGGGAACCGCCAGGGACGTTCGACGACCCGGATCGCGTCGACTTCCTGGAAGGTCACGTCGGCGCCCTGCGCCGGGCGGTCGCCGCCGGCGTCCCGCTGGAGGGCTACTTCGCGTGGTCGCTGCTGGACAACTTCGAGTGGGCGGAGGGGTACGCGAAGCGGTTCGGCCTGGTCCACGTCGATTTCGAATCCCAGGTCAGGACGCCCCGGGCGAGTGCCCGCTGGTACGGCCGGCTCGCCGCCGGTCGCCCCTAGGGCCTGGGAGCGCTTCCACGCTGGTGGCTTGACAAGCCATGAACGGCGGGAATAGCGTGAGAGCGCTTCCAGTTCCACCACGGCAGGGGGACGAGAGTGGCACGGACTCTGGACGAGCTGGCGGCGCTGAGCGGAGTGTCCCGCGCCACGGTGTCCCGGGTGATCAACGGCGGCTCGGTGTCCGAGGAGACCCGCCAGCGCGTCACCGAGGTGATGGAGCAGACCGGGTTCCGGCCCAACGCTGCGGCGCGCACGCTCGCCTCGGGGCGTTCGGGCGTGGTCGGCGTCGTCATCCACGTCCCGCCCGGATTGCTCTTCAAGGACCCGTACTTCTCGAGTCTCCTGCAGGGGGTCGCGGATGCGCTGGCCGAGCAGGCGGTGGGGATGATGCTCTGGCTGGGCAACCGCTCCAAGGAGGAGACCCTCGATCGCATCCTGTGGATGGGTCTGCTCGACGGGATCGTGGTGACCGCGAGCCAACTCGACGATCCGCTCGTGGACGGGCTCCTCGCGTCGGAGGTCCCGACCGTGCTGATCGGACACCGGCGCGCGGACCGAACGGCCAGCTACATCGACGTGGACAACGTCGCCGCCGCGGACATCCTGACCACCCACCTGATCGAGCTCGGCCACCGGCGCGTCGGGCACATCACCGGGACGCGTGGAACCGTTGCGGGGGAAGACCGGATCACGGGGTACCGGCAGGCGATGACCCGGGCGGGCCTACCGACGGAGGGCCTGATCGTCGACGGATCGTTCGACCGCGCGTCGGGCCGGGACGGCGCCGTCATCCTGATCGAACGCGGGGTCGACGCGATCTTCTGTGGGAACGACGCGACGGCGGAGGGCGCGCTCGAGAGTCTTCGTGCGTGGCAGCTTCGAGTCCCCGAGAACGTCGCGCTCGCCGGGTTCGACGACCTGGACTTCGCCGCCGGGCTCGACCCGCCGCTCACCACGATCCGTCAGGGCGTGCACGAGCAGGGCGCCGCGGCCGCCCTCACGCTGCTGCAGTTGCTGCGGGCACCGGGAACCGGGCCTCGTCGCGTGATCCTGCCGACCGAGCTCGTGATCCGTGGTTCGACCGCTGGGAGGCGAAAGGAGGAGGTGCGATCTGGGTGATCTGGGTAAGGACCGGACGGCGTCCCGGCGTCGTGGGAAGTCGGTTGCTCGTGGCAGACACGTATGGAAGAGAATGGGAGAAGCGCTGAGAAAGGGGGAGCCCGGATGAGGCGTCTCAGGCTCATCGTGCCGATCGCGGTCATGATGCTCATCGCCGCGGCGTGTGCCGGCGATGAAGGTGGTGACGGCGGCGGGGCGGAGCAGGAAGAGGACACGGGAAGCGTCAACGTGCTGAACGCGACCTCCGCCGAAGAGAGTGAGGTCCTCCAGAATCTCGTCGACGAGCTGATCACGCCCAACGTCGAGTATCAGGCGGAGATGGAGTACTCGGACCAGTTCGAGGAGCAGATCCAGATCCGTTCGGAGGCGGGAACGCTCGACGTGATCCTGCTGCCGCAGCCGGGGGCCGTGGCGGACCAGGCGGCGTCGGGCAACGCGATCTCGCTCGAGGACCTGGGCTTCGACATCGCCCAGCTCGAGGAGACGTTCGGCGAGTACTTCCTGTCGCTGGGTGAGTTCGAGGGCGAGCACTACGGGCTCCCGACGAACTCCAACTACAAGAGCCTGATCTGGTACCCCAAGGAGGCCTTCGACGCGGCCGGCTACCAGATCCCGACGACGTTCGACGAGTTGATCGCGCTGTCCGATCAGATCGTCGCCGACGGCGGGACCCCCTGGTGCGTCGGCTTCGAGAGCGACACGGCGACGGGGTGGCCGGCGACCGACTGGGTCGAGGACATCATGCTGGCGACCGCCGGGCAGGATGTCTACACGCAGTGGGTGAACCACGAGATCCCGTTCAACGACGAGAGCGTCGTGAACGCCGTCTCGATGTTCGGCGACGTGATGTTCGCCGAGGGCTACGTGCTCGGTGGGGCCGACCAGACGCCGGCGATCGCCTTCGGCGACGCGCCGCTGCCGATGTTCGAGGACCCGCCGCAGTGCTGGCTCCACCGGCAGGCGACGTTCATCAACGCGTTCTTCCCCGAGGGCACCGAGTACGGGGTCGACTACGACGCGTTCCCGTTCCCCGCGATCGATCAGCAGGGGGCCCTGTTCGCCGGCGAGCTCGCGGTGACCTTCCGGAACTCGCCCGAGGTCGTGGACTTCCTCGAGCGGTTCAGCGGGGTGGAGGTCCAGTGCGCGATGGGCGGCGACCCGGGACTGAGCAGGCTCTCGCCCAACATCGAGGTCGGGGCGGACTGTTACGCGAACCCGGTCCTGGCCGATGCGTCGGTGCAGCTGTCGGCGGCCCTGTCCGGCGAGGGTGAGGCGGGATTCGACGCCTCCGACCAGATGCCGCCGGAGGTCGGTTCGGGTTCCTTCTGGACCGGCATGGTCGAGTACATGCAGCAGGGACCGGACTCGCTCCAGGGGATCCTCGACGAGATCGAGGCGAGCTGGCCCACGGAATAGGCTGAGCGAGCACAACACTGCACGAGGGAGCGGCCGCGCGCCGGCCGCTCCCTCGAGCCGTCGCGAGAGGGGAGGGCGGGGGTGAGCGCTTCTGCCGGAGAGCCTTCTGGCTCTGACGCCGGAGTGATCGCCGCAGCCCCCCCGAGCCGCGGCGCCCGCGGCATCTGGACGTTCCTCCTGCGCCTCGGAACGGCGCTCGCGATCCCGGTCATCGGGTTCGGGCTGCTCTGGGCGACCTTCGACTTTCTCCGCGACGAGGACGCCAATCGCTTCCTCGTGGTCGGCGTGGCCATCGTCGTCGGCGTCGGAGGCGTCTTCTTCCTGTATTGGGCGATGAACCGGCTCGTCGACCTGTTCCCCGCCCGGTACCGCGAAGGCGTCCGACCGTACGTGTTCGTCGGGCCCGCGCTCGTGATCCTCGGCGTGTTCCTGGTCTACCCGGTGATCAACACGCTGCTGATCAGCCTCAAGGACTCCCGTTCCGAGTCCTTCGTCGGACTCGAGAACTTCTCCTTCGTCTTCACCGACGAGAGCATGCTGCGGGCGATCCGGAACACGCTCGGCTGGATCATCGTCGTGCCGCTGTTCGCGGTGAGCATCGGGCTCATCTTCGCCACGCTCGCCGACCGCCTGCGTCGGGGCGAGGCCGCCGCCAAGTCCCTGATCTTCCTGCCGATGGCGATCTCCTTCGCCGGGGCGGCCATCACGTGGCGGCTGATCTACAGCTTCCGGCCGACCGGGTTCGGCTCGAACATCGGCCTGCTGAACGGCGTGATGCTCGGTCTGGGGCAGGACCCGATCCCGTGGCTCCAGGAGCAGCCGTGGAACAACCTGCTCCTCATGGTGATCATGGTCTGGATGCAGACGGGGTTCGCGATGGTGGTCCTGTCCGCCGCCATCAAGGCGATCCCCGACGAGATCATCGAGGCCGCGCGCATCGACGGCGCCTCGGAGATGCAGGTGTTCCGCCGGATCATCGTCCCGAGCATCCTGCCCACGATCGTCGTCGTGGCCACGTATATGGTCATCAACGCGCTGAAGGTCTTCGACATCGTCTTCGTGATGGGAAGCGCCGAGACGAACCATACGGAGGTCATCGCGGAGCGCATGATCGACTGGTTCTTCATCGCGAACCACGACGGACGCGGGGCCGCGATCGCCGTCGTCCTGTTCTTCGCGATCATCCCGGTGATGATCTGGAACGTTCGCAGGTTCCGCGAGCAGGAGATGATCCGGTGAGCGCCCAGACGGTGTCCGCCGACGACATCGCCGCCGCGCGCAAGGCCGACGAGGCGCTCGGCACCCGCAAGGGCGGCTGGGTCGTTCGCATCACGATCATCGCGATCGTGATCCTGTGGCTCATCCCGACCATCGGCGTCCTCATCACCTCGTTCCGCCCCGAAGGCCTCGTCGACACCACCGGGTGGTGGACGGTCTTCGCGCGACCGTTCCAGGCGGCGAGCTGGACCCTGGAGAACTATCGCCTCGCCCTCGACACGGCGGGCTTCGGGAACGCCTTCATGAACAGCCTCGCCGTGACGATCCCCTCGACCGTGATCCCGATCACGATCGCCGCGTTCGCGGCCTACGCGTTCTCGTGGATGGAGTTCCGGGGCCGCTACGTGCTGTTCGTGATCGTTGTGGGTCTCATGGTCGTGCCGATCCAGATGACGCTGATCCCGCTGCTTCGCCTGTTCAACAACGGCGCCACGCTCGGCGGGCTCATCGTGTTCCCCGACCTGGATCTCAACGGGACCTTCCTCGGCATCTGGCTGGCGCACGCGGGCTTCGGCCTGCCGCTCGCCATCTACCTGCTCCGCAGCTACATCGGGTCCCTCCCATCGTCGATCATCGAATCGGCGAAGATCGACGGGGCCGACCACTTCACGATCTTCTGGCGACTGGTGATCCCGCTCTCGGTCCCGGCGCTGGCGGCGTTCGCGATCTTCCAGTACCTGTGGGTGTGGAACGACCTGTTGGTCGCCTACGTCTTCCTCGGGGGCACGAGCGAGACCAGGGTGCTCACGATCGCGCTCGCCGGCCTGGTCGGGCAGCAGGGCGAGAACTGGCATCTGCTCACCGCGGCGGCGTTCATCTCGATGCTCCTGCCGCTCATCGTCTTCTTCTCGCTTCAGAAGTACTTCGTCCGAGGCCTGACCGCCGGTGCCGTCAAGGGCTGAGCCCATGCTCCGGGCTCGCCGACCGGGAGGGATCGAGCCGCTGCCACCGAGGCGGAAGTGGCGCGCGATCCTGCTCTCCACGCTGCTCCTCGTCCCCGGGTACTGGGCGCTGCTCGCCGGCCTGGTGTCGGTGGCCTCCGACGAGCGGGGCGGCCCGTCGAACGCGGGACTGGCGATCGCCTTCGGTCTCATGCTCGTGCCCTTCGTCTTCATCGCGCTCGCCTTCCTGTCCGAGCACCCGCGCGCCCCCGGAGCGGCGGCGGGGGCCATGGCGCTGTCGCTGCTCGTCGGGATCCCCGTCTCGGCGCTCGCCGCCGATGCCGTGACCGGCTTCGTGGCGGGGATCGGGGCGGGAGGGATCGTCGCGATGCGAAACGACCTCGATCGGTCGTGGAAGGCGAGATCGCTGGCGGTGCTCCTGGCGACCGCGTGGGCGTTCGTGACCGTTCGGACGGTGCCCGAGGTCGCGCTGCTCCTGGCCCCGGTCCTCCCGTTCACCTCGATCGGCCTGGCCGACCACCTGCTCCAGCTCCGCAGGGAGCGGGAGGCGCGGGAGCAGCCGGCGACGGAGGAGCGTTAGCCGAGCCGCGCGACGGCCGCCGACCACCCGTCCAGCCGGAGCGAACCGCTCACGGCCTCGCCGTCGCGGCGACGATCGGTCGCGATGAGGACGGTGGCGCCCTCCAGCGGCATCTCCACCGGGTCCTCGGCCAGGTTGAGGACGACGACGAGGTCGGATCCTCGGCGCCACGCCCACACGCCGGGCGGAGCCGGCAGGTCCTCGCTCGCTCCCGTCTGCAGCTCGGGCGTCGTCCGCCGCAGCGCGATGAGGTCGCGGCACAGGTGCAGGACCGAGCCCGGGTCCGATCGCTGGTCGGCCACGGTCGGGTCGGACGGGTCGCCCGCCGGGAGCCATGGCTCGACCTCGGGCGAGGCGAAGCCGACACCGGCCCCGCCGCTCCAGCGCATCGGCGTCCGTGAGCCGTCACGCCCGGGATCCGAGGGCCATCCGCGGATCCCGACCGGGTCCAGGAGGGCGTCGCGGGGCACGGCCACCTCGGGCATGCCGATCTCGTCGCCGTAGTACAGGATCGGCGTCCCTCGAAGCGTGAGCAGGAGCACGAGCGCCGACCGGATCTTCCGCTCGTCGCCGCCTGCCCATCGGGTGGGGAACCGGCCCGCGTCGTGGTTCGAGCCGATCCACACCGGCCACGCGGTGCCGGAGAGCGCGGTCTCGGTCGCCCTCACGACCTCGCGCATCTCCTCGCCGAGCGTCGAGAAGACGAAGGGAAAGTTCATCGCCAGGTCGAGCTCGGCGGCATCGGCGCCGTAGAAGGCCATGAGCTCGGGCAGGTCGAAGAGCCACGTCTCGCCGATGAGCACACGGGGTGGGTCGTACGTGTCGGCGACCTCTCGCCATCGCCGGTAGACGTCGTGGACCTCCGGGCGATTCATGTTGTAGACGGGCCGGAGCCCGAGCTGCCGAACGCGCGGGTGATCGTCGTCGGTCACCGGCGGGTTGTCCCGCAGGTCGCGGTCCTTGACGAGCCCGTGCGCCACGTCGATGCGGAAGCCGGCGATGCCACGGTCGAACCAGAACCGCAGGATCCGCTCGAACTCCCGGCGCACGTCGGTGTTCCACCAGTTCAGGTCCGGCTGCTCGGGCAGGAAGTTGTGGAGGTAGTACTGCTCGCTCGCCGCGTCCCACGTCCACGCCGGCCCGCCGAACACCGACGTCCAGTTGTTCGGCGGCCCGCCCGCGACGCCGTCGGCCCACACGTACCAGTCGCGATGTGGCGAGCCCCGGTCCGATCTCGCCTCGACGAACCACGGGTGCCGGTTGCTCGTGTGGTTCGGCACGAGGTCGACGATCACCCGGATCCCGCGACGCGCGGCGTCGGCGACGAGGCGATCGAGCACGCCGAGATCTCCGAGCTCGGGGTCGACGTCGGTGAAGTCGGAGACGTCGTAGCCCCAGTCCTCGTTCGGGGAGGGGGTGATCGGGCTCAGCCAGATCGCGTCGACCCCGAGCCACTCGATGTGGTCGAGGCGATCGACGATGCCCTGGAGGTCGCCGACGCCGTCACCGTTCGAGTCGGCGAACGAGCGCACGTAGGTCTGATAGATGACGCCTCCGTGCCACCACGCGGCCTCGCCGGCTCCCACGGCCGACAGTATCGCCGAGCGCGCGTCGCGCCGATCGTTCGAACGACTCGCGACACGGGGTGACGGCTATCGTGAGCCGCGATGGTGGTCGAGGTCCGGGCCGTCGTGGCGGGAGAGTGGGAACGCGTGCGCGACCTGCGCCTGCGCGCGCTCGCCGATGCGCCCGATGCGTTCGGATCGACGCTCGAGCTCGAGCGCGACCACGACGAATCGGCGTGGATCGCGTGGGTCCAGGGGTGGGAGGGCGCGAGGAACCGGTTCCTCGTGGCCGAGACTGCCGAATCGTGGCTCGGCATGGCGGTCGGGTCGCGCGAGGCCGGCGAGGTGGACGCGCACCTGTACGGGATGTGGGTCGAGCCGGCCTGGCGCCGGCGCGGCGTGGGGCGGGCGCTCGTGGACGGCGTCGTCGAGTGGGCGCGAGCCGACGGTGTCCGCGCGCTCGTCCTGGGCGTGACCGAGGGCAACGACGGCGCCGCCGACCTGTACTCGGCGTGCGGGTTCGTCGACACCGGCGAACGGCATCCCTTGCGTGACGGGAGCCGGCTGCGCATGCGCGTGTACCGGCTCGAACTCTGATCGCGCGCTGTTAGGTTCCACGGATGACCGTCCTGCGACCCTCGATCCGGCCCGCGGTGGCGGTCCAGGTCCTGTTCATCCTGTTCGGGCTGTTCATCGCGGCCCTGTTCCCGTTCCTGTCGTTGTTCCTCGAGGGAAAGGGCCTCGACGCCGCGGAGATCGGAGTGGTGATCGCCGGCATGGCCGTCGCCCGGGTGGCGTTCGCGCCGGTCTGGGGGCACCTCGCCGACACGACGATCGGACGCCGGCGCGCGCTCCAGCTCGGGACGGCCGGGACCGCCGTGGTCGCGCTCGCGCTGTTCGCCGTCGACTCCTACCTCGCGGTGATCGTGACGGCGTTCGTGCTGGCCGGGCTGAGCGCCGCGATCCCCCCGAACGTCGACGCGATCGCCCTGGCCCACCTCGGGGACGAGCGCATGAACGAGTACGGGCGGATCCGCGGGTGGGAGAGCCTGTCGTACGCGACGACGTGTCTGGTGGCGGGCATCGTCCTGGAGCAGGCCGGAATCCGATGGGCCATGCCGATCTTCGCCCTCGGCTCCGTGGTCGTCTGCGCCTGGACGACGATCGCGATCGAGCCCGACCGGCCCGCGCATGTCGCGCGCCACGGACGTCTCGGGGCGGTCGGCGCCGTGTTCCGGCAGGCGCCGAGGTTCTGGGCCTTCCTCATCGCCCTCCTGTTCGTGTGGACCGGGTTCAACGCCGCGTGGAACTTCATCGGGCTGCGGATCGCGGCCGAAGGCGGGGGACCGCTGCTCATCGGGATCGGGACCGCGCTCGGCGGTCTGGTGGAGGTGCCCGTCATGCGGCTGTCGTCGCGATGGTGGAGCCGCTACGGCCTGCGGGCGGTCTTCGTCTCGGGATGTCTCGCGTACGCCGCGGGGTTCCTGCTCTGGGGACTCGTCGAGGACCCGACGATCCTGTCGTTCCTCACGGTCTTCGAAGGCGCCGGGTTCGCCCTCCTGTTCACGAGCACCGTGGTGGTGATCGGGCGAATGGTTCCCTCGACCCTGTACTCGACCGGGCAGTCGCTCGCGATGACCGTCGGGTTCGGGATCGCGCCGATCCTCGGCGCGGGCGTCGGTGGGCTCGTGTTCGACGGCTTCGGGCCCGTGACCCTGTACGTGGCGGCCTCGGCGATGACGCTCTGCGGCGCGGGCGTGGCGTGGGTCGTGTTGGGAGCCGCCTCGCTGTCGGGCCCGACCCCGGAGGGCCCGCCGGTCCCCGACGTCGAGCCGCTGCCGGGGGCGGGCCCCATCGTCTGAGCCCTGCGCGCTCGCGTCCGGTTCGGGCGTTGGCGTACGATGGCGCCGGCGCTCGAAGAGGAGGTCGACGTGGTCAGCGCGTACATCCTGATCCAGACCGAGGTTGGGCGAGCCAGCAACGTGACCCGCGAGATCAGCGGCGTCAAGGGCATCACGTCGGTCGACCCGGTGACGGGCCCGTACGACGTCATCGCGCGTGGAGAGGCGAACGACCTCGACGAGCTCGCGAAGGCGATCGTCATGCCGGTCCAGTCGGTCGAGGGCGTCACCCGAACGCTCACCTGCCCGGTGCTCCAGCTCTAGTCGCAGCACCGCGCCGGCGCTCGATCAAGGCCGTTCCGCACTCGCCGATACCCAGGTGAGGGGCCCACGGCGGGCCCGAAAGCGATCGTCGAGATGGTCTCCGAGCGCGGCGAGATGGGCCTTCGACTGCTCGTGGCGATGGCGCTCGTCGCGATGCTCATCTGGCTCGTGCCGATCCTGTTCCTCGATCGGGGTGGTCGGGCAGCCGGGCCCGCATCCGAGACGGGCCCCGCGCCCGCCGCGAACGATCCGGACGACTCGGGCGGGTCCGCGTCCGGCGCGGGCGGCAACCCGATCGATCGGGCGAACGAGCTCTCCGCGCAGAGCACGCTCACGGCGGCGATCGCCGGAGCGCAGATCTACGTCGCCGAGCACGGGACGTTCGACGGCTACGGCCCGGACGCGGCCTCCTCGATCGACCCGGCCGTCACGTACACGACGGGCGCGCCCGCGGTCGGGACCGTCACGCTCCGGGTGATGCCGGCGTCCGTGGTCATGGTCACCCTCGTCGAGGGCGGTCAACCGCTGTGCGCGGGCGTCGCCGCCGGCGTCGTGACGAAGGGCCGCACGGACGCGAGCACCGCCGAGCAGTGCTCGGGAGGCTGGGGGTAGGCCTCGCGCCACGCGGCCGTGTAGGTTCGCATCGACCGCGAGGTGACGATGGCCGTCAAGATCCGGCACGACGACGAGATCTCCGACGTCGACGGAGGGTGGTTCCGAGCCCGCTGGCACTACTCGTTCGACACGTACGTCGATCCCGAGTACATGCGCTTCGGCTCGCTCCGCGTGTTCAACGACGACCGGCTCGTCCCCGGCGCGATCTGGCCGATGCACCCGCATCGCGACATCGAGGGGCTCACCTACGTGGTCGAGGGGACGTTCCGTCACGAGGACGACGTCGGCGGCGCGCCCGGACCGCTGCCCGCGGGCTCGGTGCAGCGGATGACGCTGGGAAGCGGCGCCCGGCACTCCGAGCAGAACGCCTCGCAGACCGAGCCGATGCGGTTCATCCAGCTGTGGATCATGCCGCGCGAGCGGGGACTGCCGCCCGGCGTCGAGCAGCGCGTGTTCACCGAGGCCGATCGCACGGACCGGCTCCTCGAGGCGATCAGCGGCGAGGGAGGCGACGCCGTTCTCGTGCATCAGGACGCGCGCCTGCTCGTGTCGAGGCTGAACGCGGGCGTCGCGGTCGAGCATCCGCTCGGACCGAACCGAGGCGTCTACCTGTACGTGATCGAGGGGTCCGTCGACGTGAACGGCAACGAGATGCGGACGGGCTCGGCGGCGCAGATCGCGGACGAGGATCGGATCGCCGTGACCGCGCGGACGATCGCCGAGCTCGTGCTCGTCGACGTCGCCCTGGCCTAGGGCTCCTGTCGCACGCACCGGTCGACCACGGTGCGAAAGGCGAGCTCCACGGTGGGGGGAAGCGCGCGCGAGAGCGCTCGGATCCGGTCCAGGAGCTCGGAACGGGCGGGCCCGGGCATGGACGCGACGTCGCTCGAGGTCGCCCACAGATCGGCCAGGCGGTCCGAGGGCTCGAGCTTGGTCATCGCGAACTCGTCACGCTCGAATGGCGAGAAGCCCGGAACGGTGGCGGGGATCTCGGACCACCGTCGGTAAACCTGCGCGATCGGCGAGGTGCCTCGCATCTCCTCGACGAGCGCCTCGATCCGTGGGAGGGCCGGATGAGCACCGGTGTCCTCGGCGGGCCAGGCCCAGAACAGGGCGAGGGAGCCACCCGGGCGAAGGACGCGCCGGATCTCGGCGAAGGCGCGTTCGGCGTCGAAGTGGTGGAACGCGTTGCCCACCACGACGGCGTCCGCCTCCCCGTCGGCGAGCGGGATCGCCTCGGCGGTCCCGTCCAGGACTGTGACGTCCCGAAGTCCGTCCGCGAGCACCGCCCGCATGTTCGCCGCGGGTTCGACGGCCACCACGCGAGGTCCCAGCGCTCGGAGCCGTCTCGACAGCTGGCCGGTCCCGGCCGCCAGGTCCACGACGAGTGAGGTCGCGTCCAGGCGAGCGCGTTCGGCGAACCGGTCGACGGCGGCGGCCGCGTATCCGGGCCGGAGCTCGTCGTAGTCCGTCGCGCTCACCGACTCGAAGCTGAAGCCGGTCGCCATCCCACGCATCGTACGAACCGGCCTACATTGATGGCCATGCGCAGCGAGCAGCGCGTCCCGGCTCCGCCACTTCCGCGCCGAACCCTGGCCGAGGAGACGTTCGTCGTGCTGTCGCTCTCGCTGCTCGCGAGCGCCGTCTTCGCGCTGCTCAGTTTCCTCGACGCGCCGCTGCGCGGCGTCACCGTGTCCTCGGTCTCCCAGAGCACGCAGCTGGCCAGACAGGTCTTCGGCATCGTGTTCGGCCTGGCTCCCGTCTGGCTGGTCACCTACCTCGTCCGCCGCAGCGGCGAGGGCCTGGGCTCGATCGGGCTGGCGTGGGATCGGCCTCGCGAGGACGTCGTCCGGGGCGTGCTGCTGTTCGTCGTCGTCGGACTCGGTGGGATCGGCGTGTACCTGCTCGCGGTCGCCCTGGGCGTGAACCGGTTCGTCGTCCCGGTCCCGCCGCTCCATCACTGGTGGACCGTGCCGGTCCTGATCCTCAGCGCGGCCGAGGCCGCGCTGCTCGAGGAGATCGTCGTCGTCGCCTACCTCGTCACGCGCCTGCGACAGCTCGGGCTCACCGAGGTCGCGGCCGTGGGGACGAGCGCGTTGCTTCGCGGCACGTACCACCTCTATCAGGGGTGGGGCGGGTTCCTCGGGAACCTCGCGATGGGGCTCCTGTTCGGGTTCGTCTTCGTCCGAACCCGCAGGGCGTGGCCGCTCGTCATCGCCCACTTCCTCCTCGACCTGGCCGCGGGCGTCGGATACCTGCTGTTCCGAGAGCACCTGCCCGGGTTCGGATGAGCCGGAGCGGGTCGGCGCGGATGACCGGTCCGCTCACGGGCGCTCCGCTCGGCACCGCGCTTCGCCGGACGGCAACGGACGGCTTCGCCCACGTCGACGAAGTCGTGGAGCCGGCGTTCCTCCGGCAGGCGTGGCGAGAGGTTCGAGACGGACCGATGCGCCGCATGGCCGGGACGTTCGGGGCGGCCGGCGTTCGGATGGAGATCGACGGGTTCGACGTCCGCGCGCCGTTCGACGCCTTCCCGAGCGTTCGAGCGCTGGCGGCCACCCTCGCCGACCGGGTCCGCGAGGAGGGAGCCGGCGTTCGCGGCCTCCGCTCCTGGACGCCGAACGAGGTGGGGATCGGCGTGTACCGACCGGGGTCGGTCGGGATCACGGCGCACCTGGACGGCCGCTGGTACCGGCGCCTCGTGGCGATCGTCACCCTCGCCGGATCGGCTCCGTTCGAGGTCAGATCCGGGCGTGAGGGCGAGGTCCTCGGTGAGTGGAACGCGCGTGCCGGCGGCCTCACGCTGCTCCGCGGGCCAGGTCTGGCCGGCGCTCGAGACGGCCGTCCGTTCCACCTCGTGCACGGCCCCCGGCGCGGCCTCCGGTGCTCGCTCGCGTTCCGGATGGCGGTGGATCGGCATCCGGGATAGGTCTTCGGTCGGTGCGGATTTGGTCCGAACGGTCCCTCCTTGATCGGCCGGGTCGAGGGCTAGACTCGGTCACGAGACGGAGGGGCACCTGTGGCGTACGTGATCGACTATCTCCAGGGTCGCGGTGCGGCGTTCACGGTCGTGCCCAGGCGCGCGACCGAGGCATCGCCGAACGCGGCGATCCCCGACGAGCTCGTCGCCAGGACGGTCGTCGTGATGGCGAGCTCGGGTCCGGCGCTCATGGTCATCCCCGCCGTCCGCGAGCTCGACCTCGAGCTGGCCCGCGAAGCGGTCGGCGACCCGCAGGCGAGGCTCGCGACCGACGCCGAGCTGGAGCGGCAGTTCCCCGACTACGAGCCGGGCGCGCTGCCACCGCTCGCGATGATGCTGCTCGCCCCGACCTACGTCGACCCCGTCGTGGCCGAGGGCGAGGAGATCGCGTTCGCGGCCGGCCGCCTGGACGTGTCGATCCGGATGGCGACGCGCGACGTGTTCGGCAACGATCCGATCGTGATCCGGCCGCTCACCGGCCAGCTGGCGGCTCCCGCTTCCTAGCCCCGCGCCCCCGGTCTACTGAAGGTTCCGCGGGATCCGCCGCTCGAACCGCAGCGATCGCACGGTCTCGCCGTCCTGCATCGCGTCGATCTCGATGCGCACGTCGTAGGCCTCGGCGTCGCTGTCGATTCGGCTGTGGGTCCGGCTCGTCACGACGGCCTCGGGCCACGTGATCCGGAAGGTCGCCGACGCGTCGACCCACGCGCGCCCGGGATCCGCGATCGACACGCCGAGCGCACCCTCGTAGCGCTGATCGAGCTCGGGGCCCTCGTCGGTCGCCTCCGTCGGGCCGCCGTAGCGGAACGCGACGCGCGAGGTGCCGTCCGGCCGGCCGCGCTCGATCGAGACCTCGAGCTCGCCCGAGTCGCCGTCGCCCGCGGGAGCGATCTGCGGCCGCCGCGGCGTGGGAAGGTCGGGACGGTCGCGGATCGGCGCCGGCTCCTCGAGCACGGGGAGCTCGATCGCCGAACGCGCGGTGTCGACGCCGAGCGTGACCGGCTCGGGCGGGGGCCAGCAGTTCGGCCAGTCGGCGCCCGCGAGATCGAGCCGAACCCGGTGGCCGCGCTCGAAGATCCACGAGGTGACCTCGAGCTCAACGATCACGTCGTACCAGGACCCGGGTCGCAGGGGGGCCGGGGCCTCGCGTGAGTCCCGGTGGGCGAGGTTGAGCAGGCCCCGGGTGACGAGCTGGGACGTCCCGTCCGGATGGACGTCGCAGAGCTTGGCGGACAGATACGCGACCGGTGCGGACGAGCGCACCGCCACCCGGGCGATCGGGTGGCCGAGGATCTCGAGCTCGTCCTCCAGCGGCGCCCAGTCGTAGACGAGGGAGTGCGCCTCGTCGGGGCGCTGATCGACGGGCTGCCACCACGGCGGCGCCGCCGCGCAGCTGATCCACGCCGTCGAGCCCACGTCGCCTCTGACCTCGAGCTGGTCGATCCCGCCGGGCCGGTTCGACGATGACAGCGGCAGCGACCGCGGACGAGATCGCTCGAGCGGCCAGCCGGGCTCGAATCGCCACTCGCCCCGGTGGACGGCGAGCTCGGGCTCGGGCGGCGTCGGCCGCCGCACGAACACGACGATCGGCGGCTCCCGATCGACGCCGTTGTCGATGCCCTTCAGCCACCGATCCCACCAGCGCGCCATCTCGGGCACGAGGTCGATGTTCGGGCCGGGCCGGGAGGTCTCGACGTCGGCGTGCGACCACGGGCCGGCGAGCAGGCGCCTCGGGCAGCGGAGCTCGGCCACTCCCCGAAGCGCGATGTTCGTGTAGCCGTCCGCCCACCCGGTGACGAGCATCGTCGCCGCCTCGATCGCGGCGTAGTCCTCGCGGAGCGACCCGTGCTTCCAGAAGGCGTCGTACGTCTGGTGCTCGAGCCACTCGAGCATCCACGGCACGTACGAGTCCAGCCGCAACTCCCAGCGCTCGCGCCAGTCGTCCGGCGCGAGGCGCGGAACCGGGGGAAGGACGTTCGACGCGTCCATGTACGTGCACCAGTCCGCCAGGTCGAGCTGTTTCAGCGCGCCGCCGAAGTAGTGGACGTCGTCGGCGTACCGGTCGTCGGAGGCGAAGATCGAGCAGACGGCCCGGAGGGCTGGGGGCCGGAGCATCGCGACCTGGAGCGAGTTGAACCCGGACCACGACGTCCCGTACATCCCGACGGTGCCGTTCGACCACGGTTGGGCGGCGAGCCACGCGATCACCTCGGCGATGTCGTCGAGCTCGTCCGCCGTGTACTCGCCCGCCGGTCGCCCCTCGGACGAGCCGGTGCCGCGGATGTCCAGCCGGCACACGAGGTAGCCGAACTCCTCGGCGAACCGGTGGTACTCGGGCCGGTACTCGGCGGTCAGGTCGTCCTTGCGATAGGGCAGGGCCTCGAGCAGCGCCGGCCAGGGTCCGTCGCCATCCGGTTCGAACAGCGTGGCGGCGAGGCGGATGCCGTCGCGCATCGTGATGAGGACCTCGTCCGTGCGCGCCATCGCTCAGAACCAGGTGGGGAGCCAGTAGCGGAGCTTCCACGCGGCGTCGGTGAGCGGGGCACCGGTGAGTGTCGGCCAGAACCAGGCGAACAGGATGACGGCGGCGGCGACGAACCCCACGGCCACCGGCAGGTACGGCCTGGATCTCGAGCCCGCGACATGGGCGTGCGAGAGCGCGCGGATCGTGTAGAGGCAGGCGAGGACGAGGAACGGTGACAGCGGTGTCGCGTAGAACACGAACTGCGGACGTGAGACGAGGAACCAGGGGAGGTAGAGCCCGGCGATCGCCATGACGACGAACCCGGCCCGCCAGTCGCGATCCCGCCACCACGCGTACGCGGTGTAGGGGATCGCGACCAGGCTGCCCCAGAAGATCGCTGGGTTCCCGTTCGCGTAGATCACCGCGCGCATCCCTTCCATCGAGTAGTCCGCGTAGTACAGCACCGGGCGGCGGAGCAGGAGCCACTGCCACGCCGGCGAGAGATAGGGATGGACCGGTTCGCCGCTCGGGTCCACCGCGTCCAGGCTCCAGTGGTACGACAGGATGTTGCTCTGGAGGTCGAACCACCGCCCGAGGTCGAACCCGAAGTGCGCGAACCAACCGGCGTAGGAGACCGCGTAGACGAGCAGCGGGGTCACGACGAAGGCGAGCACCGTGCCGAAGCCCTCCGCGGCGAACGCGTGGGCCACCGGCTTCGCCATCGCCTGACGGCGCCGCCGGACGACCTCCCACACGAACGTGATGACGATCGCGGTGAGGATCGCCGCGAGCGCCGACCACTTCGTCGCGATCCCCGCGCCGAGCGCGGCCCCGGCGGCGAACCGCCACGGCCGCCACAACGGCGCCGGCACACGTGGAGGAGCTTGCAGCGCACCGCTCTCCGTGGCGAACGGATCGGCGTCCGCCGGCTCGGATTCGCCCGATCCCTCAGGTGACGACGAATGGTCCTGGACGGACCTGCGTCCGATCCACCGCCGGTCGAGCAGGACGAAGACGAACCCGAGCACGATCCACAGCGTGACGAAGACGTCGAGCATCGCCGTCCGCGACTGGACGACGTGCAGGTTCTCGACCGCGAGCAGCAGGCCGCCGGCGAACGTCCAGATCGCGCTCGCGAACAGGAGCTGGACGATCACGGCCAGCAGGACGACGGTGGCGGTGCCGGCGACGGCCGACGAGACGCGCCAGCCGAAGGAGTCCGTCCCGAAGCCCAGCTCGCCGAGCGCGATCGCCCACTTGCCGAGCGGCGGATGGACCCACGCGCCCGTGTCGTTCTCCGTCTCGCGCCAGATGCGCTCGGGGCCGCTGTTGATGTCGCAGCGCTCGTTCGAGTAGCCGAGGAAGATGCACGCCGACTTCGGGTAGTAGTACTCGTCGAAGATCCGACGCTGCGGGAAGTCCAGGCTCACGAATCGGATGAACCCGGCGATCAGACCGACCGCGATGATCGCGACGATCGGTCGATTGAGCCGCGCGAGCCCGGTGGACATCCGCCCGATGGTACGGCAGGCCCCTCGTTCCAGCGGGGTCCTCGGGTCAGGCTCGCGGCCGGTCCTTCAGGCGGTCCTTCAGGCGAACGACGAACTGGAGGCCCTGGAAGTCGGCGTCGATCGACGCCGACTTGTTGTCGACGAGCCCGGCATCCAGCCCGTGCCGCTGGACGACGCCGAACGTGAGGTCCGTGTCGATCGCGGATGCCTTCTTCGGCCAGGCCACCCACAGGCGCCCGGCGGGAACGAGCGCCCCGGCGATCGTTGCGAAACGGCGTCGAAGGACGGCCTGGCGGGTCGTGAACAGGAGCGCCACGTCCAGCGACCCTCGTGCCGCCGCCACGATCTCGACCTCGTCCGGGAGCGGATCGAGCGAGAACCCCTGCGGGGCACCGGTCACGAGGACGCGAGAGCCCTGCCGGATCCCGAGCTTGGTCGCGAGCGGGGTCGCGGCGCCGTCCCGATGCTCCTCACGAGCCACGCCTCGAGCGTAGCCCAGCCGCTCACGGCGGCCGTCGGGGCAACGCCGTGGGAGCATCGGCGGGTGACCGGGACCCTGTACGTCGTGGGAACGCCGATCGGCAACCTCGGCGACCTGTCGGAGCGATCCCGAGAGACCCTCGAGCGCGTCGACCTCGTCGTGGCCGAGGACACGCGCCGCACCGGGCGGCTGCTCGCTCACCTCGGGATCGACGCGCGGATGGTGTCGATGTTCGAGGGCAACGAGCGAGAGCGCACCCGGTCGGTGCTCTCGCGGCTCCGCGGCGGCGAGGACGTGGCGCTCGTCTCCGACGGAGGGATGCCGCTGGTGTCGGACCCCGGGTACCGGCTCGTGCACACATGCGCGGACGAGGGGATCGAGGTCCGCGTCGTCCCGGGTCCGTCGGCGGTCACGGCCGCCCTCGCGGTCGCGGGCCTGCCCGTGGACCGATGGGTCTTCGAGGGGTTCCTTCCACGCAAGGCCGGAGAGCGCCGGGCCCGTCTCCGCTCCCTCGCCGCCGACGCGCGGACGATCGTCGTGTTCGAGTCCCCGCGCCGCCTCGAGTCCCTGGTTCGCGACGTCGTGAAGGAGTTGGGCGAGCGTCGCATCGCGGTCGCTCGCGAGCTCACGAAGCTGCACGAGGAGGTGATCCGCGGCCGAGCCTCGGAGGTGCT
>DATBLA010000033.1:0-3082 GCA_036555645.1 Actinomycetota bacterium
GCTCGCCGATTCCGGATCCACGCCACCGACGCTCGCCGGGCTGCTGAACGCGCGGCTGCATCGCCTGCCCGCCGACGAGCGCGAGGTCCTCGTCCACGCCTCGGTGGTCGGGCGAGCCTTCTCGCTCGACGAGCTGCGCGCTCTCCTCCCCGGGCCGGTGGCCACACGCCTCGAGGAGGTCGTCGAGCGACTCTTGGATCGCGCTCTGATCCGGGTGCCTACCGGGGCGCCGGAGTCCTCCGACCAGCTGGAGTTCCAGCACCAGTTGCTCCGTGACGCTGCCTACGCTTCGGCCACGAAGGCGACCCGTGCCGCGCTGCACGAGCGGTTCGCGGACCGACTCGAGGCCGGATCACCGGAGCGGCCGGAGGAGCTGGACGAGATCGCCGGCTTCCATCTCGCCACCGCCCACGACTATCGCGTGGAGTTGGGCACCCGTGACGAGGCCACCGACGCGCTCGCGGAACGCGCCGCCGAGCGGCTGAGCGCGGCCGGCATTCGAGCCGTGCAGCGCGGTGACCCGCGCGCCGCGATCCGACTGCTCCGCCGGGCGATCTCGCTCACGTCCGATCCGGGTTCGCGCGCGGCGATGCGCTTGCGCCTGTGCCATGCCTTGCGGGACTCCGCCGAAGGAGAGGGGTACGAGGCGATGCTCGAGGCAGGGCTCGCCGATGCCGCCGCGGCCGACGACGAGCGCCTGCGGACGCGGTTCGAGGCGCTTCAGATCTCACACGACCTGGTTCGCCACCCCAAGTCCGCCCCGCCCCAGGAACTGATCGCCAGGCTGCGCTCGCACGTGAAGACGCTGCAGACGTTCGAAGACGCAGAGGGGGTCGCCGAATGCCACTATCAGCTGGCGACGATCGCGTGGATCGGCGGCGACGCGGTCACGTTCGAGCGGTGGGCTCGCGAGGCGCTCCGCGACGCCGTCGCCTCGGGCGACGCTCGGCTCGTCGGGCGAGCCGCCACGTACGTGGTCATCGCCTTGCTGCGCGGGCCGACACCGCTTCGGGAGGCGCTCGAGCAGGTACGGTCCATGAGGAACGAGACGGCGCTGAGCACGTCGGCCTCGGCGAGCGTGCTGCTCGGTGAGGCCGAGATGCTCGCCTACGCCGGCCGGACCGAGGAAGCGCGGGACCTCGTCGCGACGGCTCGCTCGGAGCTGGAGGAACTCGGACTTCGGCTCGATCTCGCGGCGGCGGAGTCGGTGATCGGAGCCGTGGCCGAGGCGGGAGGGAACCTCGAGGGAGCCGAGCGCGCCCTCAGGCGTTCCTACGACCTGTTCCGCGCGATGAACGACGCCGCGAACGGCGCGGTCGTGGCGGTCGACCTCGCCCACGTGCTGGCCCGACTGGGAAGGGACGACGCCGCCCAGGAGTGCGCCGCCACCGCGGCGGAGCTCGCGGCCGACTTCGACCTCGAGGCGCAGGTGGGCTGGCGCATGGCGAGTGCGCGGGCCCGGGCGACGCTCGGCGATCGCGAGGCGGCCCTGAGGCTGATCGATGAGGCCGACCGCCGCCTGGGAGACACCGATTTCACCCTGCTGCGCGCCGACACCGTGCGCGTCCGCGCGGAGGTGCTGGCGACCCTCGGGGCCGTCGACGAGGCGATCGCCTCACTCGAGGAGGCCCGTTCGGCGTATCGGGCGAAGGGCCACGTCGTCGGGGAGCGTGGCGCCGCCCGCCGGCTCGCGGAGCTCCGTGCTCGTCAGCTCTCGTAACGCCGAGCGTCGGTGAACGCGGTGTTCGTCGAGGTGATCCACGGGATCTGTTGGAGCGGCCCGTACGCGGCGGCCGCGACGTCCTCGAACGTGTCGCCGCCGAGCTGCAGCAGGATGTCGTAGTCGCTGAACACGACGGAGGCGCCTCGGAACGAGCCCGCGAGGGGGCCGTCCTCCGCGGCCAGCGCCTCGAGCACGTCCCCGGTCCGGTTCTTCCTGACCCGCAAGCGGACCAATCCGATGACCTCGGGGGAATCGCGTTTGGCCCCGGCCTTCCGGCCGGCGACCTTCGCGGTGTCGGCCTCGGCGCCGTAGTTGCAGTGCACCCCACGCTGTGAGAGCTCGGCTCCGATGAAGTCCTGGAGCTCGACGAGCGTCTCGGCTCGCAGATGTGCGAAGCCCTTCGAGCTGCCGACGAGCTCGGCGGCGAACACCACCGGACCCTCGGGCGGTGGCCCGAACGCACGGAGCGCGTCGATCACGTGCCTGATCGTCGTGACCCCGGCGCCGGCTTCCTTGATCGTGCCCGACTCGACGTCCATCGACGGATCCACCTCGTCGATGAAGACGAAGGCGTGCACCCCCGTGTAATCGAACCGCTCATCCCCCATCGCCCTCTCCTTCCGGGATCACGTCCACCTTGCACCCCGTCACGAGAGCGCGCAACACGCCGAGGCGACCTGGGACCATGAGGGTCGAGGCTAAGCTCTCTTCGATGGAGGCCACCAGGAGCCGGACGCCGTGGCGACGATCGGTGTTCGTAGCGATGACCGTGGCCCTCGGTCTCGCCGCGGTCGCGCTCACAGCCCCCGGAACGCTGCGTGATCCGGTGCCGACGACGGCGCGGGTCGCCGCGGCACCGCCGGTGGGCGCGATCGCCCCGGAGGCACCCGACCCCGGCGTCTCCCAGCCGCCCCCCTACTACCTGATGTGGATGCCGGGTGGGCTCCCGGTCGACTTCCGGGCTCGGATCCGCACGGTGCAGGGCCTCGACGCCACCGTGGTCGTCGCCGGCGACACCCGGTGGCTGACGCGGTCGCTCGACGCGGGAGGCGCCGTGATCGACCGTCCCCGACGGCGCTTCGCCGTCCCGATCGATGCGTTCGCGGCGAACCCGGTCGAGATCGCTCCCTTCCTGCCGCCGCGGGTCCGCGGCGACGTGGTCGACGCGCTCTCGCGCGGCCAGGGCGTGCTCGGCACCAGGAGCGCGGTCGTGCGACGCCTGGGGGTCGGGGGGACGCTCGAGTTCGGCGAACGATCGGTCCGGATCGGCGCGGTCGTCCCGGACGAGCTGATCGGATGGAGCGAGCTGCTGGTCTCCCGCGAGGTCGGCATGCCGTTGGGCATCGTCGACGATCGCTA
>DATBLA010000034.1:0-10749 GCA_036555645.1 Actinomycetota bacterium
CGCGGCGGGTCGAGCCGGAGGAGCGCTGGAGAGCCTCCGTGAGGGTGCGGCCGACCGAGTGGCGGGGGTTCAGGGTGGAGTACGGGTCCTGGAAGATCATCTGTACCGTGTGCCGCAGCCGGGTTCGCGAGTCGGAGCTCAGCGCTCCGTAGTCGGACGCGTCGATGTCGTCGATCGCGATGCGTCCGCCTGTCGGCGTCTCCAGGCCGAGGAGGCATCGTCCGAGGGTCGTCTTCCCCGAGCCCGACTCGCCCACGAGCCCCACGCACTCGCCGGGCTCGATCTCGAGCGAGACGCCCTTCAGCGCCTCGACGCTTCGGCCCTTGCCGAGCTCGAACGTCTTCACGACGCCCTCGATCGCGACGAGCCGCTCGTCGCACGCCACGTGCCCGATGTCGATCTCGAGCCGCAGCACCTGCTCGCGAAGGCCACGCATCTCGTCGCGGATCTCCCCCAGCCGGATGCAGGCGCTCTGCCGGCCCGGCTCGACGTCCTCGAGCCTCGGGCGCGCGACCCGGCACGGGTCGGCCGCCCACCGGCACCTCGGCGCGAACGCGCACTGATCGGCGACGTCGTCGGGGACCGGGACCGAACCAGGGATCGCCGCGAGCTCGCCGGTACGCTGGTCGACCGAGGGCTCGGAGAGCAGGAGGCCGAGCGTGTAGGGGTGCATCGGCTCGCGTTCGAGCGCCTCCGCGCGCCCGACCTCGAGGAGCGCGCCCGCGTACAGCACGTAGACGCGGTCGCAGGTCGTGAACGCCACGCGCAGGTCGTGCGTGATGAGGATGAGCCCCATCCCGCGGGCGCGTTGCACCGAGCGGAGCAGGTCCAGGATCTCTGCCTGGGTCGTGACGTCGAGCGCCGTGGACGGCTCGTCCGCGATGAGCAGCTCGGGGTCGCGGGCGAGCGCGGCCGCGAGCGCGACCCGCTGGCGCATCCCGCCCGAGAGCTGGAACGGGAACCGGTCGGCCACGTGCGGGTCGCCGATGCCGACCTCGGACAGGCGTCGAAGGGTCTCCTCGCGGACCCGGTCGCGTGCCATCCGCTCCCCGTCACCCCCGAGCATCTCGGAGATGTGCTCCCCGCACCGAAGGAGCGGGTTCAGCATCGTGAACGGGTCCTGGAACATGAGCGAGACGACCCCGCCCCGCAGCTGACGCATCTCCTTCTCCGTGAGCTCCATGAGCTCGCGGCCCCGAAAGCGGACGCTGCCGTCGGCGAACACGCCGGGTGGCAGCAGCCGCACGATCGTGCGCGCGGTCAGCGACTTGCCCGAGCCGGATTCGCCGACGATGCCGACCGTCTCGCCCGGACCCACGGTCAGATCGGTGCCCGACGTGATCGTGCGCCGGTCGGGTCCCACCTTCGACCAGATCCGCAGGCCCTCGATCTCCAGGAGCGGATCGCTCCCGCTCACCGGCCGGACATCCGCTCGTACGTCCAGTCGCCGATGATGTTGATGCTCGCCGCCGTGATCACGATCGCGGCCGCCGGGAGCAGCGCGGCCATCGGGTTCGTGAGCAGGATCGTCCGGTTCTCGAACAGCATCCGGCCCCAGTCCGGTGACCCGGGCGGGACGCCGAGACCGAGGAACGAGAGCCCCGCCAAGCTCACGAGCGCGAACGCGAAGTCGAGCACGACGTAGGCGGCGATGAGCGGCAGGATGTTCGGGAAGATGTGCCGGAACATGATCCGCCGCCGGGAGATCCCGAGCGTTCGCGCCGCCTCGATGTAGGGCAGGGGACGCTGTTCGAGCACGGCGCTGCGGACGATCCTCGTATCCGGGGCGGTGAACAGGACGACGAGGACCGCCACGGCCGTCCAGAAGCCGCCCCCGACGACGCCGACGATCACGATCGCGATGAGCGGGCCCGGCAGCGCGAACATGAAGTCGACCCAGCGCATGATCGCCGAGTCGGTGGCGCCGCCGACGTAGCCGGCCATCAGCCCGAGGATCGTCGCGATCGCGAACGCGCCGGCGGCCACGACCGCGGGACCCACGAGGGCGGTTCGCGCGCCGACGATCACGCGCGAGAGCACGTCGCGCCCGAGGAGGTCCGTGCCCGCCCAGTGCTCGCGGCTCGGAGGCGTCTCACCGAGCAGCAGGTCCTGCTGGTTCGCGGGGTACGGCGCGATCTGGGGCCCGAACGCCGCGCAGATGATCGCGATCGCGACGAAGACCATCGCGATCCAGACCGTGATGGGCGTGCGTCGCGCGCGCGGGAGCGTGTCGCCCGCGGTCGACGGCATCGCCGGGGAGGGCGCGACCTCCTCGAGCTTCATGACTCCACCCGCCCGAACCGGATCCGCGGGTCGATGAGCGTGTACAGGACGTCGATCCCGATGTGCATGAGCACGATGAAGATCGCCACGATGAGGACGACGCCCTGGATGACCGGGATGTCGCGCTGCGTGACCGAGGTGACGAGCAGCATCCCGAGCCCGGGCAGGCCGAACGTGACCTCGACGAGGACCGCCCCGGTCAGCAGCCCGACCACGATGAGACCCGCCGCGGTCGCCACCGGGATGAGCGCGTTCCGGAGCACGTAGGCCGAGCTGATCCGGCGGCCCTGGAGGCCTCGGGCACGCGCGAAGGCGACGTAGTCCTTGCCGAGCTCCTCGATCGTCGAGGCCCGGGTGATCTTGATGACGAGTCCCATGACCGAGATCGCGAGCGCGACGGCCGGCAGCGTGAGGTGCCAGAGCTGATCGAGGAACCCCTCACCCTGTCCGAAGATCGGGAACCAGCCGAGCCACACGCCGAAGACGTAGAGCAGGAAGATGCCGGTCGCGAACGCCGGCGCGCTCACCCCGATGACGCCCATCGCGACGACGCTCCGGTCGACCTCGGATCCGCGCCGGTACGCGGCGAGCACGCCGAGCGGGATGCCGAACCCGAGCGCGATGAGGCTCCCGTACACGCCGAGGAAGACCGTGAGCGGCAGCCGCTGCCAGATCATCGAGGTGACGAGCTCGCTTCCCTGGATCGAGCGGCCGAAGTCCCAGACGAGGACCTGCCGGAGCCAGATGAGGTACTGCACGACGAACGGGTCGTTCAGGTGGTACTGCTCCCGGATCGCCTCGAGCGTCGCGGGGCTCGCCTGGCGGGAGCCCAGGAGCGACCGCGCCGGATCCCCGGGCGCGAGGTTGATGAGCGCGAAGACCCCGAACGAGATCACGAGCAGCAGCGGGATCGCGACGAGGAACCGCCGCACGATGTACCGCGGCAGGCTCCAGTCGTTCAAGCCCCGCCCTCGAGGTACCGCTCGAACCAGGCGACCGTCCGACGGTGCGCGTCGGCCGCGTGTTCGCGCTCGCGGAACCCGTGCCCCTCGCGCGGGTAGACGACGAGCTCGGTGGGCGTGCCGTTGAGGAGCAGTCCTTGATACAGCTCCTCGGCCTGGCCCAGCGGCGTGCACTGGTCCTGGGCCCCGTGGAGGATGAGCGTGGGCGTCTTCGCGCCGGCCACGTACGTGATCGGCGAGCGCTCGGCGAACAGCTCGAGCGATGTCGGGTCGCGGTGATCGCCCCCGCAGATGAACTCGGCGAACGCGTGGTTGCACGTGAGGTGGCAGCTGAGGTTGTCGACGATGCCCGAGACCATGACGCCGGCCGCGAACCGGTCGGTCGTGCACACCGCCCAGCCGGTCAGGTAGCCGCCGTAGCTCGCGCCGGTGACGCCGATCCGATCGGGGATCGCGAGACCGAGCGAGACGCAGTGCTCGACGCCGAGCAGGATGTCCTCGAACTCGGCACCGGCTGGATCGCCGACGTTCAGCCGCGTGAACTCCTGACCGCGCCCGGTGCTGCCCCGGTAGTTCGGAAGGAACACGCCGAAGCCGGCCGCGACGAGCGGGAGCGAATACCCGGGGTCGAACCCGTGCTTCCAGGCCCACGTGGGCCCGCCGTGGATCATCGTGACGGTCGGGTACGGGGCCGCCTCGCCCTCGGGAACGAGGAACAGGCCGCGGATCGGCAGGCCGCCCGCGCCCTCCCACTCGAGCTCGCGGACCTCGGGGTACCCGTCGATCGCGCTCGGGACGTCGTCGTTCAGGTGCGTGAGCGCGCTCCAGGCGGCGTCCGGGCCGTCCTCCCGCCGCATGAGCTCGACCGGCCGGCCGACGCTCTCGCGAAACCCGACGATCCCGCCGCCGTTCGGAGCCGGCTCGATGCGGGCGTGGAAGCTGTTCGGCCCGACGATCGCGTCGTCGGCGACGGCCCACCGCACGTCGCCGTTCAGGCCGATCGTCCCGAACCGCGAGCCGAAGCCCTCCCAGCCAGCGAACCACAGCGTCTCCGGATCGAGCCACCCCACCGAGGTGATGTCGCTGATCCCGGGCTCGAACGGCAGGCGCTCGCCCGAATCGAGGTCCACGACCCGGATGTCGCCGGCGACCAGCCCACGGTCGCTCGACCACCCCTCGAGCAGCGCGACGCGGCGTCCCGACGGGTCGGCGACGGGCCCCTGGACCTGGTGATCCGGGATCCACAGATCGCGAGCGGTCCGCACCCCCAGGTCGAGCAGCGCCAGGCGTGAGCGGTACCACCCGCTCTCCGAGGGGTCGTTCGAGACGAGCGCGACGGCGGTCGAGTCGTCCACGAGGTCGAACTCCCACACGGCCATCCGTTCGGGGCCCACCTCGCTCGTCGCTCCCGTCTCGGCGTCGACCCGCAGGAGGCGGCGCCATCCCTGATCGGGCCGGAACACATGGGGGTCGGGCGCCGGGTCGCTCCACGCGAGCCGGACCGCGCCGTCGGTCGCCGCCCCGAAGCCGCCCTCGTCCACGGCGAGCACGAAGATCGCCGTCCCGTCGCTCGACCAGGCGATGTTCTGGACGGACCCGTCGATCGCGCCGAGCGGCGCGCGTTCCTCGCCGGGTCGAAGCACGAACAGCGACATCCGTCCCTTGACGGGTTCGTTCGCGGCGAACGCGAGCCGGTCGTCGACCGGGGACCACCTCGGCAGCGCGTCGGTGCGCGGGCCGAACGTGAGCGGTTCCGGCTCGCCGTCGCCGTCCAGCCTCACGCGCCAGATGCGGCTCTGGTATCCCTCGCCGGCCGCGTAGGACGCGGGGAACACCGCGACCGCGAGCGAGTCCCCGCGGTGATCGAACGACAGGTCGACGGGTGATCGCACGCGGTCGAGCGCGGCCACCATCCGTTCGGAACGGTCACGATCGGCCATGTTCGCCTCCCCGGCCCCGCCCGGATGAGCGTCCCCGGAGGGGCCGGGAAGCGAGGAGCGCTCGGTCCGTCTTACGCCGGGCCGAACCCCCGGGTCGCCCACGGGATGTTGTACCAGAAGGCGTTGTAGCCATCGAGACGAAGGTCCGAGCTGATCGCCATCGCCGAGTCCGGCCAGTGGATCGGAACCGTGGCGACGTCGGTCTGCGCCTGCATGATCACCTGCTCGAGCGCGTCCGCGCGCTCGGCCGTGTCGCTCGACTGGAGCGCCGTGTCGATGAGCGCGTCGACGTCGTCGTTGCGGTAGTTCGACCCGTTCAGGCCGTTCGCGACGGCGTTGCCGCTGTAATAGAACAGGTACGGGTAGTTCGCCGGGTCCGCGTAGTCGGGGAAGTAGGCCATGAACTGCGCGCCCAGGTTCTCGTGCGCGAAGTACACGTCGAGCCACTCGCCCGGGTCCACCTGCTCGACGTTCATCGTGATCCCGATCTGCCCGAGCGTCTCGGCCACGGCCAGGAACGTGTTGATCGCGACCGGATCCGAGTTCGGAACCGGCAACGAGAAGTCGAACCCGTCGGGAACCGAGGACTGGGCGAGCTCCGCCTGAGCCTCGTCGAGGTTGAACGTGTAGGTCGGGATCGTGCCGTAGAACTCGTTGACCGTGGCCTCGTCGCTGACCCCGCCCCAGATGCCCGGCGGGTTGATCGCGAGGGCGGCGGCGCCCTTGCCGTTCAGGACCGCCTGGACGATCCCCTCCCGATCGACCGCGAGCGCGATCGCCTTGCGCACGTGGATGTCGTCGAAGGGCGGGGTCTCCTGGTCGAGGATCAACTGGTAGACGCCGTTCGACGGCGCGGTGATCACGGTCACCCCGTCGAGGCCCTCCCACTGGTCGACCTCGGAGATCGGCACGTCGAACGTCCCGTCGATCTCACCGCTCTGCATCGCCAGGAGCCGCGTCTGCGAGTCCGGGATCTGACGGATGACGATCGTCTGGGCCGCGCCCGGCGTGCCCCAGTAGTCGTCGAACCGCTCGAGCGTGACGTGGTCGTCGGGGACGAACTCGGTCAGCCGGTACGGGCCGGTCCCGAGCGGCAGCACGTCGGGGGTGCCGAAGGTCTCGCCGGCGGACTCGAGCTGCGCCTGGTTCATGATGAACCCGGACATGTGCGCCATCGAGTACTGGAACTGCGCGTCCGGGTGGGTGAGGGTCACGGTGACCTCGTTGTCGGCGGTCGCCTCGACGGTGTCGACGGAGGCGAAGAACGCCGCCAGCTGAGACTCGTTCGCGGGATCCCGGTTCCACTCGATCGAGAACACGACGTCGTCGGCCGTGAGCGGGCTGCCGTCGTGCCACGTGACGCCCTCGCGAAGCGTGAAGACGTAGGTGGTCGGGTCCGTGGCCTCGTAGCTCTCGGCGAGCGCGGGCTCCAGGCTCAGATCGTCGCCGAACGCGAGCGCGCCCTCCTCGACGAGCGACATGACGGCGCCCGAGTACGTGGTCCAGTCGTGGGGCACGAGCAGCACGTCGGGGAGGTCGGGAAGCGCCCAGGTCACTTCCTCGAGCTCGGCGGCGCCGGTGGCGCCGGTTCCGTCGGCGTCACCGTCACCGTCGCCGCTGTCGCTGCTGCACGCAGCGGCAACAAGCGCGAGGGACAGCACGGATGCCAGGAGCACGATGCGAGAGCGTCTACGCCGTTCCATGCAGGAGCCTCCCTTGGGTCGGCGGGCCGGTCACCGCGACGCCGGACCGATATACATCTGATGTTCTTACGATGTCAAGGCAAGCGCGTTTCACCGTGAGCGTCGTCTCGTTCCGGCCGGCGCCGAGGCGCCGGGCATCCGTTTCGAGCGCGCGCCGTTCGCGTCCGTGACGGTGATGTTGGCCGTCCACGACAGGTGCGCCGTCATCGCCGCTCGCGCGTCCGCCGCCGACCGGCGCTTCATCGCGTCGAAGATCGCCTCGTGTTCCTCGATCGAGCGGCGCACGCTCCGCGGATGCGTCGTCGTGCTGAGCGTTCGGGCCGTGAGGAGCCCGGGTTCGATCGAGCGAAGGAGGCTCCGAAGCGGGCGATTCCCCGTCGCCGCCAGGATCGCGTCGTGGAAGTCCACGTCCACGCGCGCGAACGCCACGGCGTCGTCGCCGATCGCGCGCATCGAGGCCAGGTGCTCCTCCAGCGTGGTGATGTCGTCGGTCCCGGCCCGCTCCGCGGCCAGCCCCGCGGCCTCCACCTCGATGATCCGTCGGAGCTCGAGCAGATGGACGAGGAAGTCGTCGACCGACTGGAGGTCGCGGCGAGCCTCGATGACCTCGGGCGCGAACTCGTTCCAGTTCTCGTACGGCAGCACCTCGGTCCCGCGGCCCTGACGGCTGCGGACCATCCCGAGGATCGTGACGGCCTTCGTGGCCTCGCGAACGACGGAGCGGCTGACGCCCAGCTGCTGGCACAGCTCGTCCTCGGTGGGCAGGAGGTCGCCCGGCTCGTAGTGCCCCTGGATGATGCTGCCGATGAGCTCGCGCGTGATCCGTCGGGACAGCGTCTCCGTCGTCACCGAGCTGAATCGGTGCGCCGGATCGGGGTCCGTTCGACGACGCTGGTTCGTCACCATGCCGACCATCCCGACGCTGCCACGGAACGCCTCCGGGTCGGTAGCCTAGGACTTGTCTACTGTTCAGACAAATGCGGCGCGGCCGTCCTCCGCCGTGTCGCACACCTCCTCGAGGAGGACCGCGACGAGCTCGACGCTCGACATCGCGGACAGCGTCACGACCTCCTCCTGCTCCCTCGAGAGCGGCAGCTCGTCGATGAGCCGGTCCAGCTCGTCGCCGTGCTCGGGATCGAGCTCCGAATGGTCCACCACGGTCCGAAACGCCTCGCGCGGCAGGCCCGTCCTGTCGATGAGCTCCTCGATGAGGCCCGGTGGCGTCGGGTAGCCCTCGGTGACGAGCAGGTGGCCCAGCACGGCGGCCGGGTGATAGTGGAGCGCCCAGTAGTACTGCGCGCCGATGAGCCGGGCGATCGTCGGGCTCGGGACGCGGGCCAGGACCGTGGCGCGCTCGATGCCGAGCCGCTCGAGGTCCTCGAGCACCCACTCGTCGTGACCGGTCTCCTCGACGACGTGCTCCTCGAGATAGTCGACGAGGCGTGCGGCCACCGGGTCCTCGGGCCGCAGCGCTCGCGCTCGCTCCTGCGCGGCCTGCATGAGCGGCACGGACGCGCGGATGAACCCGTGGAGCGCGACGAGGTACTCGGGATAGACCTCGCGGATCTCGGGATGTGCCATCAGCCGATCCGAGGCCGCCTGGAGCGGCCCCATGACGAGCTCGACCCTGCGGTGGAGTCGATCGCTGCGAGTGCTGGCCGGGCCCCCGTTCGATGACGACCTCGTGGTCGAGCCGGAGGCCGGCACGACTAGAGGGGCATCTGGATGATGACCGGGTTGCCCTTCAGGTTGCGGAGCTCGTTGTTGACGCGGGCGACGAAGCCGAGCTCGCCGAGCTGCATTCCTCGCAAGGAGCTGACCAGCTCCTCCGGAATCAGCTCCGCGTCGGCGATCTGGCCGAGGGCCTCGTCGGGGTTCTTCACGAACTGCCTGCGGTAGGTCGGGTCCTGCAACATCGTGGCCAGCTGGTCGACGGCTTCTTCGGCACCCATGGGTTCCTCCCTGTCCGACATTCCTGTCCGACATTCCTGGGGCACGGCTACACCCGTGGGTCGAGAGTGTCAAATTCGAACCGGCCGAGCGGTAGGGTTTCGCCCTCCGCCCGGCCGCCAGGCTTGCCCGGTACGCGGGGCCGCACCACAATCGATGCCCGATCCGTAGCCGAGGGGGTAGGGGCTGCCGGATCCGAGGCGCGGCCTCGTGTCCGGGCTCCGAGCGCTGGTGAAGGCCACAACCACATGTCCGGCCTGCGGCGCCGACAACGACGCGGGCTCGAGCCTGTGCTCGACCTGCGGCGCAAGCCTGTCCGAACGCCCGGCGGCTGCGCAGTCGGGTCGTCGGGTCGTGACCGTGCTGTTCTCCGACGTCGTCGGGTCGACCGATCTCGGGGAGGCCCTCGACCCCGAGTCCCTGCGCAGGGTGATGACGCGGTACTTCGAGACGATGAAGGTCGTCATCGAACGTCACGGCGGCGTCGTCGAGAAGTTCATCGGCGACGCGATCATGGCGATCTTCGGGGCGCCGGTCGCCCACGAGGACGACGCCTATCGCGCCGTGCGATCTGCCGCCGAGATGCGAGAGGCGCTCCGAGCGCTGAACGCCGAGTTCGAGCCGGCCGGGATCCAGATCCGGACGCGAACCGGGCTGAACACCGGGGAGGTCGTCACCGGCGATCCCGATCGCGGCGGCACGTTCGTCACCGGCGACACCGTGAACGTCGCCTCGCGCCTTGAGCACGCGGCCGAGCCCGGCGAGATCCTCCTCAGCGAGGCGACGTACCGGCTCGTTCGGGACGTGGCCCCCGCCGAGTCGCTCGCGCCGCTGTCGATGAAGGGCAAGTCGCGGCCGGTCGAGGCGTGGCGGCTGCTCGACGTGGGGCCGGGTGTCGCGCCCCGAGGCCTCGTCGGCCTCGATTCGCCGATCGTGGGTCGCGACGACGAGCTCGCCGAGCTCCGGGCCGCGTTCGGCCGCACGACCGAGAGCCGGCGCTGCGAGATCGTGACGGTGCTGGGCACGGCGGGCGTCGGCAAGTCGAGACTCGTCGCCGACTTCCTCGAGGGCGTCGGCCGCGGCGCGCGAGTCGTGGGCGGTCGGTGCCAGCCGTACGGCGAGGGCATCACGTTCTCGCCGATCGTCGGCGTCCTGCGGGAGTCGGCCGGGATCGTCGAGACCGACTCGCCCGAGCAGGCGAACGCGAAGTTCGCGACGCTCCTCGCGGCGGCGGGCGACTCCGCGCTCATTCGGCAGCGGCTGACCGCGCTCCTCGGCATCTCCCCGGTCACACCCGGGATCCAGGAGACGTTCTGGGCCGTCCGCAAGCTGTTCGAGGAGCTGGCGAGCCGCGAGCCGCTCGTCGTCGTGTTCGACGACATCCACTGGGGCGAGCCGACGTTCCTCGACCTCATCGAGTACCTCGTCGACTGGCTCCGAGGCGTGCCGGTGCTCCTCGTGTGCATGGCGCGACCGGAGCTGCTCGAGGTGCGCGGCGAGTGGCTCACCGGCAAGGGCAACGCCGTGCTCATCCGGCTGAACCCCCTCGTCGAGGCCGAGACCGAGCTCCTCATTCGCAACCTCATGGGGGACCGGTCCCTCGGCGACGACGCCGTCCTCAGCATCGCCAACGTCGCCGAGGGCAACCCGCTGTTCGTCGAGGAGACGCTGCGGATGCTCATCGACGAGGGCCACATCCGCCGCCAGAACGGGAGCTGGAGCATCGACGCCGATCTGTCGGCCCTGTCGATCCCGCCCACGATCCAGTCGCTGCTCACCGCGCGGGTGGACATGCTGGCCGAGGGCGAGCGTGCCGTGATCGAGCGAGCGTCGGTCGTCGGGCGCGTCTTCTGGTGGGGTGCCGTCGCCGAGCTCTCACCGGAGGAGCACCGAGCGCAGGTGGGCGGGTGG
>DATBLA010000035.1:0-6319 GCA_036555645.1 Actinomycetota bacterium
TTCTTCGAGCGAGGGGAGCGACTCGTGGGCACGCCATGCTGGCAAGAGGTCGTTTCCCTCGGGGGCGCCATCTCGGACATCGGTGAAGGCGACACCGCCTACAGCAACCGCGACGCCGCCTTCGACCTCATCGTCGGTGCCTCGTGGGACGACCCAGAGGAGGACCAGCTCACCATGTCGCTCTGCCGGGAGACTTGGCGGCTGACGACGCCATTCTCGAGTGGCGTGTACGTCAACAATCTGGGAGAGGATGCTGAAGAGCGGGTCGCTGAGGCCTACGGTGCGAGCAAGCTTGAGCGGCTCGTGGCTGTGAAGAACCGATGGGATCCCACCAACGTATTCCACCTGAACGCAAACATCAAGCCGTCTGCATCCTGACCCCGATCTCACCGACAGATTCGCTCGCTCTTGAGGCGGTGAGGCGCGGAGGGGGATGTGGAGGCTTTGGGGCCCCCACGATCCCTCCCCGATCTCACCACGCGGAGGCGGACGGGAATCGAACCCGCCTGGGAGCTCTCGCCCCCACACCGGTGTTGAAGACCGGGGGGCCCACCAGGCGCCCTGACGCCTCCGCGTTCGAGGATAGCGTCGCTCGGGATCGGCAATCGCGTCCCCGGCCGGGGCTACCATTGACGTGTGCAGGCCGCGTTCTTCGACCTCGACAAGACGATCATCTCGCGCTCCTCGTCGCTCGCGCTCTCTCGGCCGATGTACCGCGCGGGGATGGTCACGCGCGGACAGCTCGTCCGGGGCGCGTACGCGCAGCTCGTCTACGCGCTGGTCGGCGCGGACGAGAAGAAGATGGACCGTCTGAAGGAGGGCATGCTCCAGCTCACGAAGGGGTGGGAGCGAGACGAGGTCGAGCGGCTCGTGCGGGACGTGCTCGTCGAGGTCATCGATCCGTTCGTGTACCAGGAGGCGCTCGACCTCATGGCGTTGCACCGCAGCGAGGGCCGGCGCGTGTACATCGTCAGCTCCTCGCCCGAGGAGGTCGTGCGTCCGCTCGCGAGTCATTTCGGCGTGGCCGGGGTCATCGCCACGCGCGCCCGGATCGAGGGCGGCCGCTACACGGGTGAGCTCGAGTTCTACTGCTACGGGGAGGACAAGGCCGCGGCGCTGCGCGAGCTCGCCGAGGAGCTCGGGATCGACCTGTCCGGCTCCTTCGCGTACAGCGACTCGATCACGGATCTGCCGATGCTCAGGCTCGTCGGCCATCCGGTCGCCGTGAACCCCGACAAGGACCTGCGCCGCGAGGCCGAGGCGGCCGGCTGGGACATCCGGGACTTCCGCCGGCCCGTCCGGCTCCGGACCCGCATCGTGAGGACCGCCTCGGAGCCCAGGACACAGATCACCGCCGGCGTCGTCGCGGGTGTCGCGGCCGTGGCGATCCTGGCCTGGATCATCGTGCGCTCGCGGCTCGTCGGCCGCAGGACCGCGGCGGCCTAGCGAGTCGCGCGAGCCGGACGCCGGGCGTACGATGGCCGGGTCACCTTCGGGTGACCGCGAAGGGAGCAGAAACCCACGCGCGTCCTGCCGCGGGAGGCATGCTCGGGGCCCGGTGGCTCGTCCGCCGGTCGCCCGAGTACGTGCAGACAGCGCATGATCGCTGCTCCCTTCGCGCTTGTCCTGCCCCCCCGAGGGACGAGGCTCGGGTTCAGTCTTCGGCCGGCGACCGGTGGTACTCGAAGTGCATCCCGTCGGGTGTGATGAACGTCCCGCCCCAGACGAACCCCCAGGTCTCGAACACGTCGACCATTCGCGGGTCCTGGTGAGGCGTCTGGCCGAACAGGTTCCCCTGCTGCACGTTGATGTCGAGCGCGATGCCCCACGAGTGGTGGGAGATGCCCGCCGTCGGGTCGCGGTTGATATGCCGGGACGCGAAGCAGCCCGAGAAGCTGTGGATCGTGTCGCGCAGCCCTGCGTCGATGATCTCGCCGATCGCCCCGCGGATCTGCGGGAACATCGCCACGTGGCACGTGACGCTGCCGAGCAGCGGGACGCGCTCGGTCACGATGTTGCGTCGGACCCAGGCCGGATCGAGGGTGAGGAACGCCGGCTGACCCGGTCGCGGCCTGGCCGCGAACTCTCCGAACAGCTGCTTGATCGCCACGGGCGGGAGCACGGCGTCGCCCTGGCGGAAGTACGGGGTGTCGCCCGGCGCCCGGGCCCTGGCCGGAAGGTTCGCGGGCAGGATCGGCCGCACCATGCGCTCGAGTCGCTTCGGCGTCACGCGTCGTTCGGGCACGATGAGCGCGTACCGGTCTCGAACCACGCCGATCGAGCGGCCGACGTCGCGCGACACGAGGAGCTCGTTCGCGCCGACGAGCTCGTCGGGCAGGATCGCGGCCACCTCGATCCTCCGGCCGTCGATCCGCAGCACGGCGCCCGGCCCGAGGCCCCGGAGCGTCGCGCTGCTCTGGCCGAGGACGCCCTGGCCGTCGGCGAGCGCAAGCGTGACGGGGCGGTCGGCCGGCGGCAGGAAGGCGGCGTACTGCCGAGGCTGCACCGCGGCGACCTCGAACGGGATCCGGTAGCCGGGACGCGGGTCGTCGACGACCTCGCCCTGTCCGGACCACGACCGTTCGAGCCAGGTGTTGTCGCTGGCCACGACGACGGCGCGATCGATCCCGTCGAGGCCGCGGACGTCTCGACGGAAGGTCGCCGGCAGGCCCCCGGAGGTCCAGATGAGGAACGCCTCGGCCTGCTGTTCCGCGACCGTCACGTCGGCCTCGTCGTCGCGAGCCGGCCCGGCGTCCGGGATGACGGCGGCCCCCTGCAGGGACAACGTGAGCAGCGCGCCGATCGCGAGCCCCGCGACGAGGCCGGCGCCGACGCCGGCGATCCGCCTGCCGCTCACGCCGGTGGCTCCGGGCCCATCGACCCCGCGATCGCCAGCAGATCCACGAGCGCGAGGCCGGGCGCGTCGAGCGAGTGGTACAGCCCGTCCCGCACCCACTCGAGCTGGGCGCGGTCGGGCGTGTATCGGCCGGTGGCGTCGCCGATGCGGACGATCGACTGTGTCGCCGAGGTCGCGGGCGGGAGCGACGTCGCGGGCTCGAGATGGAGGCGGATCGTCCCGATGCCGGCATCCGCCTCACGGTCGCGCAGGTACACGGTCACGCCGGTCCGCGCGCCGGCCTCGACGACCTCCGCGCTCGCGACCCCGAACCCGGCGGGCAGCACGCGTGGAAGCTCCACGGGGAACGGGACGAGCTCCCGGGCCCCTCCGAGGGGGACCCGCTGCACCGTCGCGCCCGCGACCTGGCGCACTCGCCACGACTCGGGCATCGGAAGGCCCTCGACCGGCAGCTCGGCCGCCGCGGCGAGCAGGGCCGCCCTCGGGAGGTTCGACTCGAGGTACAGGTCGGTCCCGGCCGCGTGGATCGCCAGGCGCCGCCCAGCCCCGGCCGTGGCGGGCTCGAAGTAGGCGACCCCTCCGCCGGAGAGCGGGATCTCCTCCGCCTGGAGCCCGATGGGTCCGAACGGAGCGTCGGCGTCCCACGTCCGCGTCTCGCCGAGCGTGAGGTAGGCGACGCCGTCGGCGTACGCGACGAGCGTGCCGTTCGCGCCGCCGGACGGGAGCACGACCCGGTACCGATCCAGTCCGGCGACGCGTCCGGGCGCCACCGGCTCGAACCCGGCCAGGCGGGACACGTCCGCCAGGTCGATCGGGCGCGCGCCCTGATCGCTGGCGTCCGCGCCCATCGGGATGTCGAAGACGCTCCCGTCGGGCACGTTGAGATCGACGTCGAGCGCGACCGCCGAGAACACGGCCTCGCGCGCCGACTCGTCGGGCATCCCGAACCGCAGCTCCCACGCGTCGCGCTCGGCGCTCGGCGCGGGGAACACGTCCCAGCGCAGCGGGAACCAGTTCCGCTCGTCGAGCCAGACGCGGACGCGATCCCGCGCGAAGAACGGACGCCAGTCGCCGCCGAGGGACAGGAACGGGAACAGCGCCTCGGCCCGCTCGAACGGCACCTCCACGCGCACGGCCTGGTGTCCGAGGAGCGTTCCGCGACCGAGGACGCGGATCCCGTCGGGCTGGGCGAACGTGGACAGCGGGAGCACGAGGTCGGTCGGGATGGGAGCGGTCGTCGAGAAGGGGAGCCGGTTGCGCACGACCGACTCGCGCGTCGGGCAGGTCGCGCTCGGGCAGGGCGCGGGTCCCGCCGAGTACCAGTCGGAGCCGTCGACGACGAGACGAAGATCGGTGGGGGTCGTCGGGTCCGGATACGCGGTGTGGTCGACGACGTCGAGGCGGAAGCGCTCGGGCGCCTCGAACCAGACGCCCATCGTCAGCTCGCGAACGGGGACCTGCGGCGACAGGTTGCGCTCGGACATCGCGAACGTGGCCTGGTAGGCGTCGAGCCTCACCGCGGCCGCCGCGATGCCCTCGGACACGTCCTCGGCCGCGAGCGCCGACTCCGCGACCGGGTCTCGCCACGGCCCGCCCACGAGCAGGCTGCCGACGATGGCCCCGACGACGAGCGCCGCGACGAGCGGCACGAGCCGCGGCAGCATCCCCCGGCGCCGCGATGGGATCGAGGGTCGCAGGACGCGAACCTTCGAGCGCTCGGCTCCGGCTTCGGCGCTCACGGCCGCCATGACCTCGTCGACGAGGTCGGGGACCGCCGGCGCGAGCTGGAAGCGCGTCGCCTCGCGGAGCCGGTACGCGCCGCGCTCGAACGCGCGACAGGTCGCGCACGACTCGAGATGGCTCTCGAGCGCCGCGGCGGCCCGCGGTGAGATCCGCTCGCCGTCGAGCCTCGCCGACAGGAGGCGTTCGGCCTGGTCGTGGTTCACCGGGCGTCCTCCTCGATCTCGAGCGCGTCCATCATCGCCCGGCGCGCCCGGTGCATCCGGCTCTTGATCGTCCCGACGCGCACGCCGAGGACGTCGGCCGCCTCCTGATAGGACAGGCCGAACACCTCCACGAGCAGGAACGGCTCGCGATGCTCCGCCGAGACGGCGTCGAGGGCCGCGTGGAGCTCGACCCGGGCCTGCGGGTCGGTCGTTGGGCCCGAGAGCGGCGTGACGCGTTCGAAGTGCACGTTTCGGGCGCGGATCTGGTCCATCGCGCAGTTGCGGGTGATGCGGAACAGCCAGCTGGAGAACTTCGAGTCACCGCGGAAGCCGCGAAGGAACCGGAACGCCCGAAGGAACGCCTCCTGCGTGACGTCGTCGGCCAGGGATCGGTCACGGGTGACGTGGTACGCGAACCGCCACACGTCGCCCTGGAACTGGCGCACGAGGTCCTCGAATGCGCCGAGGTCGCCGTCACGCGCTCGCGCGAGGGTCCGCGGATCCGGATCGTTCACCCTTTCCTTCCTCGTCCGGGCGGCCAACCAGCGTAGCCCCGGGCGTGCTCGGGCACGAGCGAGCGCCGGGGCGCCTCCTCCCTGGTGCTCCGGTCTGCCGAAGAGATGACCGCGGGCAGCCCCGGTCGGTTCCAGGCACGATCGGGCGTCCGAGGGCAGGGGATCGATGTCGGTCTCGGGCGAGCGGCCCTCGATGGGGTCGAGCTGCTACCCGGAGCGGCGGGCGGAGGGGTGCTCGAGCCGCTCGGCCAGCCGCTCGGCGCGTTCGGCGGCCTCGTCCTCGAGCCCGGCGTGCACGGCGCCCGTGATGGCGAGCAGCTCCGATTCCACGCGTCCGCCGAGCCTGCCGGAGCCCCGCTCGAGCAGGCCGTCCAGGCGCGCGATGGCGCGCTCGAGGCGATCCACGGGGTTGCGCTCCCGGCGCTCCCGCCAGCGGCTGAGGTCGATCACCCGTCCCATGCGGCGATCGTAGACCCGGGGTGTGACATCCCCGTGGAGCCGAGGGACGGAACTCGTCGGCCATCCGGAGCCAGGCACGATTCGACCCCACGAGCGGATGACCCGAACGAGCCGGCCCGTGCGTCGGGCGGAACGCCCGGCACTCGCAAGTCGTGACGGCCCGAGGCCGATAACCCGAGTGTGAACGACCTCGACCGCGTGTTCGACACCGCTTCCGGGTTGCTCGCCGCCCTCCGCAACCCGGACGGCGGGTTCGGTCCGAGGGCGTCGCAGCCCTCGGAGGCGGAGCCGACCGCGCTCGCCGCGATGGCGCTCGACGATCTGAGCGCTCGCGCGTGGCTCGCCGACGCCCAGCACCAGGACGGATCGTTCCGTCCGACGGTCGGGCCGTTCGACAACGACTCGGCGACGGGGCTGGCAGCGCTCGCGCTCGACGACGGGCCCGAGCGGGAGCGCGCGCTCGATCATCTCGAGCGCACGCGCGCGCAGCGCGTCCCCTCGACCGAGGCCATCCCCCTCGACGCCGACGCGATCGGCTGGGC
>DATBLA010000036.1:0-4498 GCA_036555645.1 Actinomycetota bacterium
CGAGCAGGAGGTGTTCGGTCGAGACGTACTCGTCGGTGAGCGCCTCGGCCTGCCGGAACGCGCCGTCGAGCACGGCGCCGAGCGCCGGCCCGAGACGGATCTCGCCGCCCGGGGCGTAGACCTTCGGCAGGCGGTCGAGCGCCTCGTCCACCTGGTCGCGCAGCGGCTTCGGCGCGATGCCGAGCCCGTGCAGCAGCGGGTAGACGATGCCCTCGGGATCGGACAGCAGCGAGAAGAGCAGGTGCTCGGGCTCGACGGCCTGGTGCTGCCGGGCGGCCGCCTGCTGGCTCGCCGCTTCGAGCGCGGCCTGCGAGCGGTGCGTCAGCCGGTTCGCGTCCACCCTCGCCTCACCGATCCGAGATCGCCTTCGGTCAGCCCGTACATCGCGTAGTCGTGGGGAGCCTCGTCCTGCGCGGGCATGAACCCTCGCAGCGTCCCCTCGTACCCGAACCCCAGTCCCTCGAGGACGGCGCGCATCGCGGTGTTCTCGAGGTCCGTCGTGGCCTGGACGCGGATCGCCCCCTCCTCGTCGAACAGGTGGGTGGTCAGCAGCGCGACCGCCTCCCGCCCGAGACCCCGTCCCCGGTCCGAGGCGTCCCAGATCTCGATGCCGATCTCCCACACGCCGGGGGGCATCGCGTAGATCGGGCACCGCCCCTGCACGTCGCCGACGATCCGGCCGTCCGCCTCGATCGCGAACAGGACCTCCCAATCGTTGCGGGAGCCCGATCGCTCGAGCCGCTGACGCCGCTCGCGTCGCACCTGCTCGGTCCGCTCCGTCGGCGGGATCGTCGTCATCCGCTCGAGCGCGGCGTCGATCTCGTCGGGCCGGAACCCACGCAGCCGCACGCCCGTGCCCTCCACCGTGGTCATCGCGAGGACCCCTCGGTCCAGGTGAACCGCAGGACGCTCCGCATCGGAAGGATCTCGGTGCCGGGCGGGCGCGTGCGCGCGCGGTCGAGCAGCTCCTGTTCGAGCTCGTCGGCGCGGCGCTGCATCTCGGCGAGCTGCTCGCGCATCTGCATGAACAGCTTCACCCCGGCCAGGCTCACGCCCTCTCGTTGGGTGAGCTCCTGGATCATCCGGATCCGCTCGATGTCGAGCTCCGAGTAGCGACGCGTGTTCCCGGACGTCCGCTTCGGAAAGATGAGCCCGCGACGCTCGTACATCCGGAGCGTCTGCGGATGGACGCCGGACAGCTCGGCCGCCACGCTGATGATGTAGACGGCCCGCTCCGAGGCGGCTCCTCGCTCGCGGTCTCCTCGTTCGGTCACGGTCCCACGCTCCTCATGCCACGCCGAGGTGCCGGCGCGGCGATTCCTTCTCCTGATCGCGCAGCTGCTCGAGCAGCTGCTTCTCGGGCCTGGACAGCTTCCTCGGCACCTCGACCCGGGCGGTGACGAGGAGATCGCCGTGGCCGCCTCGCTTCGGGGCGCCCTTGCCCTTCAGCCGAAAGGTCTTCCCGTTCGGCGTCCCGGCCGGCACCTTCATCGTCACGGGACCGTTGAGCGTGGGGACCTCGATGTGGGCTCCGAGCGCCGCCTCCGGGTACGTCACCGGCAGATCGAGCGTCAGGTCGTTGCCCTTGCGCCCGAAGAACGCGTGGGCACGCACACGCACGCGGACGTACAGGTCGCCGGCCGGCGAACCTGCGGGGCCCGGCTCGCCTCGTCCCGTGAGGCGGATCCGCGCGCCGTCCCGAACCCCCGCCGGGACCTTCACCTGGAACGATCGCGTCCGCCGGCGACTGCCCGAACCCCGACAGGTCGCACACGGCGTCTCCACGATCCGTCCGGTGCCGTGGCACCTCGGACACGTCTGCGCCATCTGGAAGGGACCCTGGTTCACCGACACCGCCCCCGCGCCGCCGCACTGCGAGCACGTCGTCGGCGCCGTTCCGGGTGCCGCGCCGCTCCCGCCGCACGTCTCGCATGGGGCCGGCCCCTGGATGCTGACCGGGACCGTGGTCCCGCCCATCGCGTCGTCGAAGGTGACCGAGATCTCCGTCTCGAGGTCGGCGCCGCGGACCGGTTGCGTCCGCGCGCGGCCGCCGCCCCCGAACAGGCCCCCGAACAGATCGCCGATGTCGCCGAGGTCCTCGAAGCGCACCCGACCACCACCCGGGACTCCTCCGGCGCCGGGCCAGCCTCCCGCGAATCCGCCGCCGCCGGCACCGGACGCGGCCATCTCGCGGACCTGGTCGTACTGCTTGCGCTTGTCGGGGTCACCCACGACGTCGTAGGCCGCCGAGACCTCCTTGAACCGCTCCTCGGCCTTCGGATCGCCCGCGTTCGCGTCCGGGTGGTGCTGCTGGGCGAGCTTGCGATACGCCTTCTTGATCTCGGCCGCGGGGGCGTTCTTCGGTACGCCGAGGACCTGGTAGTAGTCCTTCTCGAACCACTCGCGGCGGACGTCACCGTTCACGGCGGAGCCTAGGTCCGGTCCACGCGCACGCTCGCCGGGCGAAGCACCCTGCCCTTCAGCCGGTACCCCTGACGGAAGACCTCGCCGACGTGCGGTTCGCCATCACCCTCGCCGGTCTGCATCAAGGCCTCGTGCTCCACGGGGTCGAACGGCTTTCCGTCCGCCTCGATGCGCTCGAGCCCCTCGGCGTGGAGTGTGTCCGCGAGCTTGGCGTACACGAGCTCGACGCCCTTGCGGAACTGTTCGAAGTCGGGCGTTCGCTCGGCCGCGAGCAGCGCCAGGTCGAACTCGTCAAGCACCTCGAGCAGCCTCAGCACCACCGGCTGCGCGGCCATCTCGACGGCGCGCGTCTGCTCCTTCATCACGCGCTTGCGGTAGTTGTCGAACTCGGCCTGCAGCCGCTGGAGGTGGTCGCGGTACTCGGCGGCCTGTGCGCGCACGAGGTCCACCTCGTCCGAGGCGGGGAGCTGCTCGGGGACGTCGGCAGGCGACCCGGAGGGAGCCGCTGCCCCCTCCGGATCGGCCGAGTCCTCGTCCCGGTAGCGGCGCTTGTCCACGATCCGAACCTGCGGCCGCTCGTGCTCGTCGTGCTCCGTCACGAGGTCGCCTTGACCTTGATCTTCGTCGGCTTGGCCTTCTCGATCTTCGGCACCTCCACCGTGAGCACCCCGTCGTCGAACCTCGCGTCGACCTTGCTCGCGTCGACGTGCGGCGGCAGGGCCACCGCCCGGCTGAACTCGCCGTACCGGCGCTCGATCCGGTGGTAGTGCTCCTCGTTCACCTCGGTCGAGAACTCCCGCTTGCCGTTCACCGTCAGGGTGGCGTCCTCGACCTGCACCTCGACGTCGTCGGCGGCCAGCCCCGGCAGCTCGACGGAGACGACGAGCTTCTCGTCGGTCTCGTACACGTCCATGGGCGGCATCCACGGCGACTGACGGTCGCGCCCGATCGCCCGCTCGAAGATGCGGTCGATCCGGTCCTCGAACTGACGGATGTCGGGCAGCGCGTCGCCCCACAGCATGATGCGATCCCTCACTGTGCACCTCCTTCGTCCACGATCTCTCCTTCGACCACGTCACCGTCCGGGTCGTCCGCGGGCGGCGGGGTCCCTGCCTCCCCGGCCGCCGAGGCCTGCTGGGCCTGGGCCTCCGAGGTCTGCTGGTACATCGCCTGACCGATGCCCTGGAACTTCCGCATCACGGCGTCGGTGCCGGCCTTGATCGCCTCGACGTCCTCGCCCTTCAGGAACTCCTTCAGCTCGTCGTTCAGCTTCGTGAGCTCGTCGCGATCGGTCTGCGGGACCTTGTCGCCCCACTCCTCGAGCGACCGCTCGACCTGATACGACAGCTGGTCGCCGGCGTTGCGCGCCTCGGCCGCCTCGCGCCGGGCGTGGTCCTCCGATGCGAACTTCTCCGCGTCGGCGACCATGCGATCGATGTCGTCTTTCGACAGCGCGGTGCCGCCGGTGATCGTCATGGCCTGCTCCTTGCCGGTGGCCATGTCCTTGGCCGACACGTTCACGATGCCGTTCGCGTCGATATCGAACGCGACCTCGATCTGCGGCATGCCTCGAGGCGCGGGCGGCAGGCCCGTGAGCATGAACTTGCCGAGCGACCGCACGCCCGGGGAGTAGACGGTCTCCGCCTCCCCCTGCAGCACGTGGATCTCGACGTTGGACTGGTTGTCGTCGGCGGTCGTGAAGATCTCCGACTTGCGGGTCGGGATCGTCGTGTTGCGCTCGATGAGCTTCGTGAAGATCCCGCCCTTCGTCTCGACCCCCAGGGTGAGCGGGGTCACGTCCAGGAGCAGGATGTCCTTCACGTCGCCCTTGAGGACGCCCGCCTGGATGGCGGCACCGACGGCAACGACCTCATCGGGGTTGACGCCCTTGTGCGGCTCCTTGCCGCCGGTCAGCTCACGGACGAGCTCCTGAATCATCGGCATGCGGGTCGAGCCGCCGACCATGATCACGTGGTCGATCTGGTCGACGCCCTTGCCCCAGTCCTTCACCGCGAGGTCGAACGGGTCCTTGCAGCGCTGGACGAGATCCTCGGTCATCCGCTCGAACTCCGCG
>DATBLA010000037.1:0-17021 GCA_036555645.1 Actinomycetota bacterium
GACGTGCTGCCGGGGCACGGCCCGCGAACGAGCGTGAAGCGCGAGCGCGCGCGCAACCCGTTCCTCCGGGGCGGGTGAGGATGGAGTTCCGTCCGCCGCGAGGAACCCTCGACCTGTTGCCGCCCGAGGGCGACCGGATGCGCTCGGTGTACGACCGCGCGGCCGAGCTCGCTCGCCGCTACGGCTACCGCTATGTCGAGACGCCCGGGTTCGAGCACACGGAGCTGTTCGCGGCCACGTCGGGCCGCTCCAGCGACGTCGTCAGCAAGGAGATGTACAGCTTCGAGGATCGCGGGGACCGATCGATCACGCTGCGGCCGGAGGGCACCGCGCCGGTGATGCGCGCGTACCTGGACCAGCGCCAGCGGCAACCGTCGCCGTTCAAGGCGTACTACCTCACGCGGATGTACCGGTACGGACGGCCGCAGGCGGGACGGTACCGGGAGCATCGGCAGTTCGGCATCGAGATCTTCGACGAGGCGAGCCCGGCGGCCGACGTCGAGACGATCGTCGTGGGCGACCGGTTCCTGCGCGACCTCGGGCTGTCGCGGTACCGCGTCGAGGTGAACTCGCTCGGCGACGAGACCTGCCGGCCCTCCTATCGCGAGGAGCTGGTCACCTTCCTGCGCGCGAACCGTGACCGGCTGACCGACGAGCATCGCGACCGGTTCGAGGACAATCCGCTGCGCGTGCTCGATTGCAAGGACGACGCGTGCCGAGCGGTCGCCGCCGAGGCGCCCCGGCTCCTCGACCGGCTCTGCGAGGACTGTCGCGAGCACTTCGATGCGGTGATCGACGGGCTCCGGGGCGAGGGCCTCGCACCGGTGATCACGCCGACCCTCGTCCGCGGGCTCGACTACTACACGCGGACCGCGTTCGAGTTCGCCAGTGAGGTGCTCTCGCAGGCCCAGGCCACGTTGTTCGGCGGAGGCCGGTACGACGGACTCGCCGAGGCGTTGGGCGGACCGCGCGTCCCCGGCGTCGGGTTCGGGATGGGGCTCGAGCGGGTCCTCCTGGCGGTCGGCGACGAGGGCCTCGAGCCGCCGTCGGAGCCGGCGCTGCGGGCGTTCGTCATCGGGATCGGACGGGGGCGCGCCCCCGCCCGCGAGCTGCTCCGGTCGCTCCGGCACGGTGGGATCGCCGCCGACGCCGTCTTCGAGGAGCGACCCCTCAAGGCGCAGCTGAAGGCGGCGGACCGATCGAGCGCCGCGTACGCGGCGATCCTCGGCGACCGCGAGGCCGAGGCGGGAACGGCGACGCTCCGCCGGCTGTCCGACGGCGCGCAGGAAGAGGTCCCGCTCGCCGACGTCGTGGACTGGCTCGCCCGAGCGGATCGGAGCGCGGGGTGAGCGAGCGGCGAACCGCGATGCGGACGCACGCGTGCGGTGAGCTTCGAGCCGCGCACGTGGGCGAGCAGGTGGCGCTGTGCGGCTGGGTGTGGCGCCAGCGCGATCACGGCGGGGTCACGTTCGTCGACCTGCGCGACCGCGAGGGCCCGGTGCAGCTCGTGTTCCACCCGGAGGACGCGCCCGAGGCCCACGAGGCCGCGCAGGCGTTCCGCTCGGAGACGGTCGTGCGGGTCACCGGCGAGGTTCGGGCTCGCCCGGCCGGGACCGTGAACCCCGACCTGCCGACCGGCGAGGTCGAGATCGCCGTCGGGCAGGTGGAGGTGCTCGCCGAGTCGGACACGCCGCCGTTCGTCATCGAGGATCGCATCGAGGCTTCCGAAGAGCTCAGGCTGCGCTACCGCTACCTCGATCTGCGCCGACCCGAGATGACACGGATCCTTGCGCTCCGGCATCGGATCAACCGGATCGTCCGCGAGGAGATGGAGTCCCGCGGGTTCCTCGAGGTCGAGACGCCGATGCTCGGACGGAGCACGCCCGAGGGCGCGCGCGACTTCCTCGTCCCCTCCCGGCTGTGGCCCGGCACGTTCTACGCGCTGCCGCAGTCGCCGCAGCAGCTGAAGCAGCTGCTCATGGTCGCCGGCCAGGATCGCTACTACCAGATCGTCAGGTGCCTGCGCGACGAGCAGCCGCGCGCCGACCGGAGCTTCGAGTTCACGCAGCTCGACGTCGAGATGTCGTTCGTCGACGAGGAGGACGTGTACGCGGTCATCGAGCCGCTGTACGCGCGCGTCGTCCGCGAGACCCAGGGCGTCGAGGTCGCGACGCCGTTCCCGCGGATGACGTTCGACGAGATGATGACCCGCTTCGGCTCGGACAAGCCCGATCTCCGCTACGGGATGGAGCTCGCCGACCTCGGGGCGGCGTTCGCCGGGACCGGGTTCCGGGCGTTCGCCTCGGTGCTCGACGCCGGTGGCATCGTGAAGGGGCTCGCCGCGCCCGGCGGCTCGGCGCTGTCCCGCAAGGAGCTCGACGAGCTCGTCCAGGTGGCGAAGTCGCGCGGCGCGGCCGGGATGGTCTGGATCGTCGTCGAGGCCGAGGGCGTGCGCTCGCCCGTCGAGAAGCACCTGTCGGCGGCCGAGATCGAGGGCATCCGCGCCGCCACCGGCGCGAGCCCAGGGGACCTCGTCGCCATCGTCGCCGACAAGCCCGATCGCGTGCACGTGGCGCTCGACGGGCTCCGGCGCCATCTCGCCGATCGCCTCGACCTCATCCCCGAGGGGGAGTGGCGGTTCTGCTGGTACTCGGAGCCGCCGCTGTTCGACTGGTCCGACGACGAGGGCAAGTGGGTCTCGAACCACCACCCGTTCACCTCGCCGCTCTCGGACGACCTCGATCCAAGCACGGCGAGGGCGCGCGCCTACGACCTCACCCTCAACGGGTTCGAGCTCGGCGGCGGCAGCATCCGGATCCACGATCCGGACGTCCAGCGGCGAGTGTTCGAGGTCCTCGGCCTCAGCCCAGAGGACACCGAAGCGCAGTTCGGGCACCTGTTGCGCGCGTTCCGGTTCGGCGTGCCCCCCCACGGCGGGATCGCGATGGGCATCGATCGCCTCGTCATGCTCATGGCCGGCAAGGACACGCTGCGGGACGTGACCGCGTTTCCGAAGGCGCAGTCCGGGGCGGACGTCCTGACCGGGGCACCGGCCGAGGCCTCCCCCGAGCAGCTGCGGGAGCTCGGGGTCGCCGTGATCGCGCCGCCACCGCAGGACGGGTCGAAGGAGGAGACGAACGATGGCTGAGCTCACCGAGCGGGACCTCGCGATGTTGCGGGGGACGAACTACGCGACGTTCGTCACGCTCGACCCGGACGGGGTCCCGCAGGCCACCGTCATCTGGGTCGACGAGCAGGACGGCGTCGTCCTCGTCAACACCGCGCAGGGCCGCGTGAAGGACCGCAACGTCCGCGCGAACCCCCGGGTGGCGCTCTCGATCCTCAACGGTGGCGACGCCTACGACTGGATCTCGATCTCGGGCACGGTGATCGACATCGAGGTGGGCGAACGCGCCGAGCGGCACATCGACGAGCTCTCGCATCGCTACGACGGTCACGGCTACACGTACACGCCGGGCCAGGTCCGGGAGATCCTGAAGATCCGGCCCGACCGCGTGATCCGGTACGAGGACTGAGCCCCGGTGGCCGACGTCCCCCTCGCGGCCCGGATGCGCCCCCGGACCTTCGAGGAGTTCGTCGGCCAGGGCCATCTCGTCGGGCCCGGCAAGGCGATGACGAACCTCCTCGAGGGTGGCCATCTGCCCTCGATCGTCCTGTGGGGGCCGGCCGGAACGGGCAAGACAACCCTCGCCCATCTGCTCGCCGAGGCGGTCGGCTCGCAGCTCGTGCAGCTGTCCGCCGTCTCCTCCGGCGTCGCCGACGCCCGCAAGGTCATGAAGGCGTCCGAGGGCGGCCTGTTCCGGACGGTCCTGTTCGTCGACGAGGTCCACCGCTGGTCGAAGGCCCAGCAGGACGTCCTGCTGCCGGCGGTCGAGGACGGGACGATCACGCTCATCGGCGCGACGACCGAGAACCCGTACTTCTCGCTCGTCACGCCGCTCCTGTCGCGCTGCATCCTCCTGCGGCTCGAGCCGCTGGGGCCCGACGACCTTCGGGAGGTCCTCCGCCGCGCCCTGCAGGATGAGGACCGGGGGCTCGGCAAGCTCGGGGTCGACGTGTCCGAGGAGGCGCTCGCCCATCTCGTCGACGTGGCCGGAGGCGACGCTCGGATCGCGCTCACCGGGCTCGAGGCCGGCGTGCTGGCGGCCCGCGCGGCCGGCGAGGACGTCCTGGATCTCGAACGCGCGGCCGACGCCGTCCAGCACAAGGCGATCGTCTACGACCGGCAGGGCGACGCGCACTTCGACGTGATCTCGGCGTTCATCAAGAGCATCCGAGGGTCGGACCCGGACGCGGCCCTGTTCTGGCTCGCCCGGATGGTCGAGGCGGGGGAGGACCCCCGGTACATCGCGCGCCGGATGATCGTCCACGCGAGCGAGGACATCGGGCTGGCCGACCCGCGGGCGCTGCTCGTCGCGGTGGCCGCGGCACAGGCGGTCGAGCACGTCGGGCTCCCCGAGGCCCAGCTCAACCTCGCCGAAGCGGCGATCTACCTCGCCCGCGCGCCGAAGTCGAACAGCGTCATCGCCGCGCTCGTCCGGGCCCGCGAGGATGCCGCATCGGCCGACCCGGTTCCCCTGCACCTGCGCGAGCCCGGCCATCCCGCCCTCCGAAAGCACGGATACGGGCAGGGCTATCAGTACCCGCACGACTACCCCGGACACCGTGTCGAGCAGGAGTACCGGCCGACGCGGTTCCAGGGCAACCGGTACTACGAGCCGTCCGGGCAGGGCGAGGAGGTCGAGGAGGCGCCCAGCGGCGACGAGCCGGCGGGCTGAGTGTGCCCCGGCGAGCCTGGGTATGATGCCCCGGCCCACACCGCGGATCTCCGAGGGGAGGCCATGACCGCAGCGCTCGATGGTGGAGACGTCGCCCTCATCGTCCTGTCGGCGTTCTGGGGCCTGCTCGTCCTGTTCCTGTGCGTCGTGCTCATCAACACGTTTCGCGTGCTCGAGAGCACGAAGATGATCATCGACACGATGCGCGAGGAGACCGTCCCGCTCCTTCGCGAGGTGAAGTCGACCGTCGAGCGGACGAACCGCGAGTTGGACCGCGTCGATGGCCTGCTCGTGGGGGCGAACGAGATCGTCGGACGGGCGCGCCGCATCTCCGGGCTCGTCGAGCAGGCGGCGTCCGGCCCGCTCGTGAAGCTCATCTCGGTGGGCGCGGGGCTGCGAAAGGCCGGGACGAAGTTCTCCGGCAAGAAGTCCCGGCCGTGAGACGGCTGTTCTGGGTCGCCTTCGGGATCGGCGCCGGCGTCGCGGGCGCCGTCATGACCCAGCGGTTCCTCCGGCGGCAGACGGCGAAGGTGGCGCCCGCCAACCTCACCCGGCAGGCGCGTGGGGGGATGATGGACCTCGCGAAGCTGGTCTCCGAGTCGATCGCCGAGGGACGTGAGGAGATGCAGCGCAGGGAGGAGGAGCTGCGCTCCGGCATCGGGTCGTCCTGACGGCGGTCGCGATGGCCGCCGCGACCCTCGCGCTCGCGGCCTGCGGCTCGCACGCCACGATCGCCAGGATGGAGGCGATGATGCGACCGCGGTCCGAGGTCTCGTCCTCGCCCGCGACGAACCGGATCCAGGTCCGCGGGAGATTCGTGAAGTTCACGAACCTGCCCTGTCACCGCAGCGACTACTACGTCGGCAACAAGACCGTCACGTTCCGCGGCAGCGACGGGAGCCGGACGACGATCGTCACCCACAGCGCGCAGTGGACGGGCCTGCCGGCAGATCCCCCGCTCGCTCCGCTCGGCCAGTGCCGGCAGGTGGCCGCGTTCGAGGCCGACCTCCCGACGGCCGACCGCTACGTCGTCGTGATCAACGACCGGCGGCTGCCGCCGGTGACCCTCGAGGAGCTTCGAGCCGAGCACCTGCGTCACACGTTCCGACTGCCTTCCTGAGTCCCGCCGCGGGGCCGCCGTAGACTCTCCCGCCATGGAGGGCGACCGCATCCGGGCATCGTTCCTGCGCTTCTTCGAGGAGCGCCGGCACCGGCTCGTCCCCTCGTCCTCGCTCATCCCGCCGCCCGAGTCCGGGCTCCTGCTCACGAACGCCGGGATGAACCAGTTCATCCCGTACTTCCTCGGGCACGCCCCCGCCCCGTTCCCCCGGGCGGTCACCTGCCAGAAGGTCTTCCGCGCCCTCGACATCGACAACGTGGGGCACACGGCGCGTCACCTCACGTTCTTCGAGATGCTCGGCAACTTCTCCTTCGGCGACTACTTCAAGCGGGAGTCGTGCTCCTGGGGGTTCGAGCTCGTCACGCAGGCCTGGGGGGTCGATCCGGACCGGCTGTGGGTCACGGTGTTCGAGACCGACGACGAGGCGATCGGGATCTGGCGGGACATCGGCATCCCCGCCGAGCGGATCGTCCGGCGGGGCAAGGCGGACAACTACTGGTGGACGCACGCGGCGGGACCGGCCGGACCGTCCTCGGAGATCTTCGTCGACCGCGGACCGAGGTACGGGGCCGAGGGGGGTCCGGACGCGGACGAGGACCGCCACATGGAGATCTGGAACCACGTCTTCATGCAGGACGAGGTGGACGATCAGCAGGAGATCCTGCACGAGCTCCCGGCGAAGAACATCGACACCGGCGCGAGCGTCGAGCGGGTCGCGACCGTGCTGCAGGACGTCGACGACGTCTTCGAGACCGACCTGCTCCGACCCCTCCTGGAGGTCGCCGAGTCGCTGTCCGGGCGCTCGCACGGGGCGGACGCCCGCACCGACGTCTCGCTCAAGGTGATCGCCGAGCACGGTCGCGCGACGACGTTCCTCATCGCCGACGGAGTCCAGCCCTCGAACGAGGGCCGCGGGTACGTCCTGCGGCGGATGCTCCGCCGGGTCGTGTCGCACGCGCGGCGCATCGGCGTCGAGCGCGAGGTCATGCCCGCGCTCGTCGAGCGCACCGCCGAGCTGTTCGGCTCCGCGTATCCGGAGCTCGTCGAGAACCGCGCCTACATCGAGCAGGTCGCGAGCTCGGAGGAGGAGCGGTTCGCCGGGACGCTCCGCCAGGGGATGACGCTGTTCGAGACGCACGTGGAGACCGCCGGCTCGGGGCGTCTGCCCGGCGACGTCGTGTTCAAGCTCCACGACACCTTCGGGTTCCCGAAGGAGCTCACGGCAGAGCTCGCGGCCGACGCGGGGCTCGAGATCGACGAGGCGCGCTTCGAGGAGCTCATGGCCGAACAGCGCGAGCGCGCGAAGCGGGCCGCGAAGAAGGGACGCGCCGAGGAGGATCTGGCGACGGTCGCGTCCGAGGTGGGCCCGACCGAGTTCGTCGGGTACCGGACCCTGGAAGCCGACGGCCGGCTGAAGGCGCTGCTCGGCGCGGGCGGTCGCGCGCCCGCTGCCGGCGAGGGCGACGAGGTGCGCTTCGTCCTGGACCGCACGCCGTTCTACGCGGAATCCGGCGGCCAGATCGGGGACGGGGGGATCGTACGCACGGCGGGCGGCACGCTCCGGGTGACCGACGCCCAGTTCGGACCGGGCGACGTGATCGTCCACACGGGGGTCGTGGAGGCCGGCGAGGTCCGGGAGGGCGAGGAGGCGCGCGGCGAGGTCGACGGCGCCCGCCGGGAGGCGACGGCCCGAGCCCATACGGCGACCCATGTCGTCCACTGGACGCTGAAGCACGTGCTCGGCGATCACGCCCGCCAGGCGGGGTCCCTCGTCGCGCCCGGGCGTCTGCGGTTCGACTTCCCCCATCACGCGGCCGTGCCGCGCGACGTTCTCCAGGAGGCCGAGGAGCTCGCGAACCGCCGCCTCGCCGAGGACGGGCAGGTCACGATCTACGAGACGACGATGGAGGAGGCGAAGAACCAGGGCGCCGTCGCGCTGTTCGGGGAGAAGTACGGCGACTTCGTGCGCGTCGTGGAGATCGGGGACTACTCGATCGAGCTCTGCGGCGGGACCCACGTCCATCACACCGGAGAGGTCGCGCTCGTCCGCATCCTCCACGAGTCCTCGATCGGATCGGGGATGCGGCGCGTGGAGGCCCTCGTCGGTCCCGATGCCATCCGCGAGATCAACGTCGAGCGGGAGCTCCTCCTGTCCGTGGCCGAGGCGCTCGGGACCGATCCGAAGGGCGCGGTCGAGCGAGCGCGCCACTACGTCGAACGCGTCAAGGCGCTCGAGAGCGAGCTCGGCAAGCACGAGAAGGAGCAGCTGCGCGAGCGCGCGGACCGGCTCGTCGACGCGGCGCGCGACGTGGACGGCGTCAAGCTCGTCACGGTCCCGTACGACGCCGATGCCGACGAGCTGCGGGCGGTCGCCCAGGACATCGCGAACCGCCTCGAGAACGGCGGCGGGGCGGCGGTCGTGCTCGGCACGGGCCGGCAGGGCAAGGCGCTGCTCGTCGCGGCCGCCTCCGGGAACCTCGTGGCCCGGGGGGTGACCGCGCCCGAGCTCCTCGATCCCGTGCGCGGGATCGTCGGTGGGGGGGCCGGCGGCAAGCCCGGGCTCGCCTTCTCCGGCGGCCCGAGGGGCGAGGCCTACGAGGATGCGCTCGAGGCGATCGAGCCGCGGCTGCGGGAGCTCCTGGCGGCGCGATGAGCGCGCCGGGCCGCGTCCTGGGGCTCGACCTCGGCGACGCGAGGATCGGGGTCGCGATCTCCGACGACGAGCGACGGCTCGCCGTCCCGCTGGGGACGATCCGCACCGGACCGCCGTCGGACCTTCGGGCGGTCGCCGACCTCGTCGCCGAGCACGCCGTCACGCTCGTCGTCGTGGGGAACCCGTTGCTGCTCTCGGGCGAGGTCGGGGACCGGGCCGAGCAGGCCGCCAGCTTCGCGCAGGCCCTGCGCGCCGTCGTCGGCGTGCCGGTCACCCTCCAGGACGAGCGGCTGTCGAGCGTGGAGGCCGAACGCGCCCTTCGCGAGAGCGGGGCGAGCGGCCGCCGTCGGCGAGGGGTGATCGATCGCTCCGCGGCCACGGTGATCCTCCAGGCCTGGCTGGACGGCGCTCGCCCCGATTGACCCCGGACGCATCCGGGCGATCGAACGGCGGCCGGTATGCTGCCGGGCCGATGCAGGAGGCCCCCCCGCGCGAGGAGCAGGAGGTCGGCCCTCGCCGGCACCGGGCCGCGCGAGGTGCCCGGTGGGGCGTCGCCGTCGGGCTCGTCCTGGTCCTGGGGATCGCGGCGGTCGGGATCGCCGGCGTTCGGTACTACCGCTGGTGTCAGGGAGCCTCGGGCCCGACGGACCCGGTCACCTTCGAGGTGACCGAGGGCGCCAGCGGGGCGGCGATCGTCGACGAGCTCCACGAGCGCGGCGTGCTGCGCTGCGGGCTCGTCTCCCGGTGGTTGCTGCGGCGGAGCGGCCTGGAGAGCGAGTTCCGCGCGGGCACGTTCGATCTCACGACGAACATGACGCCGGACGAGGCCTTCGCCGTGCTCACCGCGCCCGTCGAGGCGGTCCCCACGGTCCGACTCACGATCCCCGAGGGCTACCGGCTGACGCAGATCGCGGATCGCGTGAAGGAGACGCTCGGGATCCCGGTCGCGAAGTTCATGCAGGCACTCGAGGACCGGGACTGGTCGCTCCCGCCGTACCTGCCCGAGGATGCCGAGAGCGAGGAGGGGTTCCTCTTCCCGGAGACGTACGAGTTCGTCGAGGGGGACACCCGCGCCCCGCACGTGATTCGCAAGCTGCTCGATCAGTTCGGGACCGAGGCCGAGTCCCTTCCATGGGCGAACGCCACGGACCTCGGCGTGACGCCCTACGAGGTCGTGACGATCGCCTCGATGATCGAGGAGGAGGCTCGGCTGGACGAGGAGCGTGCGCTCATCGCCGGCGTGATCTACAACCGGCTCCAGCTGGGCATGACGCTGGGGATCGACGCGACCCTGCTCTACGACGACCCGACGCCCGACGGGCAGCTGTCCTTCTCCGACCTGGAGACCGACACCCCCTACAACACGAGGATCAACCCCGGGCTGCCGCCCACGCCGATCGCGAGCCCGGGCCGGGCCTCGCTCGAGGCGGCCCTGAACCCCGCGGAGACGGAGTTCCTCTACTACGTCCTGTGCGGGGAGGACGGTCACCACGCGTTCGGCACCACGGCCGAGGAGCACGAGGCCAACCGCGTCCGCTGCAATGAATGAGCCGCCGGGCCGTTCGGTCCGCATCGGCGGATCGACGCGCACCGTCGGCGTGATCGGCTGGCCCGTCGACCACAGCCTGTCGCCCGCCATCCACAACGCCGCGTTCGCGGCCCTGGACCTGGACTGGGCGTACGTGCCGATGCCGGTCGAACCGGGCCGGCTCGAGGCCGCGCTCGAGGGCCTGCGCGCGCTCGGGTTCGCCGGCGCGAGCGTCACGATGCCCCACAAGTCGGCCTGCGCCGACGCGCTCGAGGAGCTGTCGGACGACGCCCGGCTGTTGCGGGCCGTGAACACGATCGTCGTCGCACCAGAGTCGAGCGCCGGGCACAACACCGACGTGGGCGGGTTCGAGCGCTTCCTCCGGCTCGATGCGGGATTCGATCCATCCGGTCGGACCGCGCTCGTCTACGGGGCCGGCGGCGCGGCCCGCGCGTGCGCGCTCGCGCTCGCGCGCGGCGGGATCGGTGCGCTCACGCTCGCCGCCCGGTCGCCGGAGCGAGCCGAAACCGCGATCGTCGTGCTCGACGGGCTCGGCACGCCGACCTCGGTGGTCGGCATGGACGGCGTGAACCAGGTGCGCGCCGACCTCGTCGTCAACGCCACGCCGCTCGGTGCAGGCGAGGCCGAGCTGCCGCTGCCGGCGCTGGGTCCGGGCGTGATGGCCGTGGACCTTCTATACCGGCCGGCGGTGACCCTCCTGCAGTCCGCCGCCAGAGACGCCGGCGGCGAGGCGTTCGGGGGACTCGGCCTGCTCGTCCACCAGGCGGCGCTCGCGTTCGAGCTGTGGACCGGGCGCCCGGCCCCGCTCCAGGCGATGTCGTCGGCCGCGCTCGGCGAGGCCGGCTCGCAGGCACGATCCGGATAGCGGGCCGCGGTCTCACCCGACCAGTTCAGGCAGAACCGACTACGTGCCGGTGGGGCGTCCGAACGCGACGCGTCGGGAGCGGCAGAGGTAGACCTTCGGCCGAGGACTAGGTCCGAAGGCGGCCTCCACCACCCGGGCAACCTCGTGTCCCTCAAGCAGGGGTCGGAACCATCCGATGGAGATTCCAGGAGACGCCGAATGGACGATTTCAACGCTCTCGCCTCGCAGCTCGCCGCAGGGATCGTGGACCTGCGCGCCTGCCTCATCCTGTCGAGGGACGGCCTCGTCGTCGGCGCGTACCCGCAGGCGGCCGAGGTCCAGGCGAAGCCCGCGTGGCTCCAGTTCGCCGCGGTCGGCGACCCCGAGCGCGGGTTCGCCCAGTTCGGTTCGGAGACCTGGTGCTACGTGCGGCGCGGTCCGTACGCCGCGTTCGCGGTCTGCGGACCGGGCACGCGCCCGGGGCTCCTCATCGACCACATGGATCGGGTCCTGCTCGCGGCCGAGGAGTCGCGCGCGCGTCGCGAGGGCGCCCGCGAGCCGGTGCCGCCCGCGCAGGCCCCGCTGAGCAAGCCCCGGACGCCGCTGCACCCCGAGCCGCGTCCGGTCGGCGACCCCGTCCTGCTCCCGGACGACATGACTCCCGCCGTGGCGGCCTCGACGCCGGCACCGGCGGAGCTGACGATCGGCCCCGAGCCGACGCCGCGCATGGAGCCCGCCGGCTCCGAGCCCGCCGTCGCCACCACTCCCGCGCCAGTCCAGGATCGCCCCGCACCGCCGCCGCGCGCCGAGATCGCCGAGCTCACCCGGCTCGCCGAGCTCGCCGAGCGGTCGCAGTCGGTCGGCGACGACCCGATCGAGGGCGAGGACGCTCCCGCCCTCGATGAGCCCGAGGTCCCCCAACCGGTGGAGTCTCGGGACGAGGTCGCGCCGCCCGCCGCCGCCGTCCCGACCCCCGAGCTCGAAGACGAGGACGACGTCGACCGGTTCTCGCTCGTCCGTGAGTTCGGCCAGCTCCTTCAGGACGGCGAGACGGTTGCCGATGGTTGAGCAACCCTGGACCGAAGGGTGTAGCTCGGCATGGTGACCACCCAGCGCAAGCCGAAGCACCTCGGCCAGATCTTGCTCGAACAGGGCCTGATCGCTGGCGAGCAACTGGAGCGCGCCCTCGAGGAGCACCGCAATACACCGAAGTCGCTCGGGCGCGTCCTCATCGATCTCGGCTACATCCGCGAGCGCGATCTCGTGCGCGCCCTCGCCGAGCAGGTTGGGCTGGAGTTCGTCGATCTCACGGAGTATCGGATCGACGCGGCGTCGACGGCGCTGCTGCCCGAGGTGCTCTGCCGCCGCTACCGGGCGCTCCCCATCGGCGAGGAGGACGGCAAGCTCCTCGTCGCGATGTCCGATCCGGCGAACGTCTACGCGCTCGACGACATCCGCACGATCACCGGACGCGACGTCCGGCCGGTCGTCGCGACGGCCAACGACGTCGAGCAGGCGATCCAGAAGTTCTCCGGGATGGGGGACCAGGTCGAGGCGCTCGCGTCCGAGGCGGCCGAGGCCCTCGACCACGATGCCGATCTCGGCGACGTCGAGGCGGCGGTCGAGGACGCGCCGATCGTCAAGCTCGTGCAGGCGATCATGACGCAGGCGTCCGCGGACCGAGCCTCCGACGTCCACATCGAGCCGACCGAGAAGGACGTGCGGGTCCGGTTTCGCGTCGACGGCGTGCTCCACGAGGTCATGCACTCCCCGAAGAGCATTCAGGGCGGCCTCATCAGCCGCATGAAGGTCATGGCCGACCTCAACATCGCCGAGAAGCGCGTGCCGCAGGACGGCCGGGTCTCGCTCCGCGTGAACAACCGGACGCTCGACCTCCGGCTCGCCACGCTGCCGACCGTGTACGGCGAGAAGGTCGTCATCCGGATCCTCGACAAGAGCAACGCGCTGCTCCAGCTGTCCGAGCTCGGGTTCTCGAAGGAGGCGTACGCGTCCTACGAGGAGTGCTTCCGCCGCCCGTACGGCGCGATCTTGGTCACCGGGCCGACCGGCTCGGGCAAGTCGACGACCCTGTACGCGACGCTGAACATCGTGAACCAGGTCGACCGCCACATCGTGACGGTCGAGGACCCGGTCGAGTACCGGCTGCCCGGCGTGAACCAGATCCAGGTCAACCCGAAGGCGGGCCTCACGTTCGCCTCGGCGCTCCGGTCGATCCTGCGCGCCGACCCCGACATCATCCTCATCGGTGAGATCCGGGACCGGGAGACGGCGATGATCGCCGTCGAGTCGGCCCTCACCGGTCACCTCGTCTTCTCCTCGCTCCACACGAACGACGCCCCCTCGGCGATCACGCGGCTCATCGAGATGGAGGTCGAGACCTTCCTCGTGGCCTCGGCCATCGACTGCGTCGTGGCCCAGCGGCTGGCGCGCCAGCTGTGCGAGAAGTGCCGCGAGGCCTACCGGCCCGAGCCCCGGGAGCTGCTCGAGGTCGGCTTCCCCGAGTGGCGGATCCCGGACCTCGCCCAGTTCTTCCGTGCCCAGGGGTGTGCGGCCTGCTCGAACACCGGATACCGCGGACGCTTCGGTCTGTACGAAGTCATGCCGATGTCAGAGGAGATCGAGCGGCTGACGGTCGAGCGAGCCTCGGCCGACGCCGTCCGGTCGGTGGCCATTCAGCAAGGGATGAAGACGTTGCGCGAGGACGGCCTCGACAAGGCCGCGGCGGGCATCACGTCCCTCGAAGAGATCGCAAGGGTGGTGAAGTGATGAACACGGAGGTACAGGATCAGGAGACACAGATCCCGATCCCCGAACTGCTCGAGGTGATGCTCGAGCGGGGGGCTTCGGACCTGCACATCACCGTGGGCACGCCGCCCACGATCCGGCTCCACGGAGACCTCGTCCAGCTCGACGAGTACCCGATCATGGACGCGCGGGGCATCCAGGGCATGATCTACGCGATCCTGCCCCAGAAGCTCCGGGAGCGCCTCGAGCAGGAGCTCGAGCTCGACATGTCCTACTCGCTTCCCGGGCGCGCGCGGTTCCGCGTGAACTGCTACTTCCAGCGGGACTCGATGGGCGCGGCCTTCCGGCTCATCCCGTACGAGATCAAGGGGATCGACGAGCTGGCCCTGCCGAGCGTCGTCGCCGACCTGGCTCGCTACCCTCGCGGGTTCGTCGTGGTGACCGGGCCCACGGGCTCGGGCAAGTCCACGACGCTCGCGGCGATGGTCGACATCGTGAACCGTGAGCGCCGCGCCCACATCATGACCGTCGAGGACCCGATCGAGTTCCTCCACAAGCACCAGGGCTGCGTCGTGAACCAGCGCGAGGTCGGCACCGACACGCACTCGTTCTCCCAGGCCCTCAAGCACGTCCTGCGCCAGGACCCCGACGTCATCCTCGTCGGCGAGATGCGCGACCTCGAGACGATCTCGACGGCGATCACGGCCGCCGAGACCGGGCACCTCGTCTTCGCCACCCTGCACACGCAGGACGCGCCCCAGACGATCGACCGCATCATCGACGTGTTCCCCCCGCACCAGCAGCAGCAGGTCCGCGTCCAGCTCGCGACCACGCTCCAGGGCGTGGTGACGCAGCAGCTGCTCCAGACGATCGACGGGCGGTCGCGCGTCGTCGCCGGCGAGGTGCTGATCTGCACGCCGGCCGTGCGCAACCTCATCCGCGAGGGCAAGGTCCACCAGATCTACTCGATCATGCAGGCGGGCGGCCGCTTCGGCATGCAGACGATGGACCAGGCGCTCGCGAACCTCGTCAAGGCGGGAAGCATCAGCCAGCAGCTCGCCTACGAGCGCTGTCACGATCCGGAGGAGCTGAACCGCCTCATCGGCGGCGGCGGCGCGAGCTTCGACGCAGGGCTCGGGGCGGCCGCGGCGGCCGGCGTGTCGTTGGGCAACTACTGATCGGGAGGACGCATTCGATGATCGGGAGGCGGTGACCGATGCCCCAGACCTACGCCTACAAGGTCCGGGATCGGACCGGCACGATCGTGACCGGGCAACTGGTCGGCGACAGCGAATCCCTGGTCCTGCAGCGCCTGCGGGAGATGGGCCTGACGCCGGTCGAGGTGAAGAAGACCGGCACCGGGCTGTCGATGGAGATCAACGTCCGGCCCGGGCACGTCAAGCTGAAGCAGATCGCGGTCTTCTGCCGGCAGTTCGCCACGATGGTGAACTCCGGCCTGCCGATCCTGCGCGCCCTGTCGATCCTGGCCGACCAGACCGACAGCAAGGAGCTCGCGAAGGTCCTCGTGCAGAGCCGGACCGACGTCGAACAGGGGGCGTCGCTCTCGGCGGCGATGGCCAAGCACCCGAAGGCCTTCAACAACCTGTTCATCTCGATGATCAAGGCGGGGGAGACCGGCGGCGTGCTCGACGACGTCCTCCTGTCCCTCGCGGACCAGATCGAGAAGGAGGTCGAGCTCCGCCGCCAGATCAAGTCGGCGATGACCTACCCGGTCGTCGTCGTCGTGATGGTGCTGCTCATCCTGTCGGCGATGCTGCTGTTCATCGTCCCGCAGTTCGAGACGATCTACGCCAACCTCGGAGGCCAGCTCCCGCTCCCGACCCGGATCCTGCTCACGGTCTCGAACGCGTTCCGCAACTACTGGTACATCGTCGGCCTCGCCTCGGTCGGAGGCTGGTTCGCCCTCAAGCGATACCGCAAGACCCCGAACGGCCGCGCGCGCGTCGACGCGCTGAAGATCCGCGTTCCCGTGTTCGGCCCGCTGTTCCACAAGGTGGCCCTGGCCCGGTTCTCCGCCACGCTCGCCATGCTCATGCGGGCCGGCGTCCCGATCCTCCAGGCGCTGGACAACGTGAAGGAGACGGTGAACAACCGCGTCATCGCCGACGCCGTCGACGACGTGAAGACGAGCGTCCGGGAGGGCGAGTCGATCGCGAAGCCCCTGGCCAAGCACAAGGTCTTCCCGCCCATGGTCGTGCAGATGATCGCGGTCGGCGAGGAGACCGGGTCGATCGACACGATGCTGGCCAAGGTGGCCGAGTTCTACAACAGCGAGGTCACGGCCACGGTCGACGCCCTCACCTCGCTCATCGAGCCGTTGCTCATCGCCATCATCGGTGGGGCGGTCGGCGCCGCCGTCATCGCCCTGTACATGCCGATGTTCAACGTCATCAACCTCCTCGAGTAGCCGAGGACCACCGATCCGAGGATCCGTCGGGGAGGCCGGCTCGAGCGCGCCATCCGACCGACCGACGCAGTGACTACTTCGAACGAGTCATTCCGGGCCCGCGTGCTCGAAGCGGGTCAAGGCGCGCCCGTGCCCAACCGAAAACAAGGCAAGAGCACGCCGTGCGGGCGTGCGTGCACCTGATGAAGGAGGTGACGCAATGCTGAAGCGCTTCTGGCAGCGCCGGAAGGAGGACGAGGGTTTCACCCTCATCGAGCTCATGGTGGTCGTTCTGATCATCGGCATCCTGATCGCCATCGCTCTTCCCACCTTCCTCGGCGCTCGCGAGCGCGCCCAGAACCGGGCGGCCCAGTCCGACCTGCGGAACGGGATGGCAGCCGCGAAGACGTTCTTCACGGACGCCGACTCCTACGCCGGGTTCGACGAGTCCGAGGGCGAAGCGATCGAGCCGTCCCTGCAGTGGGTCGCGTGGGCCGATCCTGCAACCCCAGGGCCTCTCGCGGTCGACCAGCCCGACGGGACGGGCGGCGACGTGCTCATGGTGGCGTTGAGTGGCTCCGGAGACTACTTCTGCATCTCTGATGTTTCTCCGGTCGGCACTTCGTTCGGTCAAGGCGCGGCCTTTGCCGACGTCGACACCATCGCCGAGTGCACGGGTGGCTGGTAAGCCAGTACCGAGCAGGACCGAAGGGGCGGCCGTTCGGGCCGCCCCTTCGTTCATCCGGAGTCGTCGTGTTCTGGACGACTCGTCGTCAGCGAACTCGAGGAAGAGCGAGATCACCATGCGATCGCGAACCGATCGAAGGCCGTGGGAGCTCCGCGGGCGGGACCCGTCCGACGAGCGAGGGTTCACGCTCGTCGA
>DATBLA010000038.1:0-2702 GCA_036555645.1 Actinomycetota bacterium
GGGTGATGACCTCGAGATGGTCGCGGAGGATCGCCAGGCGCGTCCGCGCCTCGGGGAAGCCGTAGCCGAACGCCTCCCACTCGTCCTGCTTCCACCCCGCGCCGAGCCCGAGCACGGCCCGCCCGCCGCTCACGACGTCGAGCGTCGAGATCATCTTCGCCGTCAGCGCCGCCGGCCGATAGGCGGCGCACAGCACGAGGAACCCGATCTGCGCTCGCGTCGTGACGGCGGACAGCGCCGCCGCCTCGACGAACGGCTCGAACACGATGGCTTCCTCGGGCGGCGGGTCCACGAGGAAGTGGTCGTAGAGCCACAGTGATCCGAACCCGGCCTCGTCGGCTCGCCTCGCGATGTCGACCGTCCGCGCCCAGGCGGTCTCCGCGTCGAGCCCGAGGTACTCCCGATCGCACCCCTGGGGCAGCGTGAGGCCGATCTTCATTCGATGCGGACCGCGGTGCGCTCGAGCTCGTCGGGGTCGACCGTCCAGCCGATGCCGGGCCGGTCGGGCACGTGCACGTACCCCTCGGCGTCGATCCCGAGCTCGCCCGCCTCGGCGATCTCGGCGCGCACGTCCTCGACGACGAACGCCTCGTAGTAGCGCGTGTTCGGGATCGCGCAGCACAGGTGCGCGTTCGGTAGCCCCTCGCCGTGCACCTCGGCGTACATCCCGAACGCGTCGGCCAGGTGCGCGATCCGCAGCGCGCCCGTGATGCCGCCCTTGTACTCGGCGCTCGTCCGCAGCACGTCCGTCCCCCCGTGGACGATGAAATCGGCGGCGTTGTGGTGGGCGCCGTCGGCCGTCTCGGGCGCGAGGACCGGGATGTCGAGGTCGCGGCACAGGCGCTGGTACTGCCAGATGTTGAACTCGGTCATCGGCTCCTCGTACCAGAGGAAGCTCGCCTCCTCGAGTGTCCGGCCGAGCCGCACCGCCTCCTCGTAGCGGAAGCGGGCCGACCCGTCGTACATGAGGGTCGGGCCGTCGCCGACGTGCTCGCGGAGCGCGAGCGCGAGCGCGGCGTCCTCGCGCGCGTCCCCCCAGGCGTGGATCTTCATCGCCGTGTATCCGGCGGCGAGGCACTCGTCGGCCCGCCGCAGGTAGTCCTCGAGCCGAGGCCAGGTGGCGGTCGAGGCGTAGGCGAGGATCCGGTCGGACGTCCCGCCGAGCAGCTGGTACAGCGGCATCCCGGCGGCCTTGCCGGTGATGTCCCACAACGCGGTGTCGAGGAGCCCGAGCGCGTAGATCGGCAGCTCCTCCGCCCGGTCGATGTCCCAGATCCGACGCCACAGCCGCTCCTTCAAGAGCGGATCCTCACCCTTCAGCGCGTCGAGGAACCATCGGCGCACGAGGTCGGCGACGATGTGGCCGTGATCGGAGAGCGCCCACCCGTCGATGCCCTCGTCGGTTCGGACCCGGAGCCAGCACAGCTCGACGACCTCGGGGTCGGCGGGCACGCCTCGGGCCCAGTGCCGCCGGCGGGCGACCGGCCGCTCGAGCACGTAGGCCTTCACGTCGACGATCCGCATCGGCACTCGCCTCCCTCCACTCCCGACCTCAGACCGCGCCCATCAGCCCGTCTCCGCCGTCCACGCGCAAGGACACGCCGGTGATGTGGCGCGCCCCCGGTGAGGCGAGGAACACGATGGCGCGCGCGACGTCCTCGGGCTCGGCGAACCGGCCCAGGGGATTGCCCTGCGCGTACTCGTCCAGCGCGCGCCGGGCCTCGTCCTCGCTCCCCCACACGCTCCTGATCATCGGCGTGTTCACGGCGCCGGGACAGACCATGTTCACGCGGATCGACCGGGGCGCGAGCTCGATCGCGAGCGATCGCCCGAGCCCGATGAGCGCGATCTTCGTCGCCGCGTAGATCGCGCCCCCCTCGTGGGCGAGGAGCCCGGACGTCGAGGCGGTGATGACGATCGCGCCGCCCTCGCGAACGTGCGGGACCGCGGCGAGCAACAGGTAGATCACGCCGCGAAGGTTGACCTCCAGGAGCGCGTCCACGTCCTCGGCCGTCTGCTCGAACGGGCGCTCCGCGAATCCGATCCCGGCGTTCGGGCACACGGCGTCGAGCCCTCCGAACCGATGGATCACGGCCGAGACGAGCCCGTCGACCGAGGAGCGGTCGCGCACGTCGACCGCGATCCCGGCCGCGGAGCCCCCGGCCTCGCGGATCGCCTCCTCCGTCGAGCGAAGCCGTTCCTCGTCCACGTCGCCGAGCGCGACCGTCCACCCCCGCCCGGCGAACGCGTGGGCGGCGGCCTCGCCGATCCCCGACGCGGCGCCGGTGATGAGCACCACGCGCCCGGATCCGCTGTCGGCCTCGTCCACGGCTTCTCCGATCACCCGCGAGCGCGGACCGGGTTCGCCAGCGCCCCGATCCCCTCGAGCTCGACGGTCACCTCGTCCCCATCCTGGAGCAGGCGGGGCGGGTCGCGCAGGAACCCGACGCCCGGAGGCGTGCCGGTCGAGATCACGTCCCCCGGCTCCAGGGTCATCGTCTGGCTGATGAAGCTCACGAGCTCGGCGACGCCGAAGATCATCTGGTCGGTGTTCGAGTCCTGCATGACCTCGCCGTTCAGGAGGCACCGGATCGCCAGGTGGTCGGGATCGGGGATCTCGTCGGGCGTCACGATCCACGGGCCGAGCGGCAGGAACGTGTCGATCGCCTTGCCGCGCGTCCACTGGCTCGTGGCCAGCTGGA
>DATBLA010000039.1:0-7212 GCA_036555645.1 Actinomycetota bacterium
CGGCGGATCGCGGGGACGCTCGACGGGGACTTCGATGCCCTCGACGTCGTGGGCCCGGCACCGCACGCGGGATAATCGGGACCGATCCGGGGTCGTCTAACGGCAAGACGCGGGCCTTTGGAGCCCTCGATGGAGGTTCGACTCCTCCCCCCGGAACCGCCGACCGAACGGAGAGCCCCGTCGTGTCCGAGATCGCCTGCGCCGCGTGCGGAGCGGCCAACCCGGCCGAGAACCGGTTCTGCGGGACGTGTGGCAGCGCGCTCGTGCTCGTCTGTCCGATCTGCGGAACGGCCAACCCGGCCGAGAACCGGTTCTGCGGCTCGTGCGGTTCCGCGCTCGGCGCGACCGAACCCCCCGTCACGGTCATCGACGAGCGCAAGGTCGTCACGGTGCTGTTCGCCGACCTGTTGGCCTCGACCGAGATGGCCTCGCGCCTGGATCCGGAGGACCTTCGTTCCGTCCTGAAGCCCTACTTCGGCGCGATGGCCGAAGAGGTGGACCGGTTCGGCGGCACGGTCGAGAAGTTCATCGGCGACGCGGTCGTGGCCGTGTTCGGCGTCCCGGTGGCCCACGAGGACGACCCGCTTCGCGCGATCCACTGCGCGCTCGCGATGCGACACCGTCTCGCGAGCCTGAACGAGCGGCTCGCTCCGACGGCGGGTGGCGACCTCGCGATGCGGATCGGGATCAACACCGGTGAGGTCGTGACGCACTCGCTCGACGAGGGGATCGTCACGGGGGAATCCGTGAACATCGCGGCGCGGCTCCAGGGCGTCGCCGATCCGGGCGGGATCGTCGTCGGTGAGCGGACCCACCGGCACACGCGCGACGCGTTCGCCTTCACCGACCTCGGCGAGGTCTCGGTCAAGGGGATCGAGCGGCCGCTGTCCATCTGGCGCGTCGACGAGGGCGTGGCTCCCACACCGGCCGCGCCGACGTCGGAGGCGCCGTTCGTCGGCCGCCGATCCGAGCTCGATCTCCTCCGGGTCCTGTTCGAGCGCACGGTCCAGCAGGGACGCCCGAACCTCGTGACGATCGTGGGCCCTCCGGGGATCGGCAAGAGCCGCCTCTCCAGGGAGATCACCCGCATGCTCGCCGGCCAGGCGAGTGGCGTCGTGCAGGGCCGATGTCTGCCGTACGGCGAGGGCCTCACGTTCTGGCCCCTCGCCGAGATCCTCAAGGGCGACGTCGGGATCCTCGACAGCGACCCCCCCGAGGCGATCCTCGCGAAGGTGAAGGCGCGGCTCGACCCGCGGTTCCCCGGCGAGGAGGGGATGGGCGTGACGGGCGTGCTGCTCTCCTCGATCGGTGTCGAGATGCCGTCCGACCCGCTCGCGGGGACCGACGTCTCGACGGCCCGGCGCGTCATCGAGCGCGCCTGGCAACGCTACGTCGAGTCGCTGGCGGAGTCGGGCCCGCTGCTCGTCCTCCTCGAGGACATCCACTGGGCCGACCCGAGCCTGCTCGACCTCATCGAGGCGGTCGTGGCACACGCCACCGGAGCCGTGCTCGTCCTGTGCATGGCTCGCCAGGACCTGTTCGAGCGGCGCGCCGGGTGGGGCGGTGGGCCGTCGAACGCCACGACGCTGTCGCTGTCTCCTCTGTCGGCCGACGACGGCGAGGCGCTCATCGAGCATCTGCTCGACGGCCGGCCCCCGCCCGAGGTCGCGCGCGCGATCCTCGAACGCTCGGAGGGCAACCCGTTCTTCTCCTCGGAGCTGATCCGCATGATGATCGAGGACGGCTCGATCGCCCGCCGCGACGGCGCGTGGACGCTCGTGCGAGAGCTCCCGTCGATCCTTCCGGACACCGTGCAGGGCGTCATCGCCTCGAGGATCGACATCCTCCCGCTCGCGGAGAAGCGGGTGATCCAGGACGCGTCGGTCGTCGGCCGCGTGTTCTGGGAGGGAGCCGTCGTGCGGCTCGGTGGCGACCAGGTCGCGGCGTCGCTCGACGCGCTCGTGGCCAAGGGCCTCGTGCGCGAGAGCGAGGTCCCGTCGATCGCCGACGAGCGCGAGCTCGTCTTCAACCACATCCTGACTCGCGACGTCGCCTACGCGAGCATCACGCGCACGCGCCGCGCCGAGGCCCACGCGATCGTCGGCGCGTGGGCCGAGGAGACGACGCGGGGGCGCGACGAGTTCGCCGAGATCCTCGCGTTCCACTTCGAGGCGGCCGGCGACACGGCGCGCACGGCTCGGTACGCGCTGCTCGCCGGTCAACGCCTCCTGCGCGTGTTCGCGGCCGAGGAGGCGATCACGTGGTTCGAGCGGGCTCGGGCCGCGGCCGGTCCGGACACCGGCGTGGCCGCTCGGGCCGATCTCGCGCTCGGCACGGCCCTCGAACAGGTGGGGCGGTTCGCCGACGCCCTCGAGTCCTACGAGCGCGCTCGCTCGGCCGCCTCGGGCGACGACGAGCTCGAGGCGCGCGTGCTGGCGGCGGAGGCCCACGCGCTCTGGCTGCTCGACCGCATCGACGAGGGGCGCGCGCGGCTGGGACCGGCGCTCGAACGCGCGCGGGCGGCGGGCCTGTCCGACGTCGAGGCCCGCCTGCTGTACACGGCGGGGACCCTGCATTTCGGCCGCGGCGAGTTCGACGAGGCGAGGCGGCTGCACGAGCAGGCGCTGTCCGTGGCCGAGGCGAGCGGCGACGTCGAGGGACAGGCGCTCGCACATCACGGGCTGTGCGAGACGTACTTCTTCCTCGCTCCGTTCGAGCTGGGGCTCGAACACGGCCGGCGGGCCGACCGGTCCTTCTCGGACCTGGGCCAGCGACTGATGGTCGCGCACAACGCGTACATGGTCGCGTGGATCCTCGGGTTCCTCGGCCGCCTCGACGAGGGGCTCGAGGTCGGCGACGACTCGTTGCGGGTCTCGCACGAGATCGGGAACCGCCGCGACGAGGCCTTCGCCCTGTTCAACCAGTCCCAGATCCGGCTGACGCGCGGCGAGCTCGATCGCGCGTGGGCGGACGGCGAAGCCGGCCGAGCGCTGTTCCAGGAGCTCGGGGTCCCACGCGGATCCCTCGTGGGCGACCTCTCGCTGGCCGACGTCGCCGCGGAGGCGGCCGACCTCGAGGAGATCGCCGCGCGCGCGGAGGCGGGCAAGGCCGAATCCGACGCGATCGGCGGCACGTTCATGCGTCCGCCGATCCTCGCGTTCCTCGGCTGGACGGCGCTCGCGGCGGGGCAGCGCGAGGCGGCCGAGTCGTGGTTCGAGCAGGCGCGCTCGGACGACGTCGTGCTGCACCGTGCGAGAGCCGGGCGGAACGAGACCCTCGCGTGGGAGTGGGCCCGCGATCCGGTCGGCCTGGGCTCGGTCGGCCGCTGGGTGGACGCCCATCCAAGCGGGAGCCCGTTCTGGGATGCCTGGGGCACCTATGCGATCGCCCTCGCCGCCTTCCTCGAGGACCGGGCGGACGAGGCGTCGAGCGGAGCGCTCCGCGTCCTCGAGCTGTCCGAGCAATCGCATGACCGGCGATTGCGATGGCGCGCGGCTCGACTGGCCGGGGCGAGCCTCGCCGCGCTCGGGCGGGGCGAGGAGTCGGCCGTTCACACGAAGGAGGCCGCGGGGATCGTGGCCGGCTTCGTCGCCAACGCCTCGGGCACGATCCGTGACCGGTTCCTGGCTCGACCCGACGTCGCCGAGCTGCTCGACTGAGGGAGGGCCTCGGCCCGACCAACGGCCGTCTTGCCGGTCCGGCCGCGCGCCGGTACAAAGGACGTCCGTCCGACCGAGGGGAAACCGGTGCCCGAGTCCAGATCGCTCGCCGCGGTGGTGCTCGCCGCGGGCAAGGGTCGGCGGCTGCGGTCCTCGACGCCCAAGGTGCTCCACCCCGTCGCCGGTCGTCCCGCCCTCTGGTGGGTCCTCCAGAACGCGCGCGCGGCGCGGCCGTCGCGCATCGTCATCGTCGTCCACCACGAGGCCGACGAGATCCGCGCGGCCGTCGAGTCGTGGGACGTCTCGCCCAGACCGGTGTTCGTCGACGAAGGCGCCGCGCTCGGGACCGGTCACGCCGTCCTCGCGGCCGAATCCGCCGTCGGTCGGGCGCGGGAGGTCCTCGTGATCGGCGGCGACTTCGATCCGATCGAGCCGGCGGACGTGCGACGGCTCATGGGCGTGCATCGGCGCACGCGGAGCGCCGCGTCGATCCTGACGACCGAGGTGCCGAACCCGGGCAGCTACGCTCGGGTGGTCCGAGAGGGCAACCGGCTGCTCAGCATCGTCGAGGGGTCCGACGCGCCGGCCGCGCTCCGCAGGCGCAAGGAGGTCTCGCTCCTCGTCTTCGCGTTCGAGCGGGAGGAGCTGTTCAAGGCGCTTCCCCTCGTCGGGCGCGAGAACTCGCAGCACGAGTACTACCTGAACGAGGTCTTCCCGATCCTGCTGGACAAGGGAGAGCGGGTCTCGGCGGTCCAGGTCGACACGGGTGGGGCGATGGGCATCAACTCGCGCGGCGGGCTCGCCCGCACCACGAGCGTCGTGCGCGAGCGGATCAACGCTCGCCACCTCGCCAACGGCGTCACGCTCGTCGACCCGGCGACGACCTACATCGACGTCGACGTCCGGATCGGGCGTGACACGATCGTGCATCCGATGACGTTCCTGTCCGGCGAGACACGGATCGGATCGGGCGCCGAGATCGGACCGTCGACGAGGATCGCGGACTCCCGGGTCGGGGACGGCGCCGTCGTGCAGTTCTCGGTCGCTCGGGGCGCGCGCGTCGGCAAGGAGGCGCAGGTCGGGCCCTACGCGCATCTGCGGCCCGGGACCGTGCTCCGCGCCCGCTCGAAGGCGGGCGCGTTCGTGGAGGTGAAGGGCTCGGACATCGGGGAGGGCAGCAAGGTCCCCCACCTCGCGTACGTCGGCGACACGACGATCGGGCGGCGCGCCAACATCGGCGCCGGTGCCGTGACCGTGAACTACGACGGGTACGAGAAGCACCGCACCGTGATCGGGGACGAGGCGCGGGTGGGTTCGGATACCATGCTCGTCGCGCCCGTCCGGGTCGGGCGCGGGGCCGTCACGGGCGCCGGATCGGTGATCACGTCGGACGTTCCGGCGGGATCACTCGGGATCGAGCGGTCCGAGCAGCGGGTGGTGAAGGGATACCGTCGGCGACGGGACGCCGAGGCGCAGGCTCGGCGGAAGGAACGGGGGGCTCGCTGAGTGGAGATCCTCACCAAGAAGCGGATGATGCTGTTCTCCGGGACGACGCACCCGGAGCTGTCCTCGGAGATCGCGGAGAACCTCGGCGTCCCGATCGCCCCCTGCGTCGTCCGCCGGTTCGGCTCGGGGGAGATCTACGTCCGCCCGGAGGACTCGGCCAGGGGGGCCGACGTGTTCGTCGTCCAGACGCACGCCGATCCGGTGAACGAGTCGATCATGGAGCAGCTCATTCTGATCGACGCGCTGAAACGGGCCTCGGCCAAGCGCATCACCGCCGTGATCCCGTACTACGGCTACGCGCGTCAGGACAAGAAGGTGCTCGCCCGCGAGCCGATCAGCGCGAAGCTGCTCGCCGACCTGCTGGGCGCGGCGGGGGCGGACCGGGTCGTCTCGGTCGACCTGCACGCGGGGCAGATCCAGGGCTACTTCGACTTCCCGGTCGATCACCTCACGGCGCTCCCCGTGCTGTCGGGCTACCTCCAGAACGAACTCGGGCTGCACGGCGAGGATCTCGTCGTCGTCTCCCCGGACGCCGGCCGGATCAAGACCGCCGAGCGCCTGCGGGAGGTCCTCCACGCCGACCTCGCGTTCCTTTACAAGCGGCGCTCGCGCACGGAGGCCCACAAGATCGAGGAGATGGCCGTCGTCGGCGAGGTCGAGGGCCGTCCCTGCATCCTCGTCGACGACATGATCGACACGGCGAGCACCGTCGCCCGCGGCGCCGCCGTGCTGGCGCAGCAGGGGGCCGGCCCGATCTACGCGGCCGCGACGCACCCGGTGCTGTCCGGCAAGGCCGTGCAGAACCTCGAGGAGGCGCCGATCTCCGAGGTCGTCGTGACGAACACGATGCCGATCCCCGAGGAGAAGCGCTTCGGCACGCTCCGGGTGCTCTCGATCGCGCCGCTCATCGCCGACGCCCTCCGCGCGGTCTTCGAGGAGAGCAGCGTCTCCGAGATCTTCCACGGCGAGAACCAGTAGCCCGCTACGGCCGGTACTGCTCCTCGATCCGGACGACGATGCCGTCGCGCACGGTCAGCCACCACGAACTGTTCGACCAGTACTGAGCTCCGCCGGTCGTGAAGTCCCGCTGCTCGTCGATGGCTCGGGCCAGTTCCGAGATGTCCCCCTCGACCGTGCCGTCACAGCAGTCGAGCCAGTCGACGAGCACGAGCTCGACGTCGGGCGCGAGGGGAAGCGCGAAGGGCGAGCCGTCGTCGTTCACGATGTAGTAGTCGTTGTTCACCTCGTCCCCGCGCTCGGCCGCGATCCGGACGGCCTCCTCGCCGGTCAGCCACTCGGCCGGGTCGACCTCGATCACGCCGTTCGCCACGTCGATCGAGCGCACGAACGCGAAGCTGCGCCCGTCCTCGATCGGCACGGGGGCCAACGACGGATCGCGCGCCGGTTCGACGGCGCCCATCGCGAGCACCTCCCCCGACTTGTCGAGGGCGACGACCTCCAACACCGCTTCCGGGTACGTCGTGAAGACGAAGGCATCGAGCTCGGCGTCGATCTCCTCCGGCACGTCGAGCACCTCGTACACGCCCTCTGCATTGAGGTCGCGCACGTTCACCTGCACGGTCCCGACGGGCACGGCGCCGAACACGACGCGCTGCGCATCCTCGCCGGCGCCGAACACGCTCTCGAGCATGAACAGCTCCGTCGACGCCGGGTCGAACCCCCCGCCGCCCGCACCGGAGCTCTCGCCGTTCAGCGTCAGGCCGAGCCCGTCGGTCTGCCGCTCCGCGACGAGCTCCCAGGCCTCGCCGCCCGCGGTGCCGGTGGCCAGGACGACGGAGGCCGGGGATTCCTCGGCCGGCTCGAACGCCAGGCTCTCGTAGGCGCCGACGAGCGCTGCGCGATCCCCCTCGGTCACGTCGGGGGCGAACCCCACCCGGGCCTCGAAGGTGCGGCCGGCCGCGGTCCAGCCGGCGCGCAGGAACTCCCAGCCGGGGTAGCAGCCGTCCTCCCCCGATTCCACGGGGTCGTCCCCGGCCGACTCGATCGCCAGGGGCTCGAGCGGGACCGGCCACGCTCCGGACGCGTC
>DATBLA010000040.1:0-78500 GCA_036555645.1 Actinomycetota bacterium
CCTCGATCGGGCGGATGCACGGGTTCCTCGGCAACGTGGGGGTGCTCGTGCGGGCCTACGCGTACGTGTTCCTCCACGGCCGGGATGGACTGCGTGAGGTGGCCGAGCGCGCCGTGCTGAACGCGAACTACCTCGCGCATCTCGTGAAGGACGCGTTCCCGCTCGAGCATCCCGACGGTCGCCCGATGCACGAGTTCGTGGCGACGGCCCGCCCGCTGAAGGAGCGCACGGGCATCCGAGCGATGGACGTGGCGAAGCGGCTGATCGACCTGGGATACCACCCCTCGACCGTCTACTTCCCGTTGGTCGTCGAGGAAGCCCTCATGGTGGAGCCGACGGAGACCGAGTCACAGGAGACCCTCGACGCGCTGGCCGAGGCCCTGCTCCAGGTCCACCGCGAGGCGCACGAGGATCCCGGTCTCCTCCACGAGGCTCCCGTCACGACCCCGGTCCGGCGTCTGGACGAGGCCCGGGCCGCTCGACACCTCACGCTGCGCTGGTAGCGCCACCCGTCCGGGCCATCGCGCACCGTCCGAAGAGCGGGTGCGGGCACCCGCACATCGAGCCATCCCGAGTCGTCCGACCCTCAAGCTCGGCCCCCAACGACCCGATACCTCGGGGACGACGAGGGAGTCGGGAGGCTCGAGATGTTCGCTCGGATCGTTCATCCTCGACAGCGGGCGATCGCGCTCGTTGCCGCGCTCCTGTGCGCGGTGATCCTGGCGGGTTCGGCCGGCGCGCCGGCGGTGGGGGAGGAGCGGTTCGGTCGGCGCAAGCAGATGCTCGCCCTGACGAACGCCGACCGCGAGCGCCACGATCGCGCCGACCTGCGCTTCGCCGCCAGGCTCTCGCAGTACGCGAAGCAGCACAGCGAGGCCATGGCGCGGCGCGGGTACATCTTCCACTCGAGCGAGGACGAGCTCCGCAGGGTGCTGGACGGGTACCAGTGGTCGCTCGGCGGCGAGAACGTCGGAGTCGGGGGCTCACTCGAGAGACTGCAGGACGCGTTCATGGCCAGCCAGCTGCATCGAAAGAACATCCTTCGGCGGCTGTTCGATCACGCCGCGGTGGGCGTCTTCCGTGACGATGACGACCACCTGTGGGTCACGGTCATCTTCTACGGCTGAGCGCACCGGCGCGGCCCGCCTGAGCGGTCCGCCCTTCCGTTGACATGAGCGAAGGCCCCGGGCTCAGAGCCCGGGGCCTTCGTGGTGCCCCTCTCGACGCTTCGAATCCCTACACGCGGTCCTCGTACCGCGCCCGGCGGCGGTACCCCGCGAACATGAGGCCGGTCCCGATCACCAGCAGGCCGATCGCGAGCAGACCCAGGCGCAGCGTGTCGTCGTCGGGCCCGGTGAAGGCCGTTCCGCCCGGCGGGGTCGTCGTCGGCGGCGGTGGCGGTGTCGGGGTGACGGTCTCGCCACCGACGCAGTCGACGTCGGTCTCCACGGTGTTGCTGTCCTCCTCGTGCGAGCCCGAGTCGTCGCTCCACGACACGGTGGCCGAGTTGTCGACCGACGGGCACGCGCCCTCTCGCGCCGTCACGGTGATCGTGATGTCGACGGAGGCTCCGGGAGCGAGGTCGCCGACGTCACAGGTGACGGTCTGACCGGCGACCGAGCACCCCGGTCCGTCGACGGAGTCGATCTCGAGCCCGTCGGGGATCGTGTCGGTCACCACGACGTCGTTGGCCGTGCCGGCCCCGGTGTTCGTGACCGTGATCGTGTAGCCGAAGGAGTCATCCTCCTCGACCCCGCCCGCAGGCGCATCCGAGTCCTTCACGATCTCCAGGTCCGGGTCCTCGCCGCAGTCGACATCGACGGTGACCGGGTTGCTGTCGGCCGACCCGCCGTCTCCGCCGGCGAAGGAGACGTGCGCGCTGTTCACGACGCTCGGGCACGCGTCCTCGGTCGCGGTCACCGTGATCGTGATCGTCGCCGAGGCTCCCGGGGCGAGGTCGCCGAGGTTGCACGTGACCGCCTGCCCGACGAAGCCGCACTGCGGCGTCGGGGAGACCGATTGGATCGTCAGGCCGGACGCGATCGTGTCGGTCACGACCACGCTCTGCGCGGGGGAGTCCCCGATGCTCGTGACCACCACGGTGAACGTGAACGTGTCGCCCGGCTCGACCGAGGTGGCCGAGGCGCTCTTCGTGATCGTGACGTCCGGGCCTTCCTCGCAGCCGGTGACCTGGGTGTCCACGGTGTTCGTGTTCTCCGGCGGCTGCTCACCCTCTTGCACCGAGGCCACGTTCGTGATCTCCGGGCACGTGGCGCTCGGCGCCGTGGCCGTGATCGTGATCGTGGCGTCATCGCCGGCCCCGAGCACGCCGACGTTGCAGGTGACGAGGTTGCCGGCGCCCACCGAGCAGGTGCCGACCGTCGAGCTCGCATTGACGTTGGAGTAGAGGTCCGACAGGTCGTCGGTCACCGTGATCGGCTGGGAGGCCGCGTCGCCGTTGTTCGACACGGCGATCGTGTAGGTGACCTGTCCGCCGGCGCTGACCGTCGCGGGCCCGGACTTGGAGAAGGTGACGTCGGGCTCGCAGCCGGTGACCTGGGTCGTGACCGTGTTCGTCGGCTGCGGCTGTCCCGTGCCGGCCTTCACGAACGCCGTGTTCGGGATGAGCGGACAGGATCCGCTCGGCGCCGTCGCGGTGATCGTGATCGTTGCGCTCTGACCGGCCTGGAGGATGCCGACGCGGCAGTCCACGAGATTGCCTGGGGTGACGTTGCAGTTGCCCCTCGTCGAGGAGGCCTGGACGTTGGTCAGGACGCCCGCGACCTGGTCGGTCACGTCGATGGGTTGGGAGGGTCCACCGCCGGAGGCGTTCGAGACGACGATCGTGTACGTGATCGTGCCGCCGCCGGCGACCTGTCCCGGACCGGACTTGCTGAAGGTCAGGCCACCGCCGACCCCGGCATTCCGTGTGAAGGCAACACCTGGGATGAGAGGGAGCACGGCGAGCGCCATCGCGACGACGAGGGTCAGCCTCGCAAGACGAGCTCGACCGCTCCGAGTCTTTCGGATCCGGTGGTTCCCGGTCATGAGGTAGGCCTCCTTCGGGGGCAGAGGATCATGCCTGCGTACGCTAGCCGGGGGACGGGTCTCCCTGCAAGGGCGATGGTCCAACGACCTATTGCGCCATAGGACCTAGGACGAAGGTCGCTCCGGGCAGCTCGCCCGTCGATCGCCGGCGACATCCCCCGTTCGAACTGCAGCGGGCGTGTTGCGGGCACGCTCAACGGCGGCCTGGGCGAGGGGGTGGGGTTTGGGGGTGGGTGAAAGAGGGACATCAGATAACTTGTCATAACGTACATTCCCGGCGGTTCGAGCGTGCTCCAGGGTGGGATGTCGTGAGGCGCCATTCCCGTGTCCTATGCCGGGGTCTGCGTGGACCTGGGGATGCGGGTATCCGAGCCCTCGGCACGGCGTGGGCGGAAGCGTGCGCGTAGACCCCACACGGTGACGAGCCACAGCGCCTCGAGCACGATGCGGCGGCTGATCTTCGAGTGGCCGTGCTCGCGCTCTCGGAAGGTGATCGGCACCTCGCCCACGGACAGTCCCTCGTTCCAGGCGCGGTAGGCGAGCTCGATCTGGAAGCCGTACCCGTCCGAGTGCATGCCCTCCCGGGTGATCACGTCGAGCGCCTCCCGCCGATAGACGCGGAAGCCGCTCGTGGCGTCGTGGATGTCGAAGCCGAGGCACATCCGGGCGTAGACGTTCCCGGCCCGGGACAGCGCGACCCGAGCGCGGCTCCAGTTCGCCACGGAGCCCCCGGGGACGTACCGGCTGCCGATCACGACGTCGTGCGCCCGGGCGGCCTCCAGGAGGTCTCCCAGCTGCTCGGGCAGATGGGACAGATCCGAGTCCATCTCGACGACGAGGTCGTGCCCGTTGACCCTGGCCCAGTCGAACCCGACCGCGTACGCGCTCGCCAGCCCCGACTTTCGCGGGCGCTCGACGAGCCGGACGTGCGCATCGGCGTTCGCGCGCTCCCGCACCACCTCGGCGGTCCCGTCCGGTGAGGCGTCGTCCACCACGAGGACGTCGACGAGGGCATCCGCCGATCGAACGCCCTCGATCACGGCGCCGATCGTGGCCCGCTCGTTGTAGGTCGGAAGGATCACGAGCGCCCGGAGGTCGCCGCCGAGGGAGGTGGCCGGACGGAGGCGGCGGCTGCGTCCCCGAGGGATGAGCACGAGGGCGAGGACGACGACGAGGGAGGCGAGGGGGACCCAGTCCCCCAGGCGCGTGTACACCGTCCGCCGGGTCGAGACCGTGACGTCGCGCCGCATCGTCGCCGGCTCGAACAGGCCCCGCCGATCCACGACGCCGCCGTCCGGATCGACGAAGGCGCTGATGCCGGAGACCGCCGCGTGGACGACCCATCGGGCGTTCTCGACCGCCCGCAGCCGGCTCATCTGCAGGTGCTGTTCCGAGGCCGCCGTTCGCTCGTAGGACGCGTTGTTGATCGTCACGGCCAGGAACCCCGCCCCGAGGTCGACCATCTCCCGATTGATGGCCGGGAAGCTGTTCTCGTAGCAGATCGGCGTTCCGATCGGCGGCAGGCCGGGGACCCTGATGAGGGAGACCTCATCCCCCGGGACCCGATCGACGGGGACCTGCTCCGTGGCCGAGATCCATTGCAGCGCAGACCGGAACGGGACGTACTCGCCGAACGGGACGAGCTTGACCTTCACGTACGTGTCGACGAGCGTCCCGGTTCCGTCGAAGGCGAGCGTCGCGGTTCGCTCGGATCCGTCCTCCCCGGTCGTCACGGCACCGGCGAGCGTCGGCGCGCCCACGGTGGCGATCGCGTCCCGGACCGCCGCCATCGTCGCGGGGTCGTCGAGCGCGCCTGGATCGAGCGCACCCTCGCCCCAGACGACGAGATCGGGCGGGTCGTCCGCGAGCTGGAGGTGGCGCTCGACGTTCAGCATCGCGACCGCGATGTCCTCCTCGTCCCCGACGAGGTCCTGCACGGAGTCGACGTCCACCTGGATGACGGCGACCTCGAGGCCCTCTCCGTCCGGCGCCGGCACCGGGATCACGGCCGGGGCGAACGCGAGGGCCAGCACGACCACGACGAGGACGAGCGCGACCGCCGGCCGGCCGGTCAGCCAGCGCTCCAGGGCGAGCAGGATGAGGCCGGCCACCGCCAGCACGAGGAAGGACAGGCCCCACACCCCGGTCAGGGAGGCGAGCGGCAGCGCCGGCGCATCGACCTGAGCCGTCCCCAGCTGCCCCCAGGCGAACCCTCCGAGCGGCACCGCGGCGCGTGCCCACTCGATCACGGTCCACAGGCACGCGAGCCCGATCGTGCCGAGCACCGGTCGTCGGGGCCTCCAGATCGCTGGCGCGAGCAACCCGAACAGCGCCGTCCATCCCGCGGACATGAGGACCAGGGAGAGCCATCCGAGCTCGCCGAACAGCAGGATCCAGTAGAGCAGGCTGCCGAAGTAGGTGAACCCGAACACGAACCCGCACGCCGCCGCCCGCCGCGGACGCGATCCCCGCACGAGCCACAGGAGTGGAATCGGCGCCACGAACACGAGCGGCCACGCGCCGACCGGTGGAAAGGCCAGGAACAGCGCCGCGCCCGAGGCGGCCGACAGCAGGAGCGCAGCGGGGAGCCTCAGCCCGGACGGGCTCAGGCGCAGTCCCGGCAGAGCACCTTGGCCTTGTCCTTCAGCTGGCTCCGATGCTTCACCAGAAAGCAGTTCGAACATATGAACTCGGTGGGCTGCGGGGGCACGACCTTGGTCGCCAGCGGCTCCAGTCGCTCCTCGCGCGAGAGGCTGAGGACGGAGTCGTCCTCCTCCTCGCCCTCCTCGGCCCTGGCCTCCTGCTTGACGAGGATGTCCTGGATCGACTCGACCTCCTCGTCGCCGGTGGAGGCCGCTCTCGGTGCCTCGTCCGATCCGTCCGCGGGGGCGGGAGCCTCTCCGTTGCCGGCCTCGGCCTCCTCGTCGGTCTCCTCGTCCTCGAGGGTGTCTTCGAGGTCTTCCACGTGCCTCCCTTTCCTCGGCCGGGGATTGTACTGCCGAGCATCTGGCTGGCAAGGGTTCTCCGGCGCTCAACGCATCGGCATGCGCGATTCATTCCCGGAGGTGCCGGATCCAGTCGCTCGTGGCTCGAGGGGGAAAGGATGAGGACCCAAGAGACCTTTGGGGCCGCAGAGCCGGGGCTCCGCGTTCTCTACTCAGCCTCTTGGGTCCTCCGTGCGCGGCCACCGAAGCGGCCGACGCAGGGCGGACGGTACACCTGCGATCCGAACGCTGTCAAACGACGGGCGTTGTTGCCGTCGCTCGGGCTCTATGCGGCGTAGACGTCCCGCCCGAGGCTGACCGTCAGCATCGGGCGCAGGCCGTCCAGGACGGGCGCCTCGAGGGGATCGAGGTCGTAGGCGGCGAAGTCCGCGTGCTTGCCGGGCTCCAGGCTCCCCTTCTTGTCCTCGAGGTGCGCAAGACGCGCGCTCCCGAGCGTGTACAGGCGCAGCGCCTCGTCTCGCCCGATCCGCTGGCTGGGGTCGTGATGGGTCTCGAACGCCGCGACCCCCACGAGCGGATCGATCGTCGTGATCGGCGAGTCGGAGCCGGCCCCGAGCTCGATCCCCCGGCTCAGCAGCTCGCGGAACCGGTTCATCGCCGCGGCGCGATCGGCGCCGAGCGCCTGCTCGTACAGGCCTCCCGGCGCGCCCCACGCCGCGTCGAAGCTCGGCTGGACGCTGATCCCGAGACCGAGCATCGCGGCCCGTTCGACCTGCTCACGGCCGGCCATCTCGAAGTGCTCCACACGGTGTCGCCGAGCCCGGAAGTGGCGGCGCTGGCGCGAGTCGAGGGCCTGGTAGACGCGCTCCCAGGTCCGGATCACCTGCTCGATCGCCGCATCGCCGATCGCGTGGATGCCCACCTGCAGGCCCGCCAGATGCCCGTCGTGGAAGAACTGAGCGAGCTCGTCGTCCTCGAAGGCGCCGCTCGGCGGCTCGTCGCGATCGGCGAACGGGTCGGAGACCCACGCGGTCCGCGCGCCGATCGAGCCGTCGGCCGCGAGGTCCCCGCCGATCCTGCCGAGCCCGAGGTCGATCGCCGCGGAGACCTCGGTCGAGCCGAGATAGGGCACGACGTCCACCGGCATCCGCTCCCGGTGGGCGAGCAGGATCTCCAGGTCGCGCATGCCACGCTCGGCCGGCATCGACATCTCGTGCACGCACGTGACGCCGTGGGACACGGCCAGCCCGGCCGCCGCGAGCTGATACTGCTCGACGTCGTGCGCCGACAGGTTCGATGCGAACCACGACTTGGCCGCCCGCGCCGACGCTCGTGTGAGCCTGGCCGTGGGGGCTCCATGGTCGTCGAGCTCCGGCTCCAGCGTCCGCTCCCCCGCGGCCTCCATGGCCCGAAGGGCCGCCGTGTTCACGAGGACCAGGTGTCCGTCCACACGGGCCAGGCCCAGCGGCCGCTCCGAGACGGCGTCCAGGTCCTCTAGGGACGGGACCCGCCGGTCTTCCCATCCGGACTCGTCCCAGCCGTGGAGGTAGACGGGACCCTCGTGCCGGGCGGCCACCCGCCGGGCCACCTCGAGCAGCTCGGTGGCCGACGGCGCTGCGCCGACCTCCGGCGCCTCCTGGTGGACCCCCGTGCCGGTCAGGTGGACGTGGGTGTCGACGAAGCCCGGGACGATCGTGGCCCCCGGAAGGTCGACGACCCGGTCCGCGCCGGGCGGCTCCCCCGCGCCGACGCGTTCGATGTGGCGCCCGTCGACGAGCAACCACTCCCCCATCGGAGGAGAGGACAACGTGCGAACGCGAGAGGCTCGGTACAGGGTCCGCATCGCGCGGCGAGCTTAGCCCACGCGCGCTGCGGCCTCGGCACCCGAGGGCGCGAGGAGCGCACGCGCCCTCGTCCCCTCGACGACCCTCGTCTTTTGCTCGTTCGGCCGGAGGCCGAGCTCTCCCCAGACGGACCGGAGGACGTCGAGCGCCACTCGGGCTCCCCGAGGACCCTCGACGCGCATCACCACGTCGTCGACCCAGCGCAGGAAGGAGATGCGCTCGGCCTCGAGCGCCCGATCCGCGTGCGACAGGACCGCGTTCGCGAGCACCGCGGACGCATCCGGTCCGATCGGGAGCCCGCGCACGCCGGCCGATTCGAGCTCGAGCAGCAGATCCTCGATCTCGCCGGCCGCGGTGATCTCCATCCTCGACAGCGTGTGAGCGACGACCTGCGGCGAGATCGAGGGGAAGCACCGGCGGACGTCGGCGACGGCCAGGCTCGCGTCACCTCCGACGAGGCGGGCCAGCCCTCGGGCGAACTCCCGGCGCTCGAGACGCCAGGGCCGGAGCCGCAGCTCGCCCGCCGGAGGCTGCTCGAGGTCGAGCCGGTTGGCCGCGACGCTCGGCGAGAGGGAACGCTCGATCGAGGCCGCCGCCTCACCGACGAGCCGCGCGTACGACTGCCGGGTCGCCGGGTCGAGCGCCGTGAGGAGACGCACCCCCCTGCGATGGCGCACGGCGAACACACGGGGACGGAGGGGCGTTGCGAGCACGGGTCTCCCCTGTCTCGGGGGAGGCGCGGCGAGCTCGGAGGTTGTACCGCATCCGGCCGCCGCGGGGAATCGGCCGCCCTGAGCTCGCAACATCGGCCGGCTGCGGACCCGTACGATGAACGGCGTGCCATCGACGGGACCGGACGAGCGCGATCTCGAGATCATCGCCGCGCTCCAGGAGGACGCCAGGGCGACCTATACCGACATCGGGCGGCGGGTGGGCCTGTCACCGTCATCGGTCCACGAGCGCATCCGCCGGCTCGAACGAAACGGCACGATTCGGGGATATCGGGCGGTCGTCGAGCCCGAGGCCGTCGGGTTGTTCGTCACGGCGCTCATCGCGGCATCCCCGCTGGATCCGACCCAACCCGACGACCTGCCCGATCGCGTGCACGACTTCCCGGAGGTCGTCGACTGTCTCAGCGTGGCCGGCGAGGCCAACTACATCCTCAAGGTGAGGACGCGGACGACCGCGGAGCTCGAGGACCTCATCCGCCGGCTCCGCGAGAAGGGTGAGGTGCACACGCGCACGACCGTCGTGCTCTCGATCCCGTTCGAGAACCGCCCGCTCGTGCCCTAGCGCTCAGGGCGCTCCCCGACCCACGAGCTCGGCCATGCGCTCGTAGCTGCCCCGGTATCGCTTCCATCGTCGCTGGAGCGAGCCGCTCGGATCCAGGCGGGCGACGGTCTGCGGCTGCACGCCGAATCGCCCGCCGCCGAGCCTCGGCCGCCCCGGCGCGAACCCGAACTCCACCAGGATCGGATCCAACGGCGTCGCCGCCGAGGCGATCGCGATCCAGATGCGGTTGCCGGGATCGTCGAGCGCCCCCAGGCGGGGTCCGTCCTGGTCTCGGCGGCGCCCCAGCCGCGTCGCCCACTCGGGCACGAGCAGGGACCAGCCGCCCTCGTGCCGCCCGACGAGATCCGGTGCCGTGAACGGGGCGAGCCAGACCTCGGGGTCGCCGAGCCGGTCGAGCACCTGCCGGACCCCGGCCTCGATCCCGCGGGCCGAGGCGTCCCGCAGGGCCACCTTCACCCCGGCCTCGAGCCGCTCGTACCGGGCCGCCTGGGTACGAGTCACGCGGTCGACCCCGGCGAGCAGGCAGGCGCGAAGCGGCGGTTCCAGCTCCCGAACGAAGCTCTCGCCCTCGGCGACCACGGCGGACCTGGCCGCCTCGAGGCTCGCGAACGCCTCCTCGGACACGCGGCCAGCCTAGACGCCCGAACCGATCCCCCGTTCAGTGGTGTCGGTTTCGGCCGCCTCGGGCGTAGACTCGCCAGAGCGGAGCGCCCGGCCCGCACGTGCCTGGGGGTGGAGTCGATGGATCCTCAGTACCGCCGATACGGTCGCTGGTTGAAACGAGCCGCCTGGATCGTCGCGATCTACGTGTTCGCCGCGTGGCTGTTCATGGGCCTCAGCCCGTCCCAGTCGCTGAGCGATCCGGAGCTCGTGATGAGCCAGCTCCGTCCGTTCATGTTGCAGGCGATGATCCTCGTCTTCTTCATCCTCATCCAGTTCGGCGCGATGTTCTGGTTCCTCTCGCGCGGCAACGACTACGTCATCTACCCGAACGAGTACGACACCTCGTTCGACGACGTCCGCGGCCAGCCGGCGGCCGTGGAGTCGACGAAGGAGGTCCTGCGGGTCTTCGAGGGCTTCAAGGACTTCAAGCAGATGGGCGGCTATCCCCCGCACGGCATCCTGTTCGAGGGCCCTCCGGGGACGGGCAAGACGCTCATGGCCAAGGCGATCGCCGGAGCCTCCGGGGTCCCGTTCCTGTTCGCGACGGGGTCGGGGTTCGCGAACATGTTCATCGGCATCGGCAACCTGAAGGTCCGGCGCCTGTTCAAGAAGGCGCGCGTGATGTCGGACAAGTACGGCGGCGCCGTGATCTTCATCGACGAGATCGACGCCGTGGGCGCCCGGGGCGGCGTCACCGACCGGTCGACCACCGATCGCGCGGCCGATCGGCTCATCATGGGCGCCGGGATGGGCGGCGGGATGGGCATGGGGGTCATCAACGAGCTGCTCGTCCAGATGGACGGCTTCACCGTCCCGCGCGGGCTGTGGCGGCACGTGCGCCGGCTCGCGTTCCGCGCCAAGCCGAGGGTCCCCTTCTACAACATCCTCGTGATCGGGGCGACGAACCGCGCCGCGACGCTCGACCCGGCGCTGCTTCGCCCGGGCCGATTCGACCGCAAGATCCACGTCGGCCTGCCGGATCACGAGGGGCGGCAGGACATCCTGCGCTACTACCTGGCCAAGGTCCGGCACGAGCCGATCAACTACGAGAAGCTCTCGCGGATGACGGTGAACTACTCGCCGGCCAGGATCAAGAACATCGTGAACGAGGCGCTCCTGTTCGCGCTCCAGGACGGGCGCGACGCCCTGCGGTGGGACGACCTGTGGCAGGCCAAGCTCACCGACGAGATCGGCCTGAAGCAGCCCGTGAAGTACAGCCCGCACGAGAAGGAGATGGTCGCGATCCACGAGGGCGCGCACGCGGTCGCCTCGTACGCGTTGGAGCGCGGCGAGCGGCTGATCCAGGTCATCACGATCCAGAAGCGCGAAGGGGCCCTCGGCCTCGTGCACGGCCAGGACGTCGAGGATCGATACCTCACGACCCAGAAGCAGATGCTCGCCCGGATCCAGGTGAGCCTGGCGGGGCTCGTGGCCGAGGAGATCTGGTTCGGGCAGACGACCGGCGGCCCCACCAGCGATCTCGCGGCGGCGACCGGAATCGCCGCGACCTACGTCGGCGTGTACGGCATGGGCAAGAGCCTCATCTCCTCGATCGTCGACGCGAACGAGCTCGAGAGCGTCGTGAGCGTGGTCCTTCGCGACGGAGAGCGTCGCAAGGAGGTCGACGCGATCCTGAACGACTGCCGCGGCCGCGTTCGAAACCTCCTCCTCAAGAAGCGACACGTCGTGGAGGGGGTTCGCGACGCGCTGCTCGAGCGGGAGGAGCTCGTCGGCGACGAGATCGAGGTCCTCATGGCCGAGCTCGGAGAGCGCGAGCCGATCGAGATCGCGGTCCCCGCCGAGGCACCGTCCCCGTTCGCTCCGGGCGGCAACGGACAATCGCCGGGCGGGAACGGTCGGCGCCCGGCGCCGCCGAGACCGGACACGACACAGGGCTCCGAGTAGTCGCACCCGTCGCCGCCGGGAACCCCCGGCGGCGACGGTATGCTCCCTGACCGTGCGCCTGTACGACTCCCTGACCCGCGAGCTGCACAACGTGGAGCCGATCGACGGCGAGACCGTGACGATCTACTCGTGCGGACCGACCGTCTATCGATACATCCACATCGGCAACATGCGCTCCTTCATGCTCGGCGACCTCATCCGGCGCGCGCTGCGGTTCGAGGGCCGGCGGGTTCGGTGGCTGATGAACATCACCGACGTCGGTCACATGACGGACGACGTCTCCGACACCGGCCGGGACAAGATGGAGCTCGCCGAGGCCGACGAGGGGCTGTCCGCGGCCGAGATCGCGCAGAAGTACACGGACGCGTTCCTCGAGGACTCCGATCTCGTTGGGATCGAGCGCGCGGACCTGTACCCGCGCGCGACCGAGCACATCGATGACATGATCGCGATCATCCGGACCCTCATCGAGGAGGGCCACGCCTACGAGGTGGACGGGACCGTCTACTACGACGTCACGTCCTTTCCCGGCTACGGCAAGCTCTCGGGCAACACGCTGGACCGGCTGCGCGCCGGCCATCGCCAAGAGGTCGAGGTCGATCCGGCCAAGCGCCACCCCGAGGACTTCGCGCTCTGGAAGAGGGCCGGCGCCAATCGCGCCCTGCAGTGGCCGAGCCCGTGGGGAGACGGGTTCCCGGGCTGGCACATCGAGTGCTCGGCGATGTCGATGAAACATCTCGGCGAGCGCTTCGACGTCCACACCGGCGGCAACGACAACAAGTTCCCCCACCACGAGGACGAGATCGCCCAGTCCGAGGCCGCCGTCGGGCACCAGGTCGTCTCGACGTGGGTGCACGGTGGCTTCCTCAAGATGGGCAAGGCGAAGATGGCGAAGTCGGCAGGGAACGTCCTGCGGGTGACCGACCTGGCGGCCCACGGCATCGACCCGCTCGCCTACCGCCTCCTGTGCTTCGGCACGCGGTACCGGAGCGAGATGAACTTCGACTGGGAGGCGCTCGAGGGACAGCACAGGCGCCTCGCCGAGCTCCGCCGCCGCATGGCCGAGTGGGGCGAGCCCTCCGCGACCCTGTCCGCTCCCGCCGCCGAGCTCGATCGCCGGTTCCGCGAAGCCGTCGCGGACGATCTCGACATGCCCCGGGCCCTCGTCGTCATGAACGAGACGGTCGGCGCGCCGCTTCCCGACGGCGAGCGATCCGCGTTGCTCGCCTCGTGGGACGCGGTGCTCGGGCTCGACATCGGCCGCGACGCCCGTGAGCGATTCGAGCCCACGGAGGAGATGCTCGCGCTCGTGGCCGAGCGCGACGCCGCCCGGGCGGCGCGAGAGTACGCCCGCAGCGACGAGCTCCGCCGGCGTCTCCAGGACCTCGGTCTGGAGGTCATGGACACGGCCGAGGGCACGACGATCCGGCCCGGGATGTAGCCCAGAGGTCGTCTCTCGCGCGCAGTCGCCCCGGCGGCAGCGCGGGGATGGCTATGCTCGGCGAGATGTCCGCGGCCGCGCCCGCAGTCCCCGCGTACCGCCCGTTCCTGAACGGCCTGCGGTCGCCCGTCGTTTCGCCGCTCACCCGTTTCGCGATCGGCGTTCCCCTCGTCGTGCTCACGACCGAGACGGCCCGGTACTTCGCGTGGACGATCGAGCCGCCGATCACCGCCGGCTTCCTGGGTGCGAACTACTGGTCGAGCGCGCTCCTGGCGATCCTGGCCGCGCGCGAGACGCTGTGGGCTCGCGGGCGCGTGTCGGTCTCGGTCGCCCTGGCGTTCGCGCCCGTCACGACGATCGCGACCTTCCTGCACCTGGACCTGTTCCACCTCGACACGTTCTACGGGTGGTTCTGGGTGGCGGCGTACACGATCTACCCGGTGCAGCTCGTCTACTTCCTGCGGCGCCAGCTGCGCGAGCCCGGAGGAGACCCGCCGCGCGAGCGCCCGCTGCCGCTGTGGGTGCGATCGATCCTTGGAGTCCACGGCGTCGTCCTCGTCCCGTTCGCGATCGCGCTGTTCCTCCTCCCGGGGACCGTCGCCGAGATCTGGCCGTGGGAGCTCCCGCCGTTGTCGGCGCAGGCCGTCGCGGCCTGGGTGCTCGCCTTCGGCGTCCTCGGCGCCCACTCCGTGATCGAGAACGACCGGACCCGAGTCCGCGCGTCGATGCTCGGATACACGTTCCTCGGGGCGATGCAGGTGCTCATGCTCGTCCGCTTCCCCGACGACGTGCAATGGGATCGCCCGAGCGCCTGGATCTACCTCGCGTTCCTCGCGAGCTGCTTCGTGCTCGGCGCGTACGGCCTCGTCTCGGAGTCGCAGGGCCTCTCGACTCGGGAACGGCATCCCGGACGATCCGGCGATCCCGGCGCCCAGGGCGCCTAGCGCAGCTCCGGAACGAGCCACACGCCGTTCGTCGGCTTCAACGTCGCCCGAGGCGCGAGGTCGGGATCGCGGCCAGGGATGGGCCGCAGGCGCACCCGCTGCGCGACCGTCGCGAGCACGAGCGGGGCCTCCATCGGCACGACGAGCTCTCGCCCCATGCAGAGCTTGTCGCCTCCCCCCTGCGGAAAGTACGCGTACCTCGGGCGCCCGGCCGTCGCCTCCTCGGTGAAGCGCTCGGGCCGGAACGCGAGCGGATCGTCCCAGAACCGGGGATCGCGATGGGTGACCCACTCCGACACGAGGACCCGCGACCCCGGTCGGATCGTGTGCGGGCCGGCCCGATGCTCGGCCACCGCCGTGCGGGCCAGCACCCAGGCCGGCGGATACAGCCGCAGCGACTCCTGGAAGACCCGGCGCGTGTGGTCCAGACGGTCGAGGTCGGCGTAGCCGAGCGGGCGCCGGTCCAGGGCGTCGACCTCCTCCAGGAGGCGCCGCTCGACGGCCGGCTCGCCACCGAGGCGCCACCACGTGAGCGCGAGCGCGGTGCTCGTCGCCGTGTGGCCCCGATACAGCGTGACGAGCGCATCCCGGAGCTCCCGATCGTCGAGCGCCCGGCCGGCGCCGTCGTGGACGTCGATGAGCCGGGACAGCAGGTCGTCGCCTCGCTCCCGCCGGCGCTCGGCGATGACGTCCCTGAGCAGCTCGTCCAGGCGGGCCCGCTCGGTCCGGAATCGCCGTTGGACCGGTGGGATCCATTCGGGCAGCCGGGTGGGTGGCGCCGGCAGCCGGTCCATCGCATCCACCGTCGACCGGAGCGCGTCCACGATCGCGCCCCCCTCCCCCGCCGGGTCCAGCCCCGTGAGCAGCCGCACGATGAGCTCGGTGCAGAAGGTCTCCATGGCGGCCCAGACGTCCAGTGGCTCTCCCGGCCGCAGGCTCTCGCGCCAGCGGGCCGTGAGCTCGACGACCGCGTCCGCCGAAAGCTCCGCCGCCGGGCCGTACATGACGGGCTCGAGCATCGAGCGCTCCCACGCGTGACGGGGCCCCTCGGTCGAGAACAGGGCCCTGCCGACCACACGGGCGGACACGCGACGCTCGCCGGCGACGCGCTCGAATCGGTCGGCCTCGGTCTCCAGCACCCGCTCCACGTCGTCCGGGTGGGCGAGGAGGAAGAACGTCGCGGGACCGAACCGCACCCGCACGACGTCGCCGTACCGGCGAACGAGCTCCTCGAGGACCGACCGGGCATCCCGCAATCGGCGGGCGAGGGCGACGACCTCCACGATTCCAGGGCCGCTGGGCGGTGTGCCGTCTCGTCCGGCGCTCACGAGTCGATCACACCCCCGCGCGCGGGGTCGGCCGACCAGACCTGTCCGATGCCCGCCGCGCCCACGGCGCCGATGGCCGCGAGCGCCGTGACCCACACGCCGAGGGCCACCCCATCGGCGTCGGAGCCGTTGCGCGCAAGCGCCAGACCCTGGAGCGCCGCGAACACCACGAGCCCGACCACCGGCGCCCGCATTCGCATCCGGTCCCGCGAGCGGCCACCGAGGGCGAACACGAGGCCCAGACCGAGCGCCCAGGCTCCGAGCACCCGTCCGGTCAGCGGTGTGAGCCCCCACGGCCACACCTCGGCGACCCGATCGGGGACGAGGTACAGACCCAGGCCGGTCGCGAGGAACACGGCCCCGATCGCGAGCACGGCCGACGTCAGCCATCGGGCGGGAGGGACGGGGGCGGGATCCTCGCCCGGCGCCCGGATCTGGGCCGGCCAGAACGCCACGAGCAGCGGGGGCAGGATGAGGTAGGCGACGAGCCACACCCACGCGATCACTCCGGCGAACGCTTCCTCGCTCCCGAAGGAGAACTTGTCCAGGTGCAGGAACGTGGCCAGGGTGACCAGGGCCGAGAACGCGATGCCGCCGGGCAGCACGACCCTGACCGGCGCCCACACCCACCCGCGCACGGCGAGCACGAGGATCACGATGGCGGTGGCGTAGTTGGCGGCCATGACCGAGGCGGTCAGGGCAGGTTCGATCGGCCACGAGAAGTATCGAGCGGTGTCGCCGGGGGCCAGGATGAGGTTCACGCCGAGGACGAACAGGACGGCGACGGAGGCGATGAGGGCTCGTCGCATCTGGGGCGTGAGGCGCCGAACTCCTGGCGCGTCGCTCACGCCGGCACGGACCTCCACATCCCCGGTGTCCGAGCCGGAACCCTTCGAGCGCGGGCGCCGGCCTCGGCGAGCGCGCGACGGAAGATCGTGCATCCGGCCATGCCGGGCAGCTCGCCCATCGTGCGGTCCATCTCCACCGCGGCCGCCGCCCCGTCGATGCCGCCGAACAGATGCCGGACGACGAAGTCGGTCTCTTCCTGCGGCCGCACGCCGGTGCCGACGATCGCCCACAGGTGATCCATCGCCCACCGCGTCATTCGCCGGGAGCGGGGGCTCCGGGCCAGCCGGAGGCGGGCCTGCGAACGGTAGAACCCGAAATGGCGGCGCTCGTCCTTGATGATCGCGTTCAGGAGGTTGACGAGCTCGGGGTGTTCGGTCATCGCGATGAGCCGGTGGTACGAGGTCAGCGTCGACAGCTCGTTCGCGGCGCCCCACGTCATGTGCAGGGCCACGAAGTCGTCCACCATCGCGGATCCGACGAGCGTGCCGAGATGCTTCAGGACGCCTCGTCCGCCGAGGTGGCGCCGGATCCACAGCGTCCGCGCGAACCGTGAGGGGTAGGACGAGCGCTCCCGAACGCGCTCCCGGTCGGGGGCGAGCTCCCACCCCGCCTCGCCGAGGAACCGGCTGAAGGCCTCGCCGTGCCACAGCTCCTCGTACACCCAGCAGGACAGGAACGCCGTCACGTCCGGCTCGAGTGCCGCCCGCGTCGCCAGGAGATCCCGAAGGAAGATCACCGTGTGCGTCTCGATGTCCATCATGTAGGCGAGGCATCTCGCCTCCGCCTGCGTGAGCGGCGTGCTGCCGACCCGCTCCCACTCGACCCCGGACAGGTCGACACGCTTGGACGCGCGCAGGTAGCGGTCGAGATCGAAGCCCTCCATCGACTCGAGATTCGCGCTCACCGGTAGAGAGGATGACCGAATCTTCGGCCCTGGCACAACCAGGAGGCGACCGGGGGACGCGATCTGGGCTCAGGCCACGACGACGAGGTCTCGGCTCGCCAGGTTCAGCCGGTCCCCGCCGTCGTCGGTCACGACCACCTGGTCCTCGATCCGGACGCCGAACCGGCCGGGCAGGTAGATCCCCGGCTCGTCCGAGAAGGTCATCCCGGGTCGCAGGAGCGTCTCGTTGCCCTCGACGATGTACGGATGCTCGTGCACCTCCAGGCCGATCCCGTGCCCCGTCCGATGGATGAACCGGTCGCCGAACCCGGCCTCGGCGATCACCGACCTCGCGGCCCGGTCCACCTCGTGGGCCGCCACGTCCGGCCGGACTGCCTCGAACGCCGCCTGCTGCGCCGCCCGGACGATCTCGTAGACGCGGCGCTGCTCCTCGTCGGGCTCGCCGACGAACACGGTGCGAGTGATGTCCGAGCAGTACTGGTTCCGCACGCCGCCGAAGTCGAGCACGACCGCGTCTCCGGCTTCGATCTCGCGGTCGCCGGCTCCGTGGTGCGGCGAGGCCGCGTTCGGGCCCGAGCCGACGATCGTGAAGTCGACGCGCTCGTGGCCACGCTCGCGGAGCAGCCGGTCCAGGTCCGCCGCGACGTCGACCTCCTTCCGTCCGGCGAACGGCAGGCCGACGATCTCGGCGAATGCGGCATCGGCCGCCGTCGCGGCCGCGCGGAGACGCTCGATCTCGTCGGCGTCCTTCACGGCGCGAAGCAGCGGCAGGATGCGGCCCGACGCCACGAACATGCAATCGGCCGTCGCGTGCTCGAGCGCGAGGAGATGGCTCGCCCACGTCTGGTCGCTGATCGCGTAGCGCCCCGCTCGCAGGATCCTGGCCACGACCTCGTACGGGTCGTTCCCGTCCTCCCACGACTCGAGGGCGAGGCCGGCGACCCCGGCCGCCGCCTCCGCCGCGGGACGCTCGAGGGCAGGCACCACGAGGACGTCGCGTCCGCTCGCCGGCAGGAGGAGGACCGTGAGTCGCTCGAGCGGGGGCGGCGCGTGCCCGGTGAGGTAGACGAGATCGGCGCCGGGAGTGACGAGGATCCCGGTCAGCCCGGCATCGGCCACGGCGGCGCGCGTCCGTTCCCGCCGATCCTCGAACGAGGTCGCGCTCACAGCTTCATCCGGATCGGCTGCGCGAGGACCTGGAAGGTCGCCGGGGTCGTCCCGAGCACCTCGCCGTCGGACTCGATCGGGAGCGGACGATCGGCCTCGATCACCAGCTCGCGCTTCACGCGGAACTCCTCGATGTGGTCGTGCGGGACGTGCTCCCCACGATAGACCTTCGGGATCATCGTGAACGAGTCCGACTTCGGGCCCTTGAACACGAGGACGTCGAGGACGCCGTCTCCCGGATAGGAGCGGGGCGAGACCTTCATGCCGCCCCCGTTGTACTGGGCGTTGCCGACGACGACGAGGTAGGCGGGACCCTCGTACCTGCGGCGGTCGGCCTGCACCCGCACGGTCGTGAGCTTGAAGCGCGGGAGGGTCAGCCAGAAGCCGAGGAAGTACTTCGACTGCCCGAGCCGATGCGGCAGACGTTCCGCTCGCGCCGCCACGGCCGCGCCCAGCCCGGCCTCGGCGACGTTGACGAACAAGCGCGTCCCCGTCCGGCCGTTCCCCGCGACCGTGTACGTCACCTTCCCGACGTCCAGCGGATACGTGTTCTCCCCGGTCAGGTGATGACACGCTCGCGTGGCGTCGCCGGGTAGACCGAAGGTCCGGATGAAGTCGCAGCCGCTGCCGGCCGCGACGACGCCGAGCACCGAATCCTCCGCCAGAGGGCTCCCGTCGGGCGCGAACATCCCGTTCACGACCTCGTGCACGGTCCCGTCGCCGCCGACCGCGACGACGAACCTGCCGCCGCGCTCGAGCGACTCCCGCGCCAAGCGGGTCGCATCGCCGGGCCCCTCCGTCCGCAGGAGCCGGTAGTCAAGACCGCGCGCCCGCAGCGTGCGCTCGAGCTCGGGGATCTCCTCGCCGACGTGTCGCTTGCCGGCGTGGGGGTTCACGATCACGCTGAGCTCGCCGAAGGGGCTGGGCATGCGCGCATCCTACCGGCGGCGATCCCGGCACGCGCTCGACGTGGAGGGGCCGGGGAAGCTCAGACACCCGAGTACGCGACGACGCCCCGGTTCACCGCCGCGACCGCGGCGCGAGCCACCTCCGACACCCCGGAGGGAGCCACGGCCTCGACCTGCCGGAGCAGATCGAGGAGCTGCTTGCAGTTGCGGACGAAGTCTCCGGGCGAGGTGCCGGTGTCGAGCATGACCTCCTCCAGCGGCTCCCCGAGCGCCCACCGGTGCACGGTCGTCGCGAAGCCGACGTCGAGCTCGCGGCACAGCTCCACGTGGTGCCGGTCCTCGACGGCTCGGATGCGCTTCCAGATCCGTTGGAGGGCTCGGTGGCGCTCGGCGGTCACCTCGGTGGGCATCTCGGCCGGGACCGGCACCCGCTCCCGGGACTCGTAGACGATCGTCGAGACGACCGCGGCCACCTCGGCCGGGTCCAGGCCGGCGAACAGCCCCTCCCCCAGCGCTTCCGCCACGAGGATGTCGCCCTCGCCGTACAGGCGCGCCAGCATCCGTCCCTTCGGGAGGATCGCGAAGTCCTCGACGTAGCCGAGCTCCTCGAGAACCCCCAGGACGCGATCGAACTGCCGTCCGAGCGTCTCGGTCCGGGTTCGGATCCTCCGCTCGACGCCCTCGATCTGCCGGCCGAGCTGCGACGCCCGGGCGGCCCAGCGCTCGTGGTCGGCGCGATCGGGGCAGTCGTGACACGGATGCTCCTTCGCCGACGCCTCGAGCCGGGTCGCCTCGCGCTCCACCTCCGCGTCGACGGCCGGCCGCGGCGCCCGCGCCGGTCGAACGTCGAGGGCGACGAGCCGCGCCGCCACGTCGCGCCGGTACCGCGCGCTCCGGACGCTGCCGGACCGCGGCAGCGGGATCCTCGTCACCGCCGCCGGCGCGTCGTCGAAGTCGCGAGTGGACAGCCGGAAGAACCGCCGGTCCTGGGCGAGCACCGTCGGCCGGCCGTCGCGGTTCGTCACGACCACGGCCAGCCCCCGCCGTCTCGCGCGCGGCACGAAGATCACGTCGCCGGGCCGCAGGGAGGTGAGCGACGTCCGGACGGCGTCGGCCCGCGCCCGTTCGCCGCCCAGTCGCGCGTTCCGGCGAACATCCTCCGCGCCCTCCCGGAGCGCCCAGTACTCGGCGAAATCGCCCCGGTCGCATGTCATCTGCTTCCGGTAGCCGGCCAGGAAGGCCTTGTCTCGCTCGAGCTGCCGCTCGAGGGCCACGACGCCGCGGTCGGCCAGGAACTGCGCGAACGAGGAGTTCAGCAGGTGATGCGCCTCCTCGCGCGAGTAGTTCCGTACGAGGTTCACGGCCATGTTGTACGAGGGGCGGAACGACGAGGAGAGCTCGTACGTGCGCGTCGAGGCGAGCGAGGCCACCCGCTCGAACGGCACCTGACGCTGGAACACCACCACCGCGTGGCCGAGCTCGTCGATCCCGCGCCGTCCCGCGCGGCCGGTGAGCTGCGTGTACTCACCCGGCGTGAGGAGCTCGTGGCGCTCGCCCTGGAACTTCCACAGGTCCTCGAGCACGACCGATCGCGCCGGCATGTTGATCCCGAGCGAGAGGGTCTCGGTCGCGAACACGACCTTCACGAGGCCCGCCTCGAACAGCTCCTCCACGGTCTCCTTGAAGGCCGGGAGCATGCCGGCGTGGTGCGCCGCCACGCCGGCGGCGAGCGCCTCCTGGAACTCGTAGAAGCCCAGCGTCTTCAGGTCGGCGTCGTCCATCCACGCCGCCCGCATCTCGGCGAACGCGCGGATCCGGCCGGCCTCCTCCGGCGTCGTGAGCCGCAGGCCGGCCTCCATCATCCAGGCGACGCTGCGGTCACAACCAGCCCGGCTGAACACGAAGTAGATGGCCGGCAGCAGGTCCGCCCGCGAGAGCGTCTCGACGACCTCCTCGCGGCGGGGCACGTAGACGCGACGGTGCCCTTCGCGTGGTCTCGGGATCCGCTGATGCTGCGCCGTCCCGGACCCGCGCCGGTGGTACGTCTTGTAGCGGACCTCCTCCCGGTCGAGCGAGACGATGTAGGGGTTCGGGATGAGCAGGCCGCGCTCCTCGACGTGCATCGGGTGCAGGTCCCGCCCGACCAGGTAGTGATGCTCGAGCGGGACCGGTCGCCGCTCCTCGATGACGACGCGGGTCGCTCCACGCAGCGTCCCGATCCACTCTCCGAACTCCTCCGCGTTCGAGATGGTCGCCGACAGGCACACGACCGACACGGAGAGCGGCAGGTGGATGAGCACCTCCTCCCAGACCGCTCCGCGGTACGGATCCTGGAGGTAGTGGACCTCGTCCATGACGACCGAGACGAGCCCCGCGAGCGCGTCGCTGCGCTCGTAGAGCATGTTGCGGAGCACCTCGGTCGTCATGACCACGACGGGCGCGTCTCCGTTGATCGAGTTGTCGCCCGTGAGCAGGCCCACCTTCGCCGCGCCGAGCCTGGCGACGAGATCGCCGAACTTCTGGTTCGACAGGGCCTTCAGCGGGGTCGTGTAGAAGCACTTGCCGCCGATCTCGATCGCGCGATCGACGGCGTACTCGGCGACCACGGTCTTCCCGGATCCGGTGGGGGCCGCGACGAGCACCGACTCTCCCGCCGCAACGGCGTCGATCGCCCGCATCTGGAACGCGTCCAGGGCGAACGGGTACCGCGAGGCGAACACGGTCGGGTCGGTCACGTGGACGAGTGTACGGGCGACCCGAAGGCCGGCCGGGGCGCCGACTCAGCCGAGCCCGCAGGCCTCCAGGTGCCCCAGCAGGGCGGCGTTGAACGCCTCGGCCGCCTCGAGGTTCGACAGATGGCCGGCCCCCTCGATGACCTCCACGCCCGCGCCCGGGATGTGTGACGCCATCTCGACCGAGATCTCCGGAGCGATGAGGCCGTCCTGCGAGGAGGTGACGACGAGCGTCGGGACGTCGATCGTCGGCAGGTCGGGGCTGGAGTCGGGCCGCTCGGCCATCCCGCGCAGCGCCGCCGCGATCGAAGCCGGCGGCTGGTCGGCGATCCACCCGCTCACGCGCTCGCGCACGTCCGCCGGCGCGTCCGGGGACAGGAGCGGAGGAGGCTCGGCCGCCACGACGTTGCCCTCCCGCAGGAGGCGCTCGGCGAGCGCGCGGCGCCCGCTCGCGGCCTCCTCCGAGTCCGCCACCGCCCGCGTGTTCGCCAGGACGAGACCTCGCACCCGCTCACGCGCCCGGCGCCACACCTCGAAGGCGACGTATCCCCCGATCGACAGCCCGCATACCACCGCGCCCTCGATCGCGGCGTCGTCCAGCGCGGCGAGGGCTCGGTCGGCCGCGGCGCCCATCGTCATGACCTCTCCCGCGGACTCGGAGCCGCCGAACCCCGGCAGATCCGGCGCCGCCACGGGCACGCCCTGCGGGATCGCAGCCCGCTGCGGCTCCCACATGCGCGCATCGAGCGGCCACGCGTGCAGGAGCAGGAGGCCGTCGGCCATCAGGAGCCCGTCGGGATCGGGAGCTGACCTTCGGCGGGATCCACGGGCTGGAAGACGCCGGCCTTCGTCTGCGCGTTGAGGTAGTCGCTGTAGCCGCGGGCGAAGACCTCGTCGGCCGAGCTCAGCAGGTTCGACGTGATCTCCAGGAGGTCGGCCCGCTGGCTCCCCTCCGCCTGCGCCGCCTGGCTCAGGAGCGTCGCCGTCTGCTCGTAGAGCTGCACGCCGCGGAGCATGTTGCCCTTCGCATCGATCACGTTGAGGACGAACGCTTCGGAGAAGCCCTGGCCCCGGACGATCTCGGCCTCGTCGATGTCGCCGAGCGCCTCGGCGGCCTCGACGGCCGAGGCGGAGGCGTCGTCGGCCGTCGAGATGATCTCGTCCACGTCGACCGGGTTGCCCTCCCCCTCGTTCTGCAGATCGGTGACGGCGGTCGCGAGCTCCGGGAACGCCTGGAACGCCGCCGGCGGCACCGGCTGGCCGATCGCGCCGAGGATCGGCTCCACCTGGCCCTGCAGCTCCGTGACGGCCGTCCGCATGCGCTGTTCGAGCTCGTCCTGCTCGTCGGCGTTTCGCTGGAGCACGAACCCGACGACGAGACCGGCGACGAGGAGCACGCCGAGCGCGCACGCGACGCCGATCCAGAACCCCCTGCGAGCCAGGAGCGGCGTGCGGACGGGCACGTACGCGGGCTTTGGCCCGCGCGTGACGGGTTTCGTGCTCCGGGTCTTGCTCTTGCCCTTGATCGCCATGACGAAGCCCTATCGGTCCATGAGACGGCCAACGATGATAGCGGCTTCGTAGAACAGCACGAGGGGGATCGTCATCGCGAGCATCGTGTACGGATCGGCGCTCGGCGTGATGATCGCCGCGAAGATGCAGATCGCCAGGATCGCCGGCCGGCGCCAGTCCCGCAGCTGGCGGGTGCTCACGACCCCCGCCATCGTGAGGAAGATGAGGCCGATCGGGAACTCGAAGGCCAGGCCGAACGACAGCGCCACCAGCATGACGAAGGACAGGAACTTGTCCCCCGTGAGCAGCGGGACGAACTGCTCCCCGGCGAACCCGAGGAGGAACTGCAGGCCCTTCGGGAGGGTCCAGTAGGCGAACGCGGCGCCGAGCGCGAACAGGAACACGGAGCAGACCACGAACGGGATCGCGAGCCGGCGCTCTCGCTGCGTCAGCCCGGGCACGATGAACGCCCACAGCTGGTACAGGATGACCGGGAGTGCGATGAACAGGCCGATGAACACCACGAGCTTGAACTTGATCAGGACCGAGTCGATGGCCCCCACGAAGAACAGGGCGCACTCCTGCGTCGGTCGCACGGTCGGAGGGACGGTCTCCCAGTAGTCGCAGTAGGGACCGAGCAGGAGATCGACGACCGGCTCGTACAGCACCCAGCCGACCAGCGCCCCGGCGGTCAGGGCCGCGAGACAGATGATGAGCCGCGACCGCAGCTCGGTGAGATGCTCGACGAGGGACATCGTCCCTTCGTCTTCCTTCTTGGAGCGGCGGAGCCGGTCCGGGATGAGCTTCATCGCGCGCCCGCGGCCTCAGCCGCCCACGGGCTCCGACCCCGGGCTCGCATCCGCGGACGGGGCCGGTTCGGGGGGGCGGGGTGCGGCGGGGCGGTCGCGCTCGGGGGTGCTTCGCGCCGGATCCGGGAGATCGACGCGGAACGAACGCTGCACCTCCTGCTTGGCTCGCTTCAGCTCGGCGAGGCTCGCCCCGAGCGTCCGGGAGATCTCCCTCACGTCGCTCGCCGGCACCGGCTCGGAGGCCGTGGGAACAGGGTCGCCGACCGGCGCGCCGTCGCCGGCGGCGGCCGCCGGCTCGGACCGCGTCACCCCACGCGTGCCGCGAGCGCCGTTGTCCGCGGGCGGCTCGTCCAGGCCATCCTTGACGGTCTGCTTCACCTCGTCCTGGACGCGGCGGATCTCACGCAGCCCTTTCCCGATCGAGCGCCCGATCTCCGGGAGGCGGCGAGGGCCCACCACGATCAGGGCCACGACCAGGATGAGCAGGAGCTCCTGAGGACCGATGTTGAGCATCGCTACCGTCCCGCCGTCCGAGGCCACGGGCCGCAGGCGCCCGCCCGTCCGGAACCTCCGTGCCAGGGAGGCTCATGGTACCGCCGGACCTTCACGATCGGTCGAAGGGTCGCTCGTGCGCCAGATCCTGCGATCGGGCCGAGGCGCGGTCGGTCTCGAGGTTGATCTCTTCCGAGAGGGCCCCGACCTCGTCCTGGAACCGGCCGATCGCCCGCCACAGGACGAACAGGTGCCGGATCAGCGCGATGAGCACGGCCCCGACGGCCGCGATCGTCAACAGTCCGATCACGAGCCACACGACCGATGGGGTGGACATGGTCCGATGCTAGACCACGGGCTCGGAGCGGGGTGGGTCCGGGGCCGGCCACGCTACTGCTTGGCCAGGAACTCCTGGATGTAGCGGTCGTCCTCGAGCTTGAAGTGGAAGTCGATGACGTCGTCGATCGTGAACGCCGGTCCCGGCGGGAGCGGACCGCGAGGGTCCTCGAGCTCGGGCTCGACCTCGAACAGCTCTGTCGGGTGGCCGCCTCGGCCGGCGACATCGACCCCGGCGGACACGAGCAGGGCGACGATCTTGCGGTCCGCGCGCTTCTCGACCGGCTCCATGCAGGTCGGGCAGTCGAAGCGGTAGGTCCCCTCACGCCCGCCCCTCACGACCTGCAGGAGGATGGACTCGGGGCCCATGTCGACCTCTCCGCAGCGGGGGCATGTGGTCCGGATCGTGGTCATGACTCCCGCTGTATCGGAACCGGCTCAACCACGCTTGAGCCCGTGAGGCCACGAGGGGACTACCCTATCCGTACCGTTTCCGAGTCCGGCCGGCGAGCTCGCGAACCCGGTCTTTCAGGTCCTCCGGCCCGACGATCCGTGCCTCCGGACCCAGTCGGAGGAGCAGCCGCTCGAGCCACTCCAGGCGCCCCGCCGGAAGCTCGATCTCGAGGCCACCGTCGTCGAGCTCGACCTCCCGGACGGTCTCGTAGTACTCCGCGACCCATCGCGCCGCAGGGCTCAGGCGAAGCGTGACGGACACGTCGTCGACGCCGGGCGTGTACAGGGGTCGCCCCGCGCCCTCGAGGCCCCGGGGCTCGAACCGAGCACCGGTCGGCTCGGCGGAGCGGATCCGGTCGGCGCGGAACAACCGCTCGCCGCCGGACCGGTGGTCCCACGCCGCCACGTACCAGTTCCCGATCGCGGAGAAGACCTCCTCCGGGTCGACCTCGCGCTCGGTGGTCTCGGCGCCGGACGCCGCGTAGTAGGCGATCCGAAGGCGCTCGTGGTCGGTCGCCGCGCGCCGCAGGATCCCGAGGGTCTCCACGATCCGCCCGCCCGCCGATCCGACCCGCGCGGGCAGCTCGCCGAGGGCGTCGGGTCCGAGGCCCGCTTCGAGCTTGGCCAGCGCCGACGACAGCGCGGACGCCTCCTCGAGGCCTGGCTCGTCGGCGAGGGCGGCGCCGCGGACGTAGATCGCCAGCGCCTCGCTGCGCGTGAGCCGCACCGGCCGCCCGAAGTAATCCGCCATCGCGATCCAGATCCGGCCGTCCTGGATGTCGACGTCGATGAGGTCGCCGGGGCCGTACGGCGGGAGCCCCGAGACGAACAGGAGGTCCAGATCGGACAGGAGATCGGCCTCGGTCACGCCGAACAGCTCCGACGCCTCCTCGACCGAGGTCCCCGGATGCTGGACGAGGAACGGGACGACCGACAGGAGCCGGCGCAGGCGATCCGATGCCCTGCCCGGCTGCCGCCGGGTCACCGGCGCGGCCGCGCCTGCCGAGGACTCGCGATCGCCCTCAGGAGGCAAGGATCGCCTCGAGCCTGGCGACGACGTCCGCGCGGAGCGCCTCGGGCTCCACCGCCTCGGCGTCCGGGCCGAAGGACAGCACCCAGCCGGCCAGCGTCTCGTCCGCGTGCCACGGCATCCGAACCTCCAGCCATCCGTCCCCGCGCTGGCCGAGCACCTCGACGCCGGCGATGCCCTGGGTCGCCCACCACGAGACCTCCGGCGAGAACGCCACCGTTGCCGTCGTCCTGGGCTCGCCCGGTCCCCACGGCCCGCCCTGCACGTGGTCCGCCGCACGGAACCCGTCCGGGGGCGGGCTCCCGTCTCCGGCCGCCTGCACCTCGCCCTCCATGCGCGACAGCCGGAAGGAACGGATCTCGCCCCGGTCCTGGTCGAGGCCGACGAGATACCAGCGCCCCGCCCGCAGCGCGAGCCCGAACGCGTCCACGGATCGCTCCGAGCGCTCCCCCCGCGAGGTCCGGTAGCCGAACCGGACCCGGCGCTGCGCCGCGACGGCCTCGGCGGCATCGACAAGATTGGGGTCCCGGGGACCGCCGAGCCCCGATCCGGCCAGGCCGGCCAGGACGCCTCCATCGGCGCCGGCCAGCAGCTTTCGAACCGCGTCCTCGGCCGGAGGGTCGCCCGCCGAGCGGACCGCGACGAGCAGCGCCGAGATCTCCTCCCCCGTGAACGCGATGTCCGGCAGGTAGTAGCGATCCTTGTCGATCGCGTAGCCCTGCTCGACGTCCCAGGCGTCGGTCGCCACGACCTCGATCGGGACGCCGATGTCGCGCAGGACGTCCTTGTCCCGCTCGAACATGCGCTTGGCCGATGCGACGTCCTGGTGCCCGTACCCCTCCGAGAGCTTGTCGCGGATCTGCTCGAAGGTGAGCGGGGTCCGGGACTCGAGCAGCAGGGCGACGAGGTTGACCAGGCGCTCGAGCGGGTGCATCGCGCGCGGCATCATACTTCCGCCATGTCGCCCGACCGGCCCGACGTGCGCCTGCGCTACGGGAGGATCCTGCGGGTCGGCGAGCGGCGACCCGGGGCGGTGGAGCTCGAGGTGGAGGTGGAGGGCGCGACGGCCCCGGCGCTCGCCTACCCCGACCTCGTCGGACCCGTCTCCGAAGGCGACACCGTCGTCCTCAACACGACCGCCGTGGCCCTGGGCCTCGGGACGGGCGGGATGCACCTCGTCGTCGCCGTCGCCGGGGCCTGGACGGATCTCGCCCACACCGGACGGACGATGAAGGCCCGGTACACGCCGGCCCAGGTCGCGGTCGTCTCGGTCGAGGAGTCCGAACGCGACACGCTCGAGGGTTCGCCAGGACTGCGAGGGGTCCCCGTCGTCTGCGCCCCCCTGCATTCGATGGTCGCGCCGGTCGCCGCCGGGGCCCGGGCGGCGGGTGCCGAGCGGATCGTCTACGTGATGACCGACGGCGCCTGCCTGCCCGGAGCGTTCTCGCGCCTGGTCCCCCGCCTTCGGGCAGCCGGCCTGCTCGACGCCTGGCTGACGGCCGGGCAGGCGTTCGGCGGCGAGCTCGAGGCCGTCACGATCTGGAGCGCGCTCGTGGCCGCGGTCGAGGTCGCACGGGCCGACGTCGTGGTCGTCGCCGACGGGCCCGGGAACCTGGGCACCGACACGACGTGGGGCGTGAGCGCGCTCGGATCCGGCACCGCGATCAACGCGGCCCACACGCTCGGTGGCCGGCCCGTTGCGGCGCTCCGGATCTCGTTCGCCGACCCTCGTCCGCGTCATGCCGGCGTCTCGCACCACTCCCTCACGATCCTCGAGCGCGTGTGTCTCGTGCCGGCCACCGTCGTCGTCCCGGCGCTCGAGGGCGCCGAGCGGGACCGCGTGTGGGACGCCCTGCGCGCCCGGGCCCTCGAGGATCGCCACCAGCTCGTGGAGGCGGACGGCCGTCCCGCCATGGACGCGCTCGAGCGCGCCGGCGTCGAGGTCGACTCGATGGGCCGCACGCCGGCGGAGGACCCCGTCTTCTTCCTCGCCGCCGGAGCCGCGGGCGTGGTGGCGGGGCGCATGGCGGCGGCGTCGAGGACCTGGCGCGCGTAGCGCTCGCGCGCGCTCACATGTGGGCGATGAGCTGCTCCACGCGCTCGTCGACGCTGCGGAACGGGTCCTTGCAGAGCACGGTCCGCTGCGCCTGATCGTTGAGCTTGAGGTGGACCCAGTCCACGGTGTAGTCGCGCCGCTTCTGCTTCGCGTGGCGGATGAAGTCTCCGCGGAGCTTCGCCCTCGTCGTCTGCGGCGGCTCGCGCATCGCGCGCTGGATCTCCTTCTCGCCCACGGTCCGGTCCATCTTGCCGGCACGCTCGAGCACGTAGTACAGGCCGCGGGCCCGGTTCACGTCGTGGTAGGCGAGATCGAGCAACGCGAGGCGGGGGTGCGACAGCGGCAGCTGATGACGCTCCCGGAACCGCTCGATGAGCATCTGCTTGGCCACCCAGTCGACCTTGCGGACGAGGCGGCCGGGCTCCTGGACGATGAGCGCGTCGAGCGCGTCACGCCACTCGCGGAGCAGCTGCTTCGACTGGGGGTCGGCCCCCCGGCGCTCGAGGAACCGCTCCGTCCGCTCGTAGTACTCCTCCTGCACCTCGATCGCCGACAGCTCGCGGCCGTTGGCGAGGCGAACCTTCTTCCGGCACGTCACGTCGTGGCTGATCTCGCGGATCGCCCGGATCGGGTTCTCGAGCGAGAGATCGCGCATGACCGTGTTCGCCTCGACCATCCGCAGGACGAGGTCGGTCACGCCGACCTTCATCCACGTCGTGAACTCGGACATGTTCGAGTCGCCCACGATCACGTGCAGGCGGCGGAAGCGCTCGGCGTCCGCGTGCGGCTCGTCGCGGGTGTTGATGATCGGCCTCGAGCGGGTGGTCGCCGAGGAGACGCCTTCCCAGATGTGCTCGGCGCGCTGCGCGATGCAGTAGACCGCTCCGCGGGGACCGTGCAGGACCTTCCCGGCGCCGCACCAGATCTGCCGCGTCACGAAGAACGGGATGAGCATGTCCGCCATGCGGGCGAACTCGCCCTGGCGCGCGACGAGGTAGTTCTCGTGGCAGCCGTAGGAGTTGCCGGCGGAGTCGGTGTTGTTCTTGAACAGGTAGACCTGGCCGCTGATCCCCTCCTCGTGCAGCCGGACCTCGGCCGCGGCCAGGAGCGCCTCGAGGATGCGCTCGCCCGCCTTGTCGTGGGCGACGAGATCGGTGATGCCGTCGCACTCGGGCGTCGCGTACTCGGGATGCGAGCCCACGTCGAGGTAGAGCCGTGCCCCGTTCTCCAGGAAGACGTTGGACGAGCGCCCCCAGTGCACGACCCGGCGGAACAGGTAGCGAGCGACCTCGTCCGGAGACAGGCGGCGCTGACCGCGGAACGTGCAGGTGACCCCGTACTCGTTCTCGAGCCCGAAGATGCGTCGGTCCACGACCCGAGTGTAGGCCCGCGACCCCGCAGGGGCGGGAGCGCGGGTCAGCCGGCCAGGATGCCGGCGACCTCCTCCTCGCTCACCCGGCGGAAGGTTCGCCGCCCGGCCTGCGTGCGGTCGAGCACGCCCGCCTCGATCGAGTCCGCCTCCACGGTGTGCCCCTCCGCGGTCGAGAGCGCCCCGACCGCCTCGCGCACGGCCGTGGTGAGGTCCCACCCCGCCGCGTACGCCGACGTGAGCGCGCCGGTGAGCTCGTCCGCGTGCCCGCCGATCGCGACGAACCCGTGCTCGTCGGTCACCGTCCCGTCGAAGAGCACGTGATAGATCTCGTCCCGCCCGCCGTCGACGGCGACCTCCCCCACGAGGATCTCCACCTCGTACGGCTTCATCTGCTGGGTGAAGATCGTCGACAGGGCCTGCGAGTACGCGTTCGCGAGGTCTCTCGCCCGAACGTCCTCGCGGCCGTACGAGTAGCCGCGAAGGTCGGCCAGCCGCACCCCGCTGATCCGCAGGTCCTCGAACTCGCTGTACTTGCCGACCCCCGCGAACGCGATGCGGTCGTAGATCTCGCTGATCTTGTGGAGCGTCGCGCTCGGGTTCTCCGCGAGGAACAGAAGGCCGTCCGCGTACTCGAGTCCGATGACCGACTTCCCGCGGGCGATCCCCTTGTGGGCGAACTCCGAGCGGTCCTTCATGAGCTGCTCGGGGGGCACGTACGGCATGAAGCTCACGACGGACCCCCGGACGCTTCGGCCGCGTCGCGTGCGACGATGGCCTCGTAGGCGCCGCGAACGTCGCCCTCGGGCGCGTGCTCGGCTCCGCCGGAGGTCACGACGACCACCGTCGGGAAGATCCCGCGAGCGAGATCGACGCCTCCGGTCGCCACGTCCTCCTGCGAGGCGTCGACGAGGGCCTCGACCGCCACGCGGAGCGCGTCGTCGCGGCCGAGGTCGGGGCGCCAGCGCTTCTTCAGCGAGCTCGTGGCGGCCCGGCCTCCCGACCCCGTGGCGTGGAAGTCGTCCTCCTCCCATCGCCCGCCCGTCGCGTCGTAGTAGAAGATCCGGCCCAGTCCCCGCCGCTCGTCGAAACCTCCGAACAGCGGCACGACGACGAGGCCCTGGACGGCGAGCGGGAAGTTCGATCGGATCATCTGACCGAGCCGGTTCGCCTTGCCCTCCAGCGAGAGCCGGTCGCCGGTGATCTTCTCGTAGTGCTCGAGCTCGAGCTGGAAGAGCTTGACGATCTCGACGGCCTGCCCGGCGGCGCCGGCGATCGCGATCGCCGAGAACTCGTCGGCGGGGAACACCTTCTCCATCCGGTCGTCGGCGATCGCGTACCCCTCGGTCGCGCGACGGTCGCCGGCGAACACGACGCCGTCGGCGAACTTCACGCCGACGACCGTGGTCCCGTGCGGCGACAGCGCCTCCGCCGAAGCCGTGGGGACAGGCAGGGCCTCTGGCCGGGATCCGCGGATCAGATCGAAGAAGCTGGGGTTCGCGCCGATGGGGCCACCCGGCAGCCCGGGCGGCGGGGCCGGAACCTGCGTCATTCCCCGCCCTTTTGCACGTACGACTTCACGAACTCCTCGGCGTTCTCCTCCAGCACGGAGTCGATCTCGTCGAGGATGTCGTCCATCTCCTCACGAAGCTTCTCGCTCTTCGAGGAGGACGTGACCTGGCCGCCGGCAGAGTCCGAACCACCACCGGACCGCTTCTGGACCTTCTTCTGCTCCTGCTCCTGCGGCACGATCGATCTCCCTGGCTCGGATGGGAGGACATTCTACGGCCGGGGACCGACCTAGGAGCGGAGCATCTCGACGAGCGCCGCCGCGTCGGCGGCCTGCTCGAGGAGGTCCTCGACGTGCGCCTTCGTTCCCCGCAACGGCTCGCGCATCGGCACCCGCTGCAGCGCCTCGGCGCCGGTGTCGAAGATCATCGAGTCCCACGAGGCGGCGGCGATCGCGTCCGGATACCGGTCGATGCACCGCCCCCGGAAGTACGCCCGCGTGTCCTCCGGCGGTTCCATGATCGCCCGCTCGATCTCGTCGTCGCCGACGAGCCGCTCGACCTTCCCGGTCGCCGCGAGCCGGTGATACAGGCCACGGTCGCGACGGACGTCGTGGTACTGGAGATCGATGAGCCGCAGCTTGGGATCGGACCAGTCGAGGCCGTCGCGCTCGCGGAAGCCCGCGAGGAGGCGATACTTCGCCACCCAGTCGAGCTCGCGCGCCAGCTGCATCGGGTCGTCCTCCAGGGCCGTCAGGACGGCCTCCCACCGCTCGACCACCTCGAGGCCCTCGGCGGAGGTGTCCTCCTGCTCCACGTACTTCTTCGCGCGCTCCAGGTACTCCCACTGGACCTGCACCGCGCTCAGCTTGCGGCCGTCCGCCAACCGGATGAGCGCGGCACACGTCAGGTCCCTGGACACCTCGTGGAGGGCCGAGACCGGGGTGGCGAGCTGGAGGTCGGGCAGGTAGTCGTCCTCGATCATCTTCAGCACGATCGCCGTCGTTCCCACCTTGAGGAACGTCGCGACCTCGCACATCGTCGCGTCGCCCACGATGACGTGGAGCCGCCGGTACTTCTCCGGATCGGCGTGCGGCTCGTCGCGCGTGTTGATGATCGGGCGCTTCAGGGTCGTCTCGAGCCCCACCTCGGCCTCGAAGAAGTCGGCCCGCTGCGTGAGCTGGAACCGCTGCCTGCCCCGCTCGTCCCAGGGGGCCTCGGCACCGAGCTTGCCCGCCCCGCAGAAGATCTGCCGGCTCACGAAGAACGGCGTCAGGCCCGTCACGAGGTTCCCGAACGGGACCGCGCGGTCCACGAGGTAGTTCTCGTGCGTCCCGTAGCTGTTGCCCTTGCCGTCGCTGTTGTTCTTGTAGACGGCGAGGCGCTGGCCGGTGGCCAGGGTGCGCTCCACCTCGTCGAGCGAGCGCTCGAGGACGCGCTCCCCCGCCTTGTCGTGGATCACGAGCTCGCGGGGCGACGCGCACTCGGGCGTGGAGTACTCGGGGTGGGCGTGATCGACGTAGTAGCGAGCGCCGTTCGGCAGGATGACGTTCGCCAGGCCCAGGTCCTCCTCCGACGGCTCGCGGAGCTGGACCGGCTCGAACCCGCGAGCGTCGCGCAGCGGCGACTCCTGCTCGTAGTCCCAACGGATCCGGCGAAGCGCGCCCGCGTACGTGCTGATGAGCAACGAGGACGAGATGACCGGGTTGAACTCGGGAGATCCGACCGCCGAGATGCCGTACTCGGTCTCGGTCCCGATGACCTTGGGGATGGCCATCCGTGGACCTTACAGGTACTGCCCGGCGCTGACCCGCTCGACCTGCCGTCCCTCTCCTTCCGCGTCGCCGAGCAGGGTACGGACGTAGACGATGCGCTCGCCCTTCTTGCCCGAGATCCGCGCCCAGTCGTCGGGGTTCGTCGTGTTCGGCAGGTCCTCGTTCTCCTTGAACTCGTCGCGGATCGCGCGGGACAGGTCGTCCGACGTGATCCCCTTCTCTCCCGTCTGGAGGAACCGCTTGATCGCTTCCTTCTTCGCGCGGCGGACGATGTTCTCGATCATCGCCCCCGAGTTGAAGTCCTTGAAGTACAGGACCTCCTTGTCGCCGCTCGCGTACGTCACCTCGAGGAAGCGGTTCTCCTCCGCCGTCTCGTACATCCGATCCACGGTCTGCTGGATCATCCGGGCGATCGTCGCCTTCACGTCACCGTTCGAGCGGGCGAGGTCCGTCGGGTGGATCGGGACCCGGGCGTTCAGGTACTTGCTCATGATGTCCGCGGCCTGCGCGGCGCTGGGTCGCTCGATCTTGATCTTCACGTCGAGGCGGCCGGGACGCAGGATCGCCGGATCGATCAGGTCCTCGCGATTCGAGGCGCCGATCACGATGACGTTCTTCAGCGTCTCGACGCCGTCGAGCTCGGAGAGCAGCTGCGGCACGATCGTCGACTCGACGTCGCTCGAGATCCCCGTTCCACGGGTCCGGAAGATCGAGTCCATCTCGTCGAAGAACACGATGACCGGCAACCCCTCCTCGCTGCGCTCCTTCGCGCGCTGGAAGATCTGACGGATCTGTCGCTCGGTCTCGCCGACGTACTTGTTCAGCAGCTCGGGGCCCTTGATGTTCAGGAAGTAGGAGTGGGCGTCCTGGCGGCCGGTCCGCTCGCGAACCTTGTCGGCGAGCGAGCGGGCCACGGCCTTGGCGATGAGCGTCTTGCCGCACCCCGGGGGTCCGTAGAGCAGGACACCTTTCGGCGCCTCGAGCTGGTGCTCGGCGAACAGCTCCGCGTACAGGAACGGGAGCTCGACGGCGTCGCGGATCGCCTCGATCTGCCCCTCGAGCCCGCCGATGTCCTCGTACGAGATGTCGGGGATCTCCTCGAGGACGAGCTCCTCGACCTCCTCCTTCGGCAGCCGCTCGAGCGCGACGTTGGAGCGCGTGTCGATGAGCAGCGGATCGCCCGCCCGGATCTGCTCGGAGAGCAGCCCGACCGACAGCGTGGCCACGATCTCCTCGTCGCCGCGGCCGACCACGACGACCCGGTCCTCGCCGAGGCGGTCCTTGACCTTCATGACCTCGCCGGCCCGGTCGGGCGCGAGGACCTCCACGACGTTCAGCGCCTCGTTGAGGATCACCTCGGCACCACGGCGGAGCCCGTCGGCGTCGAGGTCGGGCGAGACGTTCACGCGCATCTTCCGGCCCGCCGTGAACACGTCGGCCGACCCGTCGTCGTTCGTGCCGAGGTACACGCCGAACGACGCCGGCGGCTGGCTGAGCTTCTCGACCTCCTCGCGGAGCCCCTCGATCCGCTCCTTCTCGGACTCGAGCGCGCCGGCGAGCTTCTCGTTCTGCGAGATCGCCCGCGCGAGGTCCGACCGCGTTTCGAGCAGCTTCTCCTCCAGGAGCTTCACCTGGCGGGGGGCGTTCGTGAGCCGGCGTCGCAGGAGCGAGATCTCGTCCTCGAGGAACCGGACCTGCGTCTGGAGCTCGTGGATCTGCTTCTCGTAGCGCTCCTGCTGCTCGCGTGGGTCGGGCTCGGGCACTCCTCACCTCCGCGTGGACGGCACAGCATACCGCCGGTCCCTCTCCCGACCGAGCAGGCCGGGGGAGGTCGTCCGGCCTATGAGATACGGTTTCGGCACCCGGTCCGGTTCACCTTAGGACGGGTCGGCGACACGGCGCGCCACCGTCACGAACCCGGTGTGGGCGACCATCCGGTGATCCGGCCGGACGCTCGTCTCCGTCACGTGCCACGAGCGACGGAGGATCTCGAACGTCTCCAGGTGCTCGCATCCGGCGGCGCCGAGCGCGAGCACGAGCCGCTGCACCTGGATCGTCGTCGGGAGGTACGCGCAGACGATGCCCCCCGGAGGGAGCGCGTCGCCGAGGGCCGCGATCGCCTCCCATGGCTCGGGCAGATCGAGGACGACGCGGTCGAAGGTCTCGCCCGTGCCCGCCACCTCGCGCACGTCGCCCACGCGCAGGTCGAGCCAGTCCGGCATCTTGCCGAAGAACGCCTCGATGTTCTGCGCGGCCGTGGTCTGGAACTCGGCGCGGAGGTCGTAGGAGACCACCCGACCGTCCGGTCCGGTCGCCCGACACAGCGCCAGCGTGAGCGAGCCCGACCCGGTCCCGGCCTCGAGCACCCGGGCGCCCGGGTGGATGTCGGCCTCCACGAGGATGGGGCCGACGTCCTTCGGGTACACGACCTGCGCTCCCCGCGGCATCTTCAGGACGAAGTCCGCCATCCGCGGCCGGAACGCGCGAAAGCTCATCCCGGTCGCGGATCTCGCGACCGTGCCCTCGCGCTCGCCGATGAGGAGGTCGTGCGCCACGCCGCCGCCGTGCGAGTGCCACACCTCGCCCGACCGGAGCGTGACGAGGTACCGGCGCCCACGCTGGTCCACGAGCAGGATGCGCTCGCCGGGCTCGAACGGGGCGCTCACGTCGCGGCCGAGCCGTAGACCTCGGCCGGCATGACCTCCTCCGACAGGCTCGCGGCCAGCTCGCGCTCGGTGAGCGCCTGGCCCTCCTCGCCGGTCCCGGCGTCCAGGCGCTCGCCCAGGATCTGGGCGCGGGCCCGGCAGAACGCGCAGAACCGCCCGGTCGTCGGCTGCGCGCACCGCTCGCAGGCGTGGAGCTCGGCATCGTCCTGGGTGGCGAACAGCGGAGCCGCACGGTCGAGGTAGCTGAGGAAGAACTGCGCCTTCGTGCCGGGCGAGCCCGCCTCGAGCTGGTTCATCGCGTCCTTGTACCGAAGCTGCGTGTTCCCCCCCACGAGCGGACACTCCTCGACGACGTAGTCGATGCCGCGAAGGAACGCGTACGCGGCGGTCTCGAGCTCGGACAGCCGGTACAGCGGCTTCACCTTGCGCGCGAGCCCCTCCTCGGCGGGGAGCACCGGGAACTGCCGCGCGATGTAGTCGGTCTGCCAGCGCAGGGTGTTCCCGAGCAGGGTCGCCGCCTCGTCGTCGAGGTTGTGGCCCGTCGCGACGACGTCGTAGCCGCGCTCCCGGGCCGTTCGGTTGAAGACATAGCGCTTCGACAGGCCGCACACGGCACAGGTCGACCTCGATCCCTTTGCGCCGGCCGTCGGCACGTCGAACCCGTAGTCGTCCCGAAGGTCGACCTCGATGAGGCGCGTGTCACGGCCGGCGGCGAAGGTCCGCACGGTCCGAGCCGACCCCTCCGAGTACTCCCCGATCCCCAGGCCCAGGTACAGCCCGTCCGCCCGATATCCCAGGTCGAGCAGCACGTCCCACAGCGCGAGCGAGTCCTTGCCGCCCGAGACCGCGACGAGGATCCGATCCTGCGCGCCGAACATGTCGAACGCCTCGATCGCGCGCTTGACCTGCTCGCGCACGTGACGCACGAAGCAGTCCCGGCAGAAGGCCGCGTTGTGGCGGCGCACCTCGACGACCGCCGGCGCCTTGCAGCGCCGGCACTTCATCCGGTTCGCGGCACCGCCGCTGATCACCGGCCGGATCTCGATCTCGTCCGCTTCGCCGACGCGATCCTCGCGCGTGAGGAGCTCGCGGTCGCGGATCACGAGCACCGTGTCCGGGTTGATGCCGAGCTCGCCGAGGACGGCGTGGACCTTCCGACCGCCCGCGACCTCGACGTCCCGGTCGGGGTTCCGGAGCCTGACCTTCACGCGGTCAGGCTATCGCAGCGCCGACCCCCGTCCCCGGTCCCCTCAGGGCGTCGAGACGGGGTTCACGCCCAGCGTGACGGTGAGCGTCTCGGGCGATCCGTCGGGGTGGACGACGTCGACCTCGACCGTGTCGCCGGGCCGCTTCGACCGGATCAGCTCGCCGAGGCCGTCGGCGGTCGTCACGTCCTGCCCGTCGAAGCCCACGACCACGTCGCCGGGCTGGATGCCCGCGTCGTCGGCCGGCCCGCCGGGGACGACGCTCACGATGGCGGCCCCCTCGCTCACCGGCGGGTCGAGCTCGAACTGGATCTGCGGGTCCGAGGCGTCGCCCGAGCTGATCCCCATGAAGGCCACGGGCGCCGACGGGTTCTCGGCGGCCTGGAAGATGTCGGACTTGGCGGAATCGATCTGGATCGCGAAGCCGATGTTCTCCGCTTCGTTCGCGCCGGCGGTGTTGATCCCGACCACGCGGCCGGACAGGTCGACGAGCGGCCCGCCGGAGTTCCCGGGGTTGATCGCGGCGTCGGTCTGGATGACCTCGGTGTACACGCGCTGGCCTCCCTCGCACTCGGCGCAGTTGGCGTCGGGCACGGTGATGTTCCTCGTGAGCGAGGACACGACGCCCGTGGTGACCGAGGGCCCGCCGGCGAGCCCGAGCGCGTACCCGATCGCCACGACCGGCTGCCCCAGCCGGAGGTCGGCGGAGTCCCCGAGCGGGACCGTCGGAAGGTCGGTGGCCTCGACGTCGAGCACCGCGAGGTCGTCCTGGATATCGCCCCCGATGACCCTCGCGTCGTACTCGACGGGATCCGAGTCGGAGGTCACGACGGTGACCCTCGAGGCGCCCTCCACGACGTGGAAGTTCGTCACGATGATGCCGTCCGAGCGGACGATGAACCCGGTCCCCTCGCCCTGTCCCTGTCCGGACTCGGCGACGACGTTGACCACGGCCGGCAGCACCTGATCGACGACGTCCACCACGCCGTTGCGCCCCCCCACCGGCGCCTCGGCGCCCGAGGGGAACACGGCCTGGGGCTCGGCGCTGTTGTTCGTCCGTTGCATCGTGCACGCCGAGAGCCCGAGTGCGGCAACCAACAGGATGAGGATCGTTCGCTTCATCGTCTCACTCCAGTGTGTCGATTCAGGGGCCATTCGACACCCGGAGGCCGAACGTTCACCCGACCGAGGTCGATCCGGGAGCGGGCCTCGGCAGGAGGCCGGCCGCCTCGACGACCCGGGGAATCGCCTCCTCGTGGTTGATCGTCATGAGGTGGACGCCCCGGATCCCCGGGATCCCGCGCACCTGCTCCACGAGCTCGACGGCGATGCGGATGCCCTCCTCACGCTGTCGCGCCGCCTCCACGCCGCCCATCCGCTCGATCACCCAGTCGGGGACGTCGACCCCGGGCACCTGGTCCCGGAGGTAGCGAGCGCCGCGCTCGGAGCTCGGGACGAAGATCCCGGCGAGCACCCACACGCGATCGAGCAATCCGAGCTCGCCCGACCGGGCCATGAACAATCGCAACTTCTCCACGTTGAAGCAGATCTGCGTCTGGATGAACTCGGCTCCCGCCTCGATCTTCATCCCCAGGCGCATCGGGCGGAACTCCAGCGGCGGCGCGAACGGGTTCTCGACCGCCCCGATGAGGTACCGCGGCGCGTCGTCGAGCTGTCGGCCGGACAGGTAGGTGCCCTGATCCCGCATGATCTTCGCGATCCGAAGCAGGTGGACGGCGTCGATGTCGTAGATCGGCTTGGCCTCCGGGTGGTCGCCGACCGACACGTCGTCTCCGGTCATGCACACGACGTTGCGTACCCCCAGGGCGGCGGCGCCGAGGAGGTCGGCCTGGAGCGCGAGCCGGTTCCGATCCCGGCACGCGAGCTGCATGATGGGCTCGAGGCCGTCCTCGAGCAGGAGCCGGGCGGCCGCGAGCGGCGCGATGTGGGTGTGAGCAGCGCTGTTGTCCGTGCAGTTGACCGCGTCGACGCTCCCGCGCAGCGTCTCCGCCAGTCCGGCGATCGAGCCGGGATCGGCCGAGTCGCTCGTCTGGAGCTCCGCGGTGACGACGAAGGCGCCGTCGAGCAAGCGCCGGTGGAGCTCGCTCCAGGGCGCCGGACTCACGCCCGCGCCGAGTCTCGCGGATCGCTCACGCGCGCGGGGAGGGCTCGGCGCCTGCCCAGCCGCCTGGCACCCACCGGTCGCGGCCCGTCACCAGGTTCTCCCACGATCCGGTGCCCTGGAGCCGCCAGTCCGTCGGGGGCTCGACGTGCTCCATGTGATCGCGCCACAGCGGGAGCCGGCGCGATCCCTCCCACGCCTGCACCCAGACGCAGCGCATCTCCGGCACCACCTCGCAGCTCCCGTCCTGGAGCGTGCCACCGCACGGACCGTTGCGGAGGTTCTTCGGGCAGCGCATCGGGCAGGTCAGCCCCGTCGAGTGCAGGATGCACTGGCCGCACATCCGGCAGTCCCAGATCGCCTCCTTCGTCCGGCGCTCGAGGACGACGAGCGCCTTGCGCACACCCCTCGGCGCCGGCGCCGTCGTCGGCGGTCTCCGGTCGAGCGTGCGAGCCATGGCTCCGGCGGCCGTGCGGCGGCCTCAGCCCTGCCGCAGGTCCTGCGCCGGAACCTCCTTCCGGGGATCGAGGAACGGGATCGTCGCCGTCGTGACCGACAACGGGCCGTTCTCCGACTCCACGTCCAGCGGCGTGCCGGGGGCGGCGAGCTCGATCGGGACCCACGCGTACCCGATGTTCCGCTCGAGACGGGGCGACCAGACGGCGTCGGTCACCTTGCCGATCTGCCGGCCACCCTGCACCACGGGCCAGAACCACGTGAGCTCGGCCCTGAGCTCGTCTCCCGGCCACTCGATGCCGACGAGCTTGCGGTCGACGCCGCGAGCCCGCAGCGCCTCGAGCGCCGCCTTGCCGATGTAGTCCTGCGGCTGGTCCTCGACGAGGTGCTCGAGGCCGGTGATGTGCAATGCCGTGTCCTCGTGGGTCATGTCGGAGTTGTAGTTCATGATCCCGGCCTCGATGCGGCGCGCCTCGATCGGCGCGACCGGCCGGATCGCGTGCTCCTCGCCGGCCTCGAAGATCGCGTTCCACAGATCGTCGCCACGGGTGGGGTCGAGGAGGTTCACCTCGAACCCCTGGACGGCGGTCCATCCGGTCCGGCTGATGAGGACCGGGATGTCCTTGATGTCGAACCAGTCGCACCAGTAGTACTTCAGGTCGTAGATCGCCGCGCCGACGAGCTTCTCGAGCGTTGCGGCCGCCTTCGCGCCCTGCACCTGCATCGGGTACGCGTCCGGGTAGGAGACCTCGACGTCCATCCCCGCCTGCGTGGCGACGCCGAGCGCGTACAGGCCGGCGTCCGAGTCCGCCAGCTGCATCCACCAGCGGTTCTCGTCGACGTGGAGCAGGACCGGGTCGTTGAGGATCCCACCGTCGGGCGCCGTCACGATCATGTACTTGCCCTGCTTGACCTGGCACGTCGTCAGGTCACGACACGTGATCATGTCGACGAGCCGGTCGGCGTCGGCCCCGGAGATCTCCACCGTGCGCTCGACCGCCACGTCCCACACCGTGACGTCGTTCAGCAGGGCCCAGTACTCCGTGATCGGGTCGTCGTAATAGGCAGGCAGGAACATGTGGTTGTAGACGTCGTACGCCGTGCAGCCCGAGCGGCGCGTCGCGTCGAAGAACGGCGACCGCCGGTACCAGGGACCGAAATAGATCGTCGCGCTCTGCTCGAGCATCTCCTGTCGCTCGTTCACCATGTCGTGACGACACCCCCCCGGGCCGGCGGTCCGGCCCGCAGGATTGAATCATCGTTCAACGTCGGGAGCGGCGACAACTCGCGACGCTCAGGCGACCGGGATCTCCTTGTTGGGATCGACGAAGGGCATCTCGACCACGGTGGCGGTTCGGGATCCCCACTCCGTCTCGACGTCCACGGTCTGGCCCGGCTCGGAGCGATCGCTCGGCAGCCACGCGAACCCGATGTTGCGCGCCAGGCGCGGCGAGTAGATCGCCGACGTCACCGACCCGATCCGCGAGCCGTCCTGGACGACCGGCCACTTCGTCGCGTTCAGCTCCGGGAACGGGTCGCCGTCGAGCTCGACCCCGTTGATCCTGCGGGAGACGCCCCGGCCCCGGATCTCGCGCAGCGCCCCGAGCGAGATGCTCGCCTCGTCCGGCAGCGACCAGTCGATGAGACGCTCGAGACCCATCTCGAGCGGGTTGTTCTCATAGGTCATGTCGGCGCCCCAGTTGAAGATCGCGCCCTCGATCCGGCGGATGTCGCTCGGCCCCGTCGGCTTGATGTCGAACTCGCGGCCGGCCTCCATGATGGCCTCGTAGACCTCGGTGCCCTTCGTCGTGTCGGTGAGGTAGACCTCGTACCCGATCTCCGACGTCCATCCGGTGCGCGTGACCACGACGGGCGCTCCGGCGATCGTCGTCTCGGTCCAGTGGTAGTAGCGCAGGTCCAGGATCGAATCGCCGAGCAGCTTGACCATGAGCGGCTTCGACTTCGGGCCCTGCACCTGGAGCGGCGCGACGTCGGCCTCCCGGATCGTCACGTCGAGGTCGGGGTAGGCGTTGCGGAGGCCCCGGGCGAACAGGAGCGCGTCCGAGGAGGCGAGCGCGAACCAGAACGTGTTCTCGTCCATCCGCGTGAGGACCGGGTCGTTGAGGATCCCACCGTCGCGGTCGCAGATGAGGACGTACTTCGCCTGCCCGACCGCGCAGGCCGAGAGATCGCGCGGGGTCATGAGCTGCGCGAATCGCAGGCCGTCCGGACCGCCGATCTCCAGGCACCGCTCGACCGAGACGTCCCACAGGGTGACGCCGTTCAGGAGCGCGTCGAACTCGGCCTCGAACGTGTCGAACCGGATCGGGAAGTACATGTGGTTGTAGACGGTGAAGCCCTTCGGCCCATACTTCTGTGTGGCCTCGAAGTACGGCGTGCGGCGATTGCGCGCGCCGCGCTGCACCAGGCTCATGTCGAACGACATCGGAGGTCCTCCTCGCCGGTCCAGGGATTCGGCATCGATCCGGACGGATCGCCGTATGGTGTCGCCGGCCACGACGCCGAGACAAGGAGCCCTCCTGACCGATGGTCAGGAGCGCTACCCGAACACCCGCTCGCCCTCGACGTACGTCTGGTCGACGCGCGCGCGATGGATCTCCTCGGCCGGATGGGCGAACAGGTTCCGGTCGATGACCGCGAGATCGGCCATCTTGCCGGGCTCGATCGTCCCGGTCATGTCGTCGAGATGGTTCACGAAGGCGGCGTTGATCGTGAACGCCGCCAGGGCCGTGGCGAGGTCGACGCGTTCGGCCGGCAGGAACGGCTCGTTGGTCCCGCCCCCGTAGAGATACGAGTCGGGTGCCATCCGGTTCACGGCGACGTGCATCTCCTGGATCGGATCGGGACTCGAGACCGACCAGTCGCTGCCGAACGCCAGCACGGCCCCGGCCCGCACGAGGCTGCCGAACGGGTACTGCCACTCCGTCCGCTCGGGACCGAGGAACGGGATCGTGAGGTGCTGCATCTGCCCCTCGTTCACGGCCCACAGGGGCTGTCCGTTGGCGACGACGCCGAGCGCACGAAAGCGCGGGACGTCGTCGGGGTGCACGACCTGGATGTGCGCGATGTGGTGGCGCAGGTCGTTCATCCCGTTCGCCCTGCGCGCCGCCTCGAACGCGTCGAGGGCCTCGCGGATGCCCCGATCCCCGATCGCGTGGACGTGCACCTGAAAGCCCTCGGCGTCCAGGCGTGTGACGTACGCCTTCAGGCGCTCGGGATCGACGAACGACGTCCCGCGGTTGTCGGTGGCCTCACCGCTCGCGTCGAGATAGGGCTCGAGCATGGCGGCGGTGAAGTTCTCCACGACGCCGTCCTGCATGATCTTCACGCTCGGGGCGGCGAATCGCCCGACCCTCCCTCGCTCGCGCAGCCGCAGAAGCTGATCGATCTGCTCGTCGCCGCGACCCCGGTCCCACCACAGCGCGGCCACGACGCGCGCGGTGAGCGCTCCGCTGCCGGCGAACCGGACGTAGGCCTCGAACGTCGGGTCCCCAGCGTCCTCCCCCACATTCGCGTCCTGCCATGCGGTGATGCCGAACCCGTGCAGATGCTCCTGCGCGACTCGCAATCCCTCGATGAAGTCCTCGGTCGAGTCGCCGGGCATGTGGCGCTCGACGAGGTCAGCCGCCCCCTCGTGGAGCGTCCCCGCCGGCTCGCCGTCGGACGTGCGGACGATCCACCCGTCGTCCGGATCGGGCGTCGAGGTGCTCACCCCCGCGAGCTCGAGCGCCCTCGTGTTCACCCAGACGCTGTGCCCGTCCCGGCTCTCCAGGTAGACCGGCCGGTCGGGCACGAGGTCGTCGAGGATCTCCTTCGGCGGGTTGCCTCCCGGGAAGACGTCCATCGACCAGCCCCCGCCGGCGATCCACGTGGCATCGGGATGATCGGCGGCGTACGCGGCGACGATCCTCCGGTAGTCGTCGACCGAATATGCCTCGGACAGACTGCAGCGCAACATCTCCAGGCCGCTCGAGGGAGGATGCGCGTGGGCGTCCTGGAACCCGGGCACGAGCATGCGACCGGCGAGGTCGACCACGTCGGACGAGGGCCCGACCAGCGAGCGCACCTCCTCGTCGGTCCCCACCTGCACGATCCGGCCGTCCCGAACGGCGACGGCCTCTGCCCAGGGCATCTCCGTCCGTACCGTGTACACGGCGCCGTTCACGAAGGCGAGGTCGGCGGTCTCGGTCATGGCGCTCGTCATCGGCTCCCGGGTGGAGCGCCGAGCATATCGAGGCCCCACCCGACTATGCTCCCCCGACCACCCTCGATCGGAGGACCTCGTCCGGCGCATCATCGCTCTCTTCGGCATCACGGTCGCGGCCGCGACGCTGGCCACGCCCGTCGAGCGAGCGACGGCGGGTGCTGGGCCCGTCCAGCTCACGGTGATGACGTTCAACATCTGGTACGGCGCGTCGCAGACCCACGGGCTGGACGAGGTCGTCGAGGCGATCGAGCGGGCGGGCGCCGACGTCGTCGGGATGCAGGAGCCGTACACGCGGCTGCGGCGGATCGCGAACGCGCTCGGGTTCCACGCCTCGCCGCGCATGCACGTGATCTCGCGATTCCCGATCCTCGAGCCGTCCGGGTCCGATGGGGACTGGGCGCTCCTGCTGCTCGCTCCCGGTCAGGTGGCGGCGATCATGAACACGCATCTGTCGGCCACCCCGTACACGCCGTACCGCATCGTGAACCGGGGGTTCGACCGGCCGACGATCCTCGAGCAGGAACGTCGGGCCCGGATGCGCCGCATCACGAAGGAGCTCGAGCGCCTGCGGCCGATCCTCGACGCGGGCATCCCGACGTTCTTCACCGGCGACTTCAACTCGCCCTCGTACCGTGACTGGACGCGACCGGCCGTGCAGGCCCGAGGGCTCCCCTACCCGGTTCGCTGGCCGGCGTCGCTCGCGATGGAGGAGGCCGGCTTCGTTGACTCCTACCGAGCCGCGCATCCGGACCCCGTGGCCGATCCCGGCTTCACGTGGTCTCCCGGCTACCCGGCGCCGTTCGTGTACCCGTGGGACGTCTTCGACCGGATCGACTTCGTGTGGGCGGCCGGTCCCGTCGAGGTGATCTCGAGCTCGGTCGTCGGTGAGTCGCGCGCGAACGCCGACATCGTCGTCCGCCCCTACCCGACCGATCACCGGGGCGTGGCCTCGACGTTCGAACTGACGCCCGCGCCGGCCCCCGTGTTCGCCGTCGCCGAGGACGAGCGCGCGCGGCTGGGGAACCCCCTCAACGTGCGGTTCCACGCGCCCGGAGGTGCGGGCGAGCGCGTCTCGCTCCTCGACGACGCGGGCGCCCTCGTCTCCGACCGGCCGACCGGCGCCCAGGACGGGACGGTCACGTTCGACACCGCGGGTCTGGAGCAGGGTGACTACGAGGTCGTGCTCGAGGACGGGACGGGCGCGGACCTCGCCCGCGACGGCGTCGTCCTCGTCGACGGGGATCAGCCCCCGACCCTCACGCTCGGTGATCGCACGCTCCGCGACGATCAGCCGCTCGAGGTGACCTGGTCCTACGGGCCGGGGAACCGGTACGACTGGCTCGCGATCTTCCGGGCGGGCGAGCCCACCAGGGGCGGGACGATCCTGCACTGGCGGTACGTCGACGGTGCCGTCTCCGGCGTCTCCAGGTTCGGAGGGACCACGCGCGGCGAAGGCGACTGGCCGCTCGAGCCGGGACGCTACGAGCTCAGGCTGTGCCTGGACGACAGCTACCGCTGTCGGGTGGAACAGGCCTTCCGGGTGGTCGCCTAGGTCGCGTCCGCGTCGGCTCAGGCCCCGGTCGGGGGCTTGCGCGCGACGAGGATCATGCTGTTCGAGTCGTTGTCCGTGGTCAGCGGAGCGCCGTCGAACCCGCCGTAGGCCGCCACCTCGTCGAATCCTGCGCGCTCCAGGAGCTCGACCATGTCGGTGAGCGAGTACACGCGGTAGGACAGATCCGCCGTCTCGCTCCCATCCGGGGACACGATCGTCAGGTGAGTCTTGATGCGACCCCGGAGGAGATCGAACTCCTTCTCGTTGGCGACGACCGTTCCGTCGTCGTGGCGATTGACGAACGTGGACTTCCAGTGCCGCATGGCGAGATCGCGATTGATGAGATGCATGAACACGACGCCTCCCGGCCGCACGCACCCCCACATCCCCCTCAGCACGAGCGCGTCCTCCTCCTTCGTGTCGAGGAACCCGAAGGACGTCGTCATGCTGATGACCAGGTCGAACTCGTCACCGAACGGGATCTCGCGGACGTCCGCCCGGGTGAACGTCACGCTCACCCCCTGCCTTCGGGCGTTCTCGTCCGCGATCCGGAGCAGCGGCTCGCTGAGATCGAGCCCGGCGACGTGGTGACCCCGCGACGCCAGGAGGATCGCGTGGCGTCCCTGCCCGCAGCACAGATCGAGGATCCGGCTTCGGGCCCCGATCGCCGTCAGGCGCTCGATCCCGTCGACCTCGATGCGGTCGTGCTCGGGCGTGAAGTACATCCCGTAGGCCCGGAGGTAGCGTTCGTCGAACGCATCCACGAACCACGGTCCCTGCGCCTCGTGCTGGGTCACGCTCGTCCTCTTCCCGCTCGGGCGTGCGTCCCCGGAACGGCTCAGCCGGTCCCCCGACACGCGCCGGAACCGCTCACCACACGACCCACGGAGGCTTGCCGCTCGCCCACATGTCCTCGAGCTGCTCCTTCTCCTTGAAGGTGTCCATCCCCATCCAGAACCCGTCGTACTTGTGGGCGAACAGCTCCTTGCGCGCGATGAGCCGATCGAAGGGAGGTCCCACGAGGTCCTCTCCCTCGCGCAGGAACTCGAAGATCTCCTGTCGGAAGACGTACCACCCCGCGTTGATCCGCACGTCCGCCTCGCTGACCGGATCGATCCGGGACACGATGCCTTCCTCGCCGGCATCGACGACGTGGAACGTGAGCGACGGCCGAACGGAGACGAAGTTGGCGATCGTGCCCCTGTCGACGACCTCGGCGATGTACCGGCTGAGATCGAGGTCGGTCAGGCCGTCGGTGTAGTTCGCGAGGAACACCTCGTCGTCGGCGACGTACGGCTGCACGGCCCGGAGCCGCTCGCCGACGCTCGAGGTCACCCCCGAGTCGACGAAGCTGATCCTCCAGTCGTGGATGTCGCTGCCGAGGAGCTCCACCTGGCCCTCGCCGCTCAACACGAAGTCGTTGGACACGGCCTCGTTGTACCGAAGGAAGTACTCCTTGATGACGTCGGCCCGGTAGCCGAGGCACAGGATGAAGTCCTTGTGCCCGAAGGAGGCGTAGTACTTCATCACGTGCCACAGGATCGGCCGGTAGCCGATGTGGACCATCGGCTTGGGGACGTTCTCCGAGAAGTCGCGGAGCCTGGCCCCCGTGCCACCGCAGAACAGAACGACCTTGATCGCAGCCACCTCCGTGCGGGATCCCGGCGGGATCCGGGAACAGAGTCAGGCACACGCCGAGCGGCCGCGTCAAGCGGCACCCGGGCTCGAGCGCCGCCGTCGGCCGCGTCAGGCCAGGGCGACCAGGTCCAGCAGGTCGTCGTCCCAGTACGCCAGCTCGCCCTCGGGCATCATGAGGACCCGGTGGGGCGCGAGCGCCCGGACGAACCCGACGTCGTGGCTGACGAGGACCATCGACCCGGTCCAGCCCGACAGCGCCTGGGCGACCGCCGTGCGGGAGGGCGGGTCGAGGTTGTTCGTCGGCTCGTCGAGCAGGAGCAGGTTCCGCCTGCCCGCGACGAGCTGGGCGAGAGCGAGCTTGGTCTTCTCGCCTCCCGACAGCGTCCCCGCGTCCTGGAAGGCCACCGCCCCGATGAGACCGAACATGCCCAGGAGCGACCGGAGGTCCTGATCCGAGGCATCCTCGGACTCGGCGCGGACGTGCGCGAGCACGGTCGTCCCCGTGCGGATGCCCTCGTGCTCCTGCGCGTAGTAGCCGACCGAGACCCCGTGGCCCGGCCGGACCTCACCCGCGTCGGCGTTCGCGACGCCAGCGATGATCCGGAGCAGGCTCGTCTTGCCGGCCCCGTTCAGACCCATGACGAGCAGGCGCTCCTGCCGTGCCACGTCGAACGCGAGGTCCTCGAACACCGGCGGTCCGCCGTATCCCTTCGCGAGGCCCTCGACCTCGAGCACGACCTTGCCGGCGCGCGGCGGATCCGGGAAGCGGTATCGGATCGACCGCTCGGCCGACGGCGCCCGCACGGCCGAGGCCTCGAGCCTGGCGACCCGCGTGTCGAGGGTCTTGGCCTTGCGGGCCCGCTTGGCCGTCTGGCCCCGCATCGAGTCCGCCAGCGTGGTCAGCCGCTTGATCTCGGCTCGCTGCCGGGACGCGAGGGCGGCGCGGCTCGCCTCGTCCTGCGTTCGGGCCCGGCGGTACTCGGAGTAGGTCCCCCGGTACTGCACGATCCCGTCGCGGTCCAGGTGCAGGATCCTCGTGATCGAGCCGTCGAGCAGACCGAGGTCGTGGCTGACGACGATCAGGGCGCCCTTCGTGCCGGCGAGGTAGCGCATGAGCCAGTGCTTCGCGTCCGAGTCGAGGTGGTTCGTCGGCTCGTCCAGCAGGACCACGTCTGAGCCCGCGAACAGGATCCTGGTCAGCTCGAGCCGGCGACGTTCTCCACCGGACAGCGCGGACACCGGCAGATCCATCCGGTCGGCGGCCAGCCCGAGACCGGCCGCGATCCGTCGGGCCTCCGCCTCCCCCGAGTACCCGCCGGCGGCGCGATACCGCTCCTCCAGGCGGGTGAACCGCCGGATGTTCGCCTCGTTCGGCCGTTCCTCCACGGACAGCCGCGCCTTCTCCATCCGCTCGGCCATCTCCTGGAGGCCACGCGCCTGCAGGACGTGCGCGAGGGCCCCGTGCTCATCGGCTCCGCGCTGCGTCCGGGGGTCCTGGCGGAGGTAGCCCAGCCGGCCTCGAACGACGACGCGACCGTCCAGCGCCGGCCGGTGGCCCGCGATGACCTCGAGCAGGCTCGTCTTCCCGGCGCCGTTGCGACCCACGACACCGACCTTGTCGCCCGGTCGCAGCGAGAGCGTGAGGCCGCTCAGGATCGGCATCCCGGCGACCTCGACGGCGAGGTCCTTCAGCTCGAGCGTGCTCATGGATCTCCTCGGCGACGGGCGGTACAGGTGGAGATCGGAGGTGGATGGCGCGACGTGCGTTCGGTTGGCTGCGAGCGGATCGCGCGCCCGACGAGCGCTCGAAGTGTAGCAACGGCTCCGGCCCGGATCGGTACCGGTGATGCGATGGGACGGGAGTCCGGACCGGACTCAGCTCGGGCGCTCGCCCTCCGCCGGAGCGCCGAGCGGCGGGAGCGCCCGGGATCGCCTGGAGAACCGGTGCGTGACGAACCACTTCAGCTCCGCCCAGAGCCGACCCGGCTGCGCGCGGATCGTTCGCACGATCGCCTCCGGGACGAGCACGGCCTTGACGTGGAACGGAGCCGGCGACCGTGCGACGGCGCCGGCGAGCTCGCCCATGTAGCGCCACACCCACATCGGCGTTCGCTCGGCGTTGCGCGGATCGGCCAGCGACGTTCGCGCCGCGGACACGAGCCCGCCCCGTCCATGGGAGCGGGCACTCGCGCCGTCGCCGTTCGCGTTGACCGCGAACGTGTCTCCGCCGCGTCGATTCACGAAGCAGAAGAGCAGCGGCTCGCGGATGCGCCGCCACGGCCCGATCAGGATCAGCTCCGTCCACAGGACCCGGCTCGCGCTCAGCCCGGACGAGCAGAGCCGGGTCGTTCGAAGCGCGCTGGCGCGGATCAGCCCGAAGGCCGGCGGCGTGCCGTGGAACGTCCGCAGCCAGCGGTGGCCACGCCGCAGGGCCGAGGACGATCCGTAGTCGGGCATCGTCGCCTCGGCCACCGGAGCCCCGTCCGCGTCGACGAAGACCGTGTCGGCGTAGGCGATGACGGCATCCGGATCCGCATCGAGCTCGGCGATGCAGCGTTCGAGGAACGTCGGCGCGCACCAGTCGTCATGCGCCGCCCACTTGAAGTACTCGGCCGACGAGAGCTCGAAGGCCTGATTGAAGTTCCTGGAGATGCCGATGTTCACCGGGTTGCGGACGTAGCGGATCCTGGAGTCGCGTTCCGCGTACGCCCGGCAGATCTCCCCCGTCGCGTCCTCGGAGGCGTTGTCGCTGATGACGATCTCAATGTCCTGGACGGTCTGGGCGAGGAAGGAATCGAGCGCGCGAGCCACGGTGTCCTCGGCGTTGTAGACCGGCATCCCGATGCTCACCCGAGGGGCGCGGCGCTGGGTGGCCGCCGACCCATCCGGCGATGGCTCGACGGACGGCGCGCCCCGGGAGGGCGACATCGGCTCCTCGGCCTCGAGCTCGCTCTTCATGCAGCCATCCAATGCGCGAGGAGGGCGCCAACGAGACCCCCGATCGCCCGAGCCGGCCCGTACCGCCGTTGGCCTACAGCGCGGCCCATGTTCCGCCCACCCACCAGAGGTGTCATACGGAATCCTACGTATCTTGGCTACCCCAGGGCCATCGGCCGTTCCCCGGCGATTCATCCCCCGGGCCGCCGGAACGGGCGGACCGTAGCATCTGATCCGTGGACCGCGCTCGGGCCTTCCTCTTCGACCTGGACGGGACGCTGGTCGATAGCGTCTACCAGCACGTTCTCGCCTGGCAGGAGGCGTTGGACCGGTGCGGGATCGAGCTGTCCGTCTGGCGGATCCACCGCAAGGTCGGGATGAGCGGGGGCCTGTTCGCGAACGCACTCCTCCGCGAGACCGGACGCGAGGTGAGCCAGACCCAGGCCTCCGAGCTCCGGCGGCTCCACGCCGAGGCCTACGCCCAGCGGACCGACCGCGTCCGGCTCCTGCCGGGGGCGCGCGAGCTCCTGGACCATCTCTCCCGGATCGGCGAGCCCTGGGCGATCGCGACCAGCGGCTACCGCGAGTCGGCCGAACCCGTGCTCGCCCTCCTGGAGATCTCGCCGACCGTGCCCGTCATCACCCGCGATCTCGTCGAGCGCGCCAAGCCCGACCCCGACCTGTTCCTCGCGGCGGCCGAGGCGCTCGGGATCGCGATCGAGGACTGCGTCGTCGTCGGGGACAGCGTCTGGGACCTGCTCGCGGCCCGCAGGGCTCGCGCCCTCGGGGTCGGAGTCCTCTCGGGCGGGTACGGGCAGGAGGAGCTCGAGCGTGCCGGCGCCTACCGCGTGTACGCCGACCCGGCCGACCTCCTCCGGCACCTCGACGAGGTCGGCATCCGCTAGCCGCGGTGAGAGGCGCCTCCTAGGCGGCCCGGCCCAGGTACCGGCGCCCGCTGAGGAACGCGAGCCCGTACAGCGCCGCCACGACCACGAGCAGGGATCGGTACCCGGACACGAGGGAGGCGTACTCGAGGGTGCCGCCGACCATGGCGCCGAGGAGGTTCGCGCCGAACGCCACCGTCGGGCGCTCGACGATCTGGAAGCGCTCGGCGAACACGAGGTTCGCGCAGAAGACCGGGGCGAACGCGAGCGCCACCGCGGCCGCGAACCTCGGCCCGACGGAGAGCTCGAGCAGCGCGCTCGCCGGGATCGCGTACGCGACCGCGAGCGCCCCGGCGAGGATCGCGTACAGCGCCACGGGGTTCGGCCGAGCGCGCTTGGCCACCTCGATCGCGAGCAGGACCGACAGGAGGATGCCGGCGAACACGAGGGCGTTCACGAACCAGGTCGTCCCGAACAGGAGCGCGAACTGCACGACGCTCTTCGTCTCGAGCAGCAGGAAGGCCGCCCCCATGAAGAACAGATCGAGGCAGGAGCGCATCGCCCGGAACGGGCCCGACACGATCCGAACCGCGACGGCCGACGCCGCGAGGATGAGGGCGACCGTGAGCAGATACAGCGACGGCACCGCGGCCTCGCGCAGGTACACGAACGGGCGGTCGTCGGTCGCCGGCTCGACGGGGGTGCCGGACGCGGAGGTCCACAGGCTCGGGCACGCGATTCCGTCCGGCTCGAGGCCGATCGTGATGAGGGCGAGGAAGCCGACCTGGCGCGTGGAGTCGAAGCACGGACGGTGCCCGTAGACCTCGTCGACCGTGTTCGCGAGGCGATCGGCGAGCCACGGGTAGCGGTAGTAGTTGTACATCGCGAAGACGCCGCCCGGCGCCAGGTGCTCGCGCGCCTCCTCCATCGCCTCGCGCGTGAAGAGATAGCTCTCGAGCCGAACCGAGGACTGTCCGGACACGAGCGTGAGCGAGTCGGTGAGGGCGAAGACGATGAGGTCGTATCGCGCATCGGTTCGGTGCAGGAACGCCCGGCCGTCGTCCACGACGACGCGGACCCGCGGATCGTCGTACGGACGCTCGGGATGCAGATCGCGTCCCAGCTCGGCCAGGCGCGGGTCGATCTCGACGGCGTCCACGTGCGAGGCCCCCGCCGCGAGCGCGATCGCCACGTCCGTCCCGGTGCCGGCGCCGACGACGAGCACGCGCTCGGGTGGCACGACCATCCGTTCGTACGGGACGAAGTACGTCGGCTCCGCTTCGCGTCGCGCCTCGAGCGTCGTGATCGTCTGATGCGGGATGCCGTTCACGTTCACGAGCACGCCCGCGTCGTCGGCCTGCCACGTGATCCGGTAGTACGGCGACCAGGCGGCTTCGCCGAACGCGTCGCCTGCGAACGTGAAGGCGAACAGCCCGAGGGCGATCGCGTGGACGAGGGAGAACCTCGGCCACAGCAGCGTCGCGAAGGCTCCGACGATGACGATGCCCCACACGGCCGGAGGCGCCCCCAGGAGGGAGAGCGCTCCGAACGTGGCGACGCCGGTCACGCTCCCGAGGATGTCGAGGCGATAGGCCTCGAGCGCCGGGAACCGCTCGAACAGGCTCGCGACGCCCTGGGCCACGGCGGCCATCGTCGCCGCGACCGCCGCGAACACGACCGGCATCGAGACCCAGATCGGGAGCCCGCTCGCCCGGTAGCTCCCGAAGAAGATCACGTCGCTCCCCGTCCGGTCGATCGTCACGGGGAAGAACGCGGACAGCGCCATGACGCCGGCGAGCAGGAGGGGCGACCAGCGGAACCAGCCCGAGCGGCCGCCCCGCAGGAAGCCGATCCCGATGCCGAGGAAGGAGCCGAGCAGGACGAAGTTCGAGAAGAACGAGAGGTAGGCGACGTTCGCGCCGAGCCAGCGGATGAGGACGAGCTCGACGAAGAGCATGAGGAAGCTGGCCAGGAACAGCCGCCGCCGGTCGCCCGCCCGGCCGGCTTCGATCCCCGGTTCGGGGACCGCCCCCCCGGCGGTGTCCTCGGCGCGCGCGAGATCGCTCAGTCGCATCGCCAGGAAGACCAACGACGCCCGGCCGGCGATCCTTGAGCCCGGATCGAACGCAGGGGCTAATTTGGGGCTCCCAAAGCAGAGGAGCGCCCCGTGGGCAACGTCGTCATGTACGGCTCGGTATCGGTGGACGGCTTTATCGCGGACGAGAACGACCAGCCCGGCCCATTGTTCGACTGGTTGTCCAACGGTGACGTCCCGTTGGACGAGACCGGGCAGATCAAGGTGTCGCAGGTGTCCTACGAGTACACGCGGGCGTACTGGGACCAGATCGGAGTGACGATCGTCGGCCGCCGCGTCTTCGACATGACGGACGGCTGGGGCGGCACGCCGCCGAGCGGGATCGACCACGTCGTCGTCGTGTCGCACCGGCCGGCGCCCGAGGGCTGGCGCCGCGAGGCGCCGTTTCAGTTCGTCGATGGCGTCGAGGCGGCCGTGGCCAAAGCGCAGGAGCTTGCGGGTGACCGCGTGGTCGAGGTCGCCGCCGGCGACGTCGGTGGCCAGGTGCTCGCCGCGGGCCTGATCGACGAGGTGCGCATGGACGTCGCACCCGTCGTGTTCGGGTCCGGCACGCGCTACTTCGGGTCGGTCCACGCGCAACACCTGCTGGAGGATCCTGACGAGGTGATTCAGGGCGACCGGGTGCTTCACCTGCGCTACCGGGTGCGCCGTTGATCGATCCAAGCGGGTACGCGAAGAACATCCACTGCGACCGGGAGACGAGATCGTCTTCCCGGTGGTTGGGAACGCTGAGGGGATTTCGCCTGCCGGGACGACCGCTCGACTCGACAAGGGTCGGGTGTTGGCGCTCGTCGTTGGTTGTGTCGGAGGGGGGATGTGAACCCCCACGGCCCATAAGGCCACTAGGCCCTCAACCTAGGAACCGCGTTCGATCCCGTTCCGTCTAGTGTGTGCCCGCAGGTCACGTGGGCTCCGAGTTCGGTCTCGTGTGTCGGGTTCGGTCCGGATTGGCAGAACGGATGGCAGAACACGAGGAACCGAATTGCGACAAGGACAGCGAAGAACGTGGCGATGGGCGCCTGCCCACACGGCCACGACACTCAAGCAACGAGACCAGCCATCATCAGATCGAAGGACCGCGCGAAACACTCAAACGACAGCGTTGCGTTGGGCCGCCTCTCTGAACCAATACGCGCTGAGCTTCGGGATTCGCTGCTGGGTCTCGAAGTCGACGTAGACGATCCCGAACCGGTTGCCGTAGCCGTAGACCCACTCGAGGTTGTCCTGGGCGCTCCACAGGAAGTACCCGTCCACGGGGACGCCTTCGGCGGTGGCCCGCTGGAGTTGACCGAGACACCCGCGCAGGAACATGACGCGGTCGGAGTCGTACACGCGTCCGTCATCGGACACCACATCGGAGGCGGCGCAGCCATTCTCGGTGATGAAGATCGACTGCGCCTTCCAGATCGACTGCATGTGTCGCGGAGCCCAGTACATGACTTCGGGGTCGAGGATGTGCCACTCCGATCGCATCTTCGGGTGCGACTCGTTGATCGGAACCTCGCGGTAGCCGGGAGCGTCATCACTCGGCTCGACGTAGAAGTTGGGCCGGTAGACATTGATGCCGACGAAGTCGAGCGGTGAGGAGATGATCTGCAACTCGTCGTCGGTGAAGGTGGGTGCCGTGCCGGCCGCCTCTGCGAGGTACCGATCGGTGTAGCGGCCCTCCATCATCACCGTCATGTAGGCGGCGTTGGCTTCCCTCGTGGCGGCCTCGGCGGCACGGACGTAGTCGGGTGCGTCGATGACCGGCACCGCGACGATCATGTTCTCGGCCAGGCCGACCTTCGTCCCGGAGGGTGCCTGCGCGCGGATCGCCTGTACCGCGAGGCCGTGGCCGAGCACCGCGTGATGCCGCACCTGGCGCACACCCGCGTCGTCGAGTGTCAATCCGGGCGCACTACCCAGGTGCACGGTCTTCCCGCCGCCGACCTTCACGTCGGTGCCCTTGTAGCCGGTCTCGACGAAGGTCGCGAACTCATTGATGGTGAAGTAGTGCTTCACCCGGTCGCCGAGTTGCGCGGCCGTGTAGCCCGCGTAGTCGGCGAACACCTTCGACGTGTCCTTCGACTGCCAGCCGCCGTACTTGTCGTGCAGCGCCTGGGGAAGGTCCCAGTGATACAGCGTCACGAATGGCTCGATGCCCGCGCCGAGCAACTCATCGACGAGGCGGCTGTAGAAGTTGACGCCAAGCTGATTCGGCGCGCCCTCCCCCTCGGGGAAGATCCGCGGCCACGCGATCGAGAACCGGTACGCGGTGACGCCGAGCTCCTTCATGAGCGCGACATCTTCCTTGTACCGGTGATAGTGATCGTTGGCGACGTCGCCCGTGTCGTCGTTCGCGATGTGGCCGGGCTCATGCGCGAAGCGATCCCAGATCGACTCCCCCTTGCCGTCCTCGTCCCAGGCGCCCTCGATCTGGTAGGCGGCCGTCGCGACACCCCAGAGGAATCCGTCAGGAAACCGACGGTCTGCCGTCGTCGCCTGAGTTCCAACACTGGTCATGCCAAGCCCTCCCTATGAGCCTGATGTGCCCATCGTGACGCGTTGATCGCCCCAATCTGCTTGCCCGAGGGTTCGTCTACCTTGGCACCCGAGCTTCGGCGCGACGGCCGGCACCGTGGCAGGGTTGTCGCACTCGACGGGCCCGTCACGCACACGCGTTGCCCATGGCTGGGAGCTCGGAGGTGTGGCACCGTCCATCTCGCCCGCCCGGTTGGTTTGCCTGGCGGAGACAAGCTAGTCCTCGAGCCCCGAGTGGACAAACCCACGAGGACGCGTGGGCACATCCGGCCACTGCCCCGACATATCTCGCTCGTGTCGGAGGGGGGATTTGAACCCCCACGGCCCATAAGGCCACTAGGCCCTCAACCTAGCGCGTCTACCAAGTTCCGCCACTCCGACGAACGCGGGGGATTCTACCCAACGGAGGCTGGCGCTCCGGTCAGCTCCACTTCCAGGAGAGCCAGAAGGTCGACAGCCCGAAGACGACGGCCGTGACCACGGTGATCTTGTCGAGGCGGCGTTCGAGCGCCGTGCCTCCGGACAACGTGGAGGTGCCCCCGAACATGTCCGACAGGCCGCTCCCCTTTCCGGAGTGCAGCAGGATGAACACGATGAGGAACAGGCTCGAGAGCACGTTGAGGACGAGCGCGATCACGTTGGCCATGGCGCCGAGTCTACCGGCTGCCGGCCGGTTCGGCCTCGATGATGGCCCGGTCCTCCAGGGGGAAGTGACAGGCCGCCACCTGGCCCGGGTGGTGGGGCTCGAGGGGTGGGTCCTCCTCGCTGCATCGTGGGAACTGCGCGTTCGGACACCTCGGGTGGAATCGGCACCCCGAAGGGGGGTCGATCGGGCTCGGGACGTCGCCCTCCAGGATGATCCGCCTCTTGCTGGCCGCCAGGTCGGGGTCCGGGATCGGCACCGCCGACAGCAGCGCGCCCGTGTACGGGTGCTTCGGGTTGCGGTAGAGCGTCTGGCCCGTGGCCATCTCGACGATCTTGCCGAGGTACATGACCGCCACGCGGTCCGAGACGTGTTTCACGACCGACAGGTCGTGGGCGATGAACAGGTACGTGAGCCCGAGCTCCTCCTGGAGATCCTCGAGGAGGTTCAGGACCTGGGCCTGGATCGACACGTCGAGCGCGGAAACCGGCTCGTCGCAGACGATGACCTTCGGCTTCAGGGCGAGCGAGCGTGCCACTCCGATCCGCTGACGCTGCCCGCCGGAGAACTCGTGCGGGTAGCGGTTGTAGTGCTCGGGGTTCAGCCCGACGAGCTCCATGACGTTCTGGACCTCGCTCTTGATCTTGTTCCGTGGCACGACGTTGTGGAGCCGGAACGGCGTGCCGATGATCGCGCCGACGGTCTTCCTCGGGTTCAGCGACGCGAAGGGATCCTGGAAGATCATCTGCATCTCGCGGCGGAAGTCTCGGAGCTCGCGGCCGGTCGAGTGCGTGATGTCCCGCCCCTCGAACTCGATCGACCCCTCGGTCGGCTCGTACAGCCGCATGATGACGCGCGCGAGCGTGGACTTGCCGCACCCGGTCTCGCCGACGAGTCCGAGGGTCTCGCCCTTGTAGATGTCCAGGTCGACGCCGTCGACGGCGTGGACGTTGCCGACGCGCTTTTGGAACAGGATCCCGCGTGTGATCGGGAACAGCTTGCGCAGGCCCCGGATGCGGATGAGAGGGGTCTCTTCGGGCTCGGGCTTCGGCTCCGCGCGCTCGGTGACCTCGACGCTCATGTCCGCGCCATCACCTCCTCGTGGAAGATGCGCTCCTTGTCCGCCAGCGAGAGGTGACATCGGGAGGCATGGTGCCCGTCGGCGGGCAGGAGCTCGGGCACCTCGGTCCGGCAGCGCTCGAACACGTGCGGGCACCGCGGGTTGAACGCGCACCCCTGGGGCACGAAGATCAGGCTCGGCGGCAGGCCCTGGATCGGCACGAGCCGCTCCTTGTCGACCGCCGCCTCGTCCAGGCGCGGGATCGAACGCAGCAGCCCCCACGTGTACGGGTGGTGCGCGTTGTAGTAGATGTCCCGGCGATCGCCGGCCTCGACGATCTTGCCGGCGTACATGACCTGGATGTGGTCGCAGTGCTCGGCGACGACGCCGAGGTCGTGCGTGATGATGATGACCGCCGCGTTGAACTCCTCCTTCAAGCGGTCGAGCAGGTCGAGGATCTGGGCCTGCACCGTCACGTCGAGGGCCGTCGTGGGCTCGTCGGCGATGAGGAGATCGGGGTTCAGCGACAGGGCCATCGCGATCATCGCCCGCTGGCGCATCCCGCCGGAGAACTCGTGCGGGTACTGGTCGGCGCGGTCGTCCGGCCGGGGGATGCCGACACGGCGCAGCATCTCGACCGCCTGCTCGTGGGCCTCTCGCTTCGAGACCTTCTGGTGGGTTCGAACCGCCTCGGCGATCTGGTCCCCGACCTTGTAGTACGGATGGAGCGAGGTCATGGGGTCCTGGAAGATCATCGAGATCTTCTCGCCGCGCACCGTGCGCATCTCGTCGCCGGGCATCGTCACGAGGTCCTGCCCCTGGAAGAGGATCTCGCCCTCGATCTGGGCCTGCTGCCGGGTGATGAGCCCCATGACCGTGAGGAACCCGACGCTCTTGCCCGACCCGGACTCGCCCACCACGCCGAGCGTCTCGCCCGGCTGCACGGTGAACGAGATGCCGTCGACGGCCTTCACGATGCCGTCGTCGGTGGGGAAGTGCACCTTGAGGTCCTTGACCTCGAGGAGCGGTTCCGCCACTACGTGTACCTCACGCGCGGATCGAGGAACGCGTAGGCCACATCCACGAGGAGGTTCGCGAGCGCGATGAAGAACGCGCCGAAGATCGTCACCCCCATGACGGAGGGGAAGTCCTGGTTGAAGATCGCGTTCACCGCGTACTGGCCGACCCCCGGGAGGTTGAACACGGTCTCGGTGATGAACGCCCCGCCGAGCAGTCCGGCGAGGTCGAGCCCGAACATCGTCACGACCGGGGTCAACGCGGCGCGAAGCCCGTGGCGGTAGATCACCCGCTTCTCGGACAGGCCCTTGGCTCGCGCCGTGCGGATGTAGTCCTCCCCCATCGTCTCGATGAGGTTGCCTCGGACCATCCGCGCGTAGAACGCGGCGAACGTGAGCGACAGCACCATCCACGGCAGGATGAACCGACCCTGGAGCACGGCCTCCATGACCGAGGTGCCGATCGGGATCCCCGACGGCGGCGCCCACTCTAACTTGAACCAGAAGATGTACAGGAACAGGTACGCGAGCCAGAACACCGGCGCCGAGACGCCGATCAGGGCGAAGATCATCGCGCCCCGGTCCCAGATGCTGCGCCTTCGAACCGCCGAGATGATGCCGATCGGGATCCCGATGAGCAGCCACAGCGTGGCCGCGCCGATCGCGAGCGCCAGCGTCACCGGAAGGCGCCCGAAGATCTCCTCCTTCACGGGGACGAAGTTCGCGTACGAGAAGTACACGTCCTCGTTGAGGAACAGCCCGGGCCACGGCACGAGGCCCTTGGCGAACCGGGCGTACTGGACGTACAGCGGCCGGTCGAGCCCGAACGCGTGCCTGGCGGCCTCGACGTTCTCGGGACTCGTGGCCCGGCCCACCGCGCGGCGGGCGGGATCGGCCGCCGGGAGCTTCACGAAGATGATGAACGTGATGAGCGAGACGATGAACAGCACCAGGATCATGAACAGCGTCCGCCGGATCAGGTATCTGCCCATCGCGCCCCTCGGAGTCTACTCCTGTTGCGGATGGGGGCCGCTCGAGTGAGCGGCCCCCATCCTGCGTCCTGCCTCGTCCTTCCTCGCTCCTACTGCGCTTCCGGAGCGATCGCCACGTGGTCCCAGGCCGCGAGGCCCGCGAACTGGTCGAACGAGTAGTTCACGATCCGCTGCGACGACACGTCGACGTTGTTGTCGAAGACGTACGGCGCCCACGGAACGATCTCCTCCATCAGGAGCACATCGAGGTCGGCCCACGCCTGGAACCTCGCATCACCGGTCTGCTGGTTGGCGGCGGTGATCTCCTCGTCCGCCGTCGGAACCTCGGTGATCTCGTAGCCGTTCTCCTCGAGCAGCTCGGGGCTGGCCCCCAGGAGCTGGTAGTTGCAGCAGCTCGGGAAGATCGCGGCCGAACCGAATAGCGGGTCCGCGAACGTGTACCCATCCGGGAAGTCCTTGCCCCACGCCGGAGCCAGGCAGATCGGCACCTGGTCGCTGGGCTGGTTGCACTTCGCGTACATGGTCGTGCGCTCGAAGGACCTCACGTTGAACGTCAGGCCCAGCGGCTCCATGTTCTGCTGGATGAGCGCCGACTGGTCCGGGTACGGGTCCGCCTCGTCGGTCACGGCCAGGATGTTCGAGCACTCGGGCGCGTCGCACACCCCGTCCCCGTCGGTGTCGTACACCGACTGCGCCATCTCCGCCTGGGCGGCGGTCAGGTCACCGGCCGAGTTCGGCGTCTCGTACGGGTCGTAGTCGGCCAGGATGTTGTCCTGGAGCGAGTTCACCATGATGTGACCGGCGATCTCACCGACCGACTCACCGCCTCGCAACGTCCGCATGCCGGCCTTGTCCAACGCGAGGTTGAAGGCCTTGCGCACGTGGATGTCGTCGAACGGCGGCATCGCGAGGTTGAACGACACGTACCGGACCGCGTCCGACGGGTTGATGTGCAGCAGCGGTGTCAGCGTCGGGTCGGTCGAGTACGTGCGAAGGACCGGCGGCGGCACGATGCCGTCCACCACGAAGTCCAGCTCGCCCGCCTGGATCTTGTTGTACAGGTCGTTGTTGTCTCCGCCGATCGCGATGTTCATGCCGTCCACGTAGGCGGGACGCAACCCGTCGGTTGCCGGGTCGTAGTTCGGGTTCCGGACGAGCGTGATCGCCCGACCGGGGTCGTACCCGGCGACCGGGGTCTGCTCGTCGGCGGGAACCGAGAAGTCGAGGTTCTCCGCACCGGCGAACTGGTACGGGCCCGTGGCCACGAGGAACCGGCCGTAGTCCTCGGTGTGCCCTTCGGCGGCGCCGAGCCGAGCGTCACCGTTCGGCGGGATCGGAGCCGTCGCGGCCATCGCGAACAGGTACGGCAGGTATCCGGAGGCCGACGACAACGTGATGATGAGCGTGCTGTCGTCGGGCGTCTCGAGGCCGGAGATCGTGTCGGCGTCACCGGCGCCGAAGTCCTCGAAGCCCTCGATGATGTTGTAGTAGAAGTTGTAGCCACCCACCGAAGCGTCCGGATCGGCCGTGCGCTCGAGCGCGCGGACGATGTCCCCCGACGTCACCGACACGTCGCCGAACGGGTCTCCGTAGTTGACCCCGCTCTTCAGCGTGAACGTGTACGTCAGGCCGTCCGAGGAAACCTCGGGCAGGTCGGTCGCGATGTCGGGCTGCAGGTCGGCTCCGCCCTCAGCGGTCGGCGTCCCCGTGTACGACAGGAGCGTCCGGAGCAGGCAGCACCGGTAGTACTCCCACGTCACGGAGTAGTACTCCTTCTGCGGGTCGAACGCCGCGCTCACGTCGCCGAGCATCGCCATCTCGAGCGTTCCGCCCGGCTGGATCTCGGCTCCCGTGGCGCCGGTGCCACTCGCACCCGTGCCGGTGGCACCCGTCTCCTCCCCGCCCTCGTCCCCGCCGCAAGCGGCGGCCACAAGCCCGAGGATGGCGACGAGCGCCAGTACCTTGAGATATCGCCTCACGTAACCCCCCTCTCCTCTGTACCGATCTTCTCCATGCCCGGGCTGAGCCCAGGCTCCATGACGGTTCCGCCCCCTCCTTTCCGGGACCAACCTCCTGACTAGATACGGTCAGCCACCCGTTCTGGGATCGAGGGCGTCCCGCAACCCGTCCCCGACCAGGTTGAACGCCAGCGTGGTCAGGAACAGGAAGAACCCGGGGAACAGCATCATCCACCAGGCCACGGTGAAGATCGTCCCCGCGTCCGAGAGCTGCTGCCCCCACGAGGGGGTGTCGGGAGGGACCCCGATCCCCAGGAAGGACAGCGCCGCCTCGAACAGGATGTTGCTCGGGATGATGAGCGTCGTGTAGACGATGATCGGGGCGGCCACGTTCGGCAGGATCTCCCGGAACATGATCCGCCGGTTGGAGGACCCCATCGACCGGGCGGCCTCGATGAACTCCTTCTCGCGCAGGGACAGCACCTGCCCGCGCACGATCCTGGCGATGTACGGCCACGTGAACAGACCGATCACGTAGCTCACGAGCAGCAGCCCCGGCTTGATCAGCCCGCCCAGGCAGCCGTCGGCCTGGAGCCCGCAGGCGGAGACGAGCCCGAGCGAGAGCAGCAGGATCGGCAGCGACAGGACCACGTCGATCGTCCGAGAGATGATCGTGTCGGTCCGGCCCCGGTAGAACCCCGCGATCATCCCGAGGGTCACGCCGATCAGCGTGGCCAGGCCCGTGGCGAAGAACGCGATGAACAGCGAGGTCCGCGCGCCGTAGGCCACGCGAACCATGAGATCGCGGCCGGCCGTGTCGACGCCGAACCAGAAGTCGCTCTGGGGACCCGTCGGGATGCCGAACGAGTCGAGCCGGTCCAGGAACACGGCGTTCGGGCCGTGGAACACGCTGGCGATCACCGGGGCGAGCAGCGCGATCGTGATCATCAGCGCCACGATGACCAGGCCCATGAGCGCGAACTTGTCCTTGCGGAACCTGCGCCAGAACAGTTCCCAGGGCGAGCGCCCGACGACCTGCTGTGGGACCTCGACGCTCAACTCCGGCTCGGTCGGGATCCCGGCAGCCGGCTCGGAGGTCACCTGGGCCATATGAGCGTGGTCTCCTGCTCCCGGATGGGACGGCGCATCTTAGCCCCGGAGCGCGAAACGCACAACGCGCTCGATCCCCACTCTACGCTGCTCGTTTCCTCCGGGACTTTCGGGATCCTGCCCTTTCGCGTTCCCCTCGATCGCCGCCCGGACGTCGAGGCCGGATCAGCGGTACTTCACGATGAGGGCGAACTCCTCCGGATCCAGGCTCGCGCCCCCGACGAGGGCCCCGTCGATCTCCGGATGCGCCATGAAGTCGCGGATGTTCCCCGGCTTCACGCTCCCCCCGTACTGGATCCTGACCGCATCGGCCACCGGCCGGCCGAACGACTCCGCGATCGTCTCCCGGATGAGGCCGATCACCTGGCCTGCGTCGGCCGGCTCGGCCGTGCGGCCGGTCCCGATGGCCCAGATCGGCTCGTACGCGATCACGAGGCGCGCCACGTCGGTCGCGTCGACCCCTGCGAGGTCGGCCCCGACCTGAGACGGCACGACGTCCTCGGTCGCGCCCACGTCGCGCTGCGCGAGGGTCTCTCCGACGCACAGGATCGGCGTCATCCCGTGCCCGAGGACCGCGCGCACCTTGCGGTTCACGTCCTCGTCGGTCTCGCCGGCATGCTCCCGGCGCTCCGAATGCCCGACGATCACGTGGCCGACGCGCAGGGCCTGGAGCATCGGAGGCGAGATCGCTCCGGTGAACGCGCCCTGCTCCTGCCAGTGGACGTCCTGGGCGCCGAGCCCGAACGGCAGCCGGTCGCTCTGGATCAGCGTCTCGACCGAGCGAAGGGCGGTGAACGCGGGGCAGATGACGACCTCGACCTTGTCCGTGTCGGCCTCGTCGACGAGGTACGAGAGCTTCTGGACCGCCTGGATCGCCTCGAGGTGCGTCAGGTGCATCTTCCAGTTCGCGGCGATGATGGGTTTGCGGGCGGTCATCGGGCCTCCAGCACGGACAGGCCCGGGAGCTCGCGCCCCTCGAGGAACTCGAGCGAGGCGCCTCCCCCCGTCGACAGGTGATCGAACGACGCGCCCAGGCCGAAGCGCTTCACGGCCGCCAGGCTATCGCCGCCCCCGGCCACGGTGTAGGCGGTCGCGTTCGCGATCGCCTCGGCGACGCCGCGAGTGCCCGCCTGGAACGGCTCCAGCTCCACCACGCCCATCGGGCCGTTCCATAGGACCGTGCGGGCGCCGGCGATCACCTCGGCAAACGCCTCGACGGTGCGCGGACCGATGTCGAGCCCGAGGAGCCCCTCGGGAATCTCCGTGGCGGCCACCGTCGTCGTCGGCGCCTCCGCCGAGATCTCGGGAGCGGCGACGACGTCCTCCGGCAGCACGATCGCGACCCCGCGCTCGGAAGCTCGCTCCCGCGCGGCGCGGACGTCGTCGAACCGCTCGGCCTCGAGGATGCTGCTTCCCACGTCGCCGCCCTCGGAGGCGAGGAACGTGAAGGCCATCGCCCCGCCGATGAGGAGCGCGTCGACCCGTTCGACGAGGGCCCCGATCGTCGACAGCTTGTCCGAGACCTTCACGCCCCCCAGGACGGCCACGTACGGGCGCGCCGGGTCCTCGAGGAGCCGGTCGAGCGCCGAGACCTCACGCTCGACGAGCCGGCCTGCGACGGCCGGACGTCCCTGGTCGAGGAAGCGCTCCGGCAGGGCGGCCACGGACGCGTGCGCTCGGTGCGCGGCGCCGAAGGCGTCCCCGACGTAGACGTCGGCGAGCTCGCCGAGCTCCGCCGCGAGCGCGGGATCGTTCGCCTCCTCCCGCGGGTCGAACCGCAGGTTCTCCAGCACCACGACCTCGCCGGGCTCGACGTGGTCGCACACGGCTCGGGCGTCCGGGCCGGTGGACGCGTCGAGCGCGAGCACGTCGCGTTCGAGCAGCGAGCTCAGCCGATCCGCCACCGGCGCGAGCCGCAGCTCCTCGACGACGTGGCCCTTGGGCCTGCCGAGGTGCGAGGCGGCCACGACCGAGCACCCGAGGCCGAGGAGCTCGTTCACCGTCGGGATCGCCGCCCGGATCCGCGTGTCGTCGAGCACGTCGCCGCCCTCGAGCGGGACGTTCAGGTCGAGCCGGACGAACGCGCGCGACCCCGCGACCGCGCCGAGGTCCTCGAGCGTTCGCAGCGGCACGCGGAGCTCAGAGGGTACGGGCGACGAGGTCGACGAGGTCGACGATCCGGTTCGAGTAGCCCCACTCGTTGTCGTACCAGCCGACCACCTTCACGAGCGGGCCGATCGCCATCGTCGAGGCGGCGTCGAAGGTGCACGACGCGGGGCTTCCCACGATGTCGGAGGAGACGATCGGATCCTCCGTGTACACGAGGCGACCGCCCGAGAGCGGGCCGTCCTCGGCGGCCGCCCGATACGCCGCGTTCACGTCGTCGATGCTGGCCGGCGAGGAGAGCGTTGCGACGAGGTCCGTCACGGAGCCGTCGGGCACCGGGACCCGCATCGACAGCCCGTCGAGCTTGCCCTTCAGATGCGGGAGGACGAGGCCCGTCGCGCGTGCGGCGCCCGTCGAGGTCGGGATGATGTTCACCGCGGCCGCGCGGGCCCGCCGGAGATCCGGGTGGGGCAGGTCGAGGATGTTCTGGTCGTTCGTGTACGCGTGGACCGTCGTCATGAACCCCTGCTCGATGCCGAACGCGTCGTCGAGCACCTTCGCCATCGGCGCGACGCAGTTCGTCGTGCACGACGCGTTCGAGACGACGTTGTGCGACGCGGGGTCGTACAGCTCGTCGTTCACGCCGAGCACGATCGTGAGGTCTTCGCCCTTGGCCGGCGCGCTGATGATCACCTTCTCGGCCCCGGCCTCGATGTGCTGGTCGGCCTTGTCCCGGTCGGTGAACAGCCCCGTCGACTCGATGACGATCTGCGCGCCGAGCTCCTTCCACGGCAGATCTGCCGGGTTGCGCACCGCCAGGACCCGAAGCTCGTCGCCATCGATCGAGATGCCGGCGTCGGTCGGGCGGACGTCGCCGCCGAACCGTCCGAGCACCGAGTCGTACTTCAGGAGGTGAGCAAGGGTGGCGGCGTCCGTGATGTCGTTCACGGCCACGAAGTCCCAGTCCTTGCCGAGACCCTTCGCCGCCCGGAAGAAGTTGCGGCCGATCCGTCCGAAGCCGTTGATGCCGACCTTCACGCTCATGGCGTCCTCCGATCCGGGTCCGCATCCATCCTAGCCAAACGGGTTGCGTGCGCCGGATGCGGCGCGGCGGTCGCGGTGCGGCGGTCTCGGACTCAGCGGTCGAGGTCGCGGTGATCCACGGAGGCCGGCAGCCCCGAGTCGCGGAAGAACCGCGCGAGGTCCTCGACGACGACGACCGACCGATGTCGCCCGCCGGTGCAGCCTACGGCGACCGTGAGGTAGGACTTCCCCTCCGCGACGAACCCGGGAACCATGAACTCCAGCAGCGAGCGCAGCTTGCGGAGGAACTCGCGGTACGACTGCTGCCCCTTCACGTAGCTCACGACCCGATCGTCCGTGCCGGGCAGCGGGCGGAGCTCGTCGACCCAGTGCGGGTTCGGGAGGAACCGGCAGTCGATCACGAGGTCGGCGTCGCGCGGCGCCCCGTACTTGTAGCCGAACGAGATGAGGCTCACCTGGAGGCTCTCCTCGGGCGGCGAATCGGCGAACGCGTCCCGGATCCGGTCGCGGAGCTCGTGCGGGGTGAGGCCCGACGTGTCGATGATGAGGTCCGCGTCCCCGCGCAGCCCCTCCATCATGAGTCGCTCCTTGCGGATCCCCTCGACGACCCGGTCGGCGGGCGCGAGGGGATGACGGCGCCGCGTGGACTCGTACCGGTTCACGAGGTCCTGGTCGGAGGCCTCGAGGAACAGGATCGCGTACGGGATCGAGAGCTCCTCGAGCTCCTCGAGCGCGCGGGAGAGCTCGCCGAAGAACACGCCTCCGCGCACGTCGAGGACGATCGCGACCCTCCCGGGACCGCCCGGACGCGAGGCCAGCTCGGCCATCTTCGGCAGCAGGGCCGGCGGGAGGTTGTCGACGACGAAGTAGCCGAGGTCCTCGAGGCAGTCGGAGGCCTCCGAGCGCCCGGCACCCGAGAGCCCGGTGATGATCGTGAAGCCCGGACCGGCCGGCCGCCGCCGGGTCCGCCCGGAGGGGCCGGACGGGCGCCGGTCCTGGAGCCGCCGAGGCGGATCCGCCGTCGCCTTGCGCTGCTTCGATGCTCCGCGCGCGGGCTCCGAGGGTGCCGGCGGCTCGGCGGGGGCGGGCGTCGCCGCCTCGATCGATGTGACGACCTCGGTGGGCTCGGCCACGACCGACGGCTCCGTCACGTCCTGCCTCCGCCGGCCCGCCGAGGTGCTCACGCGCTCTGCCTCCGGTCGGCCGGCGCGGCCCGCGTGAGGCGCTCGTGCACCGCGCGGGCGAGCTCGGGCCCGATCCCCGGCGTGTCCGCGATCTCGTCTTCGCTCGCGCGGGCGATCCGCGCGAGGGAGCCGAACCGCTTCAGGAGCGCCTTCTTGCGCGACGGACCCACCCCCGCGACGTCGTCGAGCGGCGATGCGAGCGCGCGCTTCGCCCGCTTCTCCCGGTGATACGTGATCGCGAAGCGGTGAGCCTCGTCGCGGATGTGCTGGAGGACGAACAGGGCCTCCGAGCCGCGCGGGATGAGCAGCGGGTCGGGACGATCGGGGAAGTAGACCTCCTCGAGCCGCTTCGCCAGCCCGATCGCCGGGACGTGCACGTCGAACTCGGCCAGCGCCTTCGTGGCGGCCGACAGCTGGCCGCGCCCGCCGTCGACGACGATGAGCGCGGGCGGGTAGGCGAACCGTCTCCGCTCCCCCGGCTCGCGATCGCGCACGAGCCTGGCGAGGCGGCGCCGGAGCATCTCTTCCATGCTTGCGAAATCGTCCTGTCCGGGGACGCCCTTGATCTCGAACCGCCGGTAGTCGCTCCGCTTGGGCAGCCCGTCCTCGAACACGACCATCGATCCGACCGTGTCGGTCGCGCCGAGGTTCGACACGTCGAAGCACTCGATCCGCAGCGGCGCCTGCTCGAGCTCGAGCACGGCGCCGAGCTCGGACAGCGCTCGGGACCGTGCTCCGAAATCCGATGCCCGGCGCAGCTTGTGGCGCTGGAAGTGCTCGCGGGCGTTCTGCGTCACGGTCTCCATGAGCTTCCGCTTCGTCCCGCGCTCGGGGACGGCGAAGCGCACGGGGCGCCCGTCGCGACGGAGCGTGAGCCACTCGGACAGGACGTCGGCGTCCGCCGGGATCTCCGGGACGAGGACGCGAGGGGGCACGTCACCTCGCTGCATGTACATCTCGCGCAGGAACGAGCCGATGAGGCCGGGGCGGTCGAGGTCCTCCACGCGGTCGACGACCCACCCCCGGCGCCCCGTCACGCGGCCCCGCCGCACGAAGAAGACCTGGAACGCTGCCTCGAGGTCGTCCTCGGCCATGCCGACGATGTCGAGATCCTCCGGGCGCGGGAGCACCATCTCCTGGCTCTCGAGGGCCCGGTTGGCCGCGGTCAGCTGGTCACGATGCTTGGCGGCGAGCTCGTACTCCTCCCGCCCTGCCGCCTCGCGCATCCGGCGCTCGAGCCCCTCGAGGATCGGGCGCTCGTTCCCGGACATGAAGTCGATGAGCGCCTCGACGTGCGCCCCGTACCCCTCCTCGGTCACGCCGGTGACGTCGGGGACGCACGGACCGGCGCACCGGCCGATGTCGTAATACAGGCACGGCCGCCGGGCGCGCGCCCGCTGGTCGAAGAACGCGTTCGAGCACGTCCGGACCGGGAAGACCCGCGTGAGCGCGTCGAGCGTCTCCCGGATCGCGTAGGCGTGGCCGAACGGGCCGAAGTAGCGGACGTTCTTTCGCTTCGCGCCCCGCAGGACCTGGGCCCGGGGCCACCGCTCCCCCACCGTGATCGCGAGGTAGGGATAGGACTTGTCGTCGCGGTAGCGGACGTTGAACCGTGGGCGGTGCTCCTGGATGAGGTTGTACTCGAGCAGCAGCGCGTCGACCTCGGTCGAGGCGAGGATCCACTCGACGGAGGTGGCGGCCGCGGTCATCGCCGCGGTCCGCGGATGCAGGTCTCGGTTCCAGTAGGTGACCAGGCGCTTGCGGAGCGACCGAGCCTTGCCCGCGTACACGACCCTCCCGTCGACGTCGCGGAACAGGTAGGCCCCGGGAGCGTCGGGGATCGACGCCGCCTCGGGGCGCGGAACGGTCATACATGCATCGTAGCGCGGCGACCTGCGGAAACCCCGGATCGAGGGGGCGAGCCCGAGAGGCTTAGGAGACGGCGACGGACCCGTTCATCGTCGGGTGGATGTCGCACTGGAAGTAGTACTCGCCGGCGTCGAGGGGTTCGACGGCGTAGTCGATCTCGTCCGGGCCCGTGATCTCATCGCCCTGGAACAGCGGGTTGGCGAGATCGTCCGCCGACGGGTAGATCGCGATGTTGTGCGGGACGCCGGCATCGTCGTTCACGAACGTGATCGTGCTGGGCTCGCCGGCCGTCAGGTCGATCGTCGAGACGTCGAAGGCGATCGCAGCGGCCGTGACCGTCGTCCCACCACCACCACCACCGCCGCCTCCGCCACCGCCGCCCGTCGACCCGGTGGCGCCGGTGGCCCCGGTCCCTCCGGTCGCGCCGGTGGAGCCCGTCGCGCCCCCTCCGCCCTCGCCCACCTGCACCTGGCCCAGCATCGTGGGGTGCACGACGCAGTTGAACGCGAACTCGCCGGCCTCGAGCGCCGGGACCGGGTACTCGGTCTCCACCGGTCCCGTCACGACCTCGCCCTCCATGAGGAGATCCCCGTTCGGATCCGGACCCGCGAAGATCTGCACGTTGTGCTGGGTGCCCGCGTCCCGGTTGTCGAAGTCGATCGTGAACTCCTGTCCGGGCTCGGCCTGGATGCAGCTTCCGTCCGTGAACGCGACGCCCTCGGCGACGACGGTCACCCGGCCGTTCTCGACGGGACTGCATTCGGACGTGGGTGGCGGCGCGGTGGCCACCGGTCCCGACGACGTCGGGCTCGGCGCCGCGAACGGCACCTCGCCGAAGTCACCGTAGCCGCCGACGAGCAGGTCCTCGCCGTCGGTGTCGTACCAGGCGGTGTAGACGGGCGAGCCCTCGGACGCGGCCGCGACCGAAGGGAACGCGCCGCCGTCGGTCGAGCTGCCGGTGTCGACCGCCTCGAGCGCTTCCATCGTCCCGGTCGCGAACCGAACGCCCTCGGCCGAGTCGACCCAGGCCACCGAGACGTTGCCCTCGCCGTCCACCGCGAGCGAGGTGGCGGCGCCGTCGGTCTCCCCGGATCCCGGCGTCACCTCGAGGCCTGCTCCCGCGCCGGACCCAGATCCACCGAGCGCGCCGACGTCGAGGACCACGACCGTCACGGTGCTGTTCTCATAGAAGGAGAACGCGACGCCGTCCTCCGTCGCGACCCCAGCGAGTCCCTCGCCTCCGACTCCGGCCCCGATCTGAAGCGCCGAGTCCGACCATGCGCTCTCGGCGTCCTGGGTGGCCACCTGAACGCCGGCCGAGTCCGCGTATCCGACGACCGGCCCGTCGGGCGAGCCCACGATCGCGGTCCGGCACGTGTCGCAGCCCTCGCCCGGCGCGACCTCCTCGATCGTCCATGCCGCGCCCTCCGGATGCGCGACCTGCACGCCGCCCGAGCCGTAGAACGCGATCCAGGGCGCTCCGTCGACGATCGCGATCGACGTCCCGCTCGCGGCGTCGCCCGTCACCTCGGTCACCTCGGCCTGCGTGGCCGACGCGGGGTCCGTCGAGCCGGTGGCGTACATGACCCCGGCATCGGAGGACCAGGCGGCGTGGTAGGCGTCGCCGTCGACCACCAGGCCCAGTCCCGTCACGGTGTCGCGCGTGAGGTCGGCGACCGATTCGTCGAACGCCGGATTGAAGGCGATGTTCACGTTCGGGATCTGGTCCGCGATCGCGATCGCGCCGCGCGTCCAGTAGCCGTCCGCGCTCACCGTCGCCAGGAAGACGCCCGGGACCGACGGCGAGCCGACGGGCCGGATCGTCGCGACCTGCCCCTCCTCGAGCTCCGCGGGGAAGCCGAAGTACGCGACGAGCGGCAGGTCGTCGCCCGTGACCGCGACCGAGGCGAACCGTCCGACGTCGTCGAGCGAGTCGGCGACCTCGGGCAGGAAGCGCAGGCCCGTGCCCACGTTCACCGTGGGACTGGGGGGCTCGGAGCATGCCGCTGCCACGAGAGCCAGCACGAAGGCGAGCGGCAACAGCTTCCTGGGCATGAGCGCGCGCAATCCTAGCAAGCCGGCCCTCGCCGGTCGCTCGGTCCGCGAGTCGGCTCACGCATCCCGCGACGCGCGCACGGGCTCGAGCGGCAGGGTGCCCAGGACCTCGGCCAGGAACCGGCCGGTGTGCGATGTCGGGTGCGCCGCAACGGTCTCGGGAGGACCGGCGACGACGATCGTGCCCCCCGCGTCGCCGCCTTCCGGGCCGAGGTCGACGATCCAGTCGGCGGTCTTCACGACGTCGAGGTTGTGCTCGATCACCAGGACGGTGTTGCCCTGCGCGACGAGCCGCTGGAGGACCGACAGGAGCTTGCGGATGTCCTCGAAGTGCAGGCCGGTCGTGGGCTCGTCCAGGATGTACAGCGTGCTCCCGGTGGCCCGCTTCTGGAGCTCGGAGGACAGCTTGATCCGCTGCGCCTCACCGCCCGAGAGCGTGGGCGCCGGCTGGCCGAGCTTCACGTAGCCGAGCCCGACATCGGACAGCGTCTGAAGATGACGCTTGATCACCGGGATGTTCTGGAAGAACTCGAGCGCCTCGTCGACGCTCATCTCGAGCACGTCGGCGATCGAGCGGTGCTTGTACTTCACCTCGAGCGTCTCGCGGTTGTACCGGTGGCCCTTGCAGACCTCGCACGTGACGTAAACGTCCGGCAGGAAGTGCATCTCGATCTTGATCTGCCCGTCGCCCGCGCAGTTCTCGCATCGTCCGCCTCGAACGTTGAACGAGAAGCGCCCCGGCAGGTAGCCGCGGACGCGCGCCTCGGGAACCTGGCTGAACAGCTTGCGGATCTGGTCGAACACCCCCGTGTACGTGGCGGGATTCGATCGCGGCGTCCGCCCGATCGGAGACTGGTCGATGTCGATGACCTTGTCGACGTGCTCCCATCCGACGAGGCGGCGGTGCTTCCCCGGGAGCGCACGTGACCGGTACACCTTCTGCATGAGGGCGCGAACGAGCACCTCCTGCACGAGGGTCGACTTCCCGGAGCCGCTCACCCCCGTCACGCACACGAGGAGCCCGAGCGGCACGTGCAGGTCGACGTCGTCGAGGTTGTGCTCGCGGGCGCCGAGCACCTTCAGCCACCGGCCGCTCGGCGTGCGGCGAACCTCGGGGGTGGGGATCATCCGCCGCCCCGACAGGAAGGCCCCGGTCATGGACTCGTCGGACTCGAGCAGCCCCTTCAGATCGCCGGAGTACACGATCTCGCCACCCGCCGCCCCGGCGCCCGGCCCGATGTCGACCAGGTGGTCGGCCGCCGTGATCGTCGCCTCGTCGTGCTCGACGACGATGAGCGTGTTCCCCAGGTCGCGGAGCCGGATCAGCGTGTCGAGCAGCCGGCGGTTGTCCCGCTGGTGCAGCCCGATCGACGGCTCGTCGAGGATGTAGAGCACGCCGACGAGCCCGCTGCCGATCTGGGTGGCGAGCCGGATCCGTTGGGCCTCGCCGCCGGCGAGCGTCGCCGACGCCCGTCCGAGCGTGAGGTAGTCGAGCCCGACATCGACGAGGAAGCGCAGCCGCTCGCGGATCTCCTTGAGGAGCCGCTCGGCGATCATGTGCTCGCGCTCGGAGAGCTCGACCTCCTCGGTGAAGGCGAGCGTGTCCCGGATCGAGCGGTCGGTGAGCTGGGAGATGTTCAGGCCACCGACCGTCACCGCCAGGCTCTCGGGCCGGAGCCGGGCGCCCCCGCACGCGCGGCAGGGGATCTCCCGCATGAACTCCTCGAGCCGATCGCGCTGGCTCTCGGAGTCGGTCTCGACGTGTCGGCGCTCGACGACGGGCACGACGCCCTCGTACGTCGTCCAGTACGAGCGGGTCCTCCCGTATCGGTTCTTGTAGCGGACGTGGATCTCCGCGTCGGAGCCGTACAGGACGACCTCGCGCGCCTTCTTCGTCAGTCGCTTCCAGGGAGTCGCGGTCGAGAACCCGTGCGCGCCGGCCACCGCGTCGAGGACCCGGTCCCAGTACTCCAGACGCGAGCTCGACCACGGCGCGAGCGCACCCTCCGAGATCGACAGGTCCGGGTCGGGCACGACGAGCTCCGCGTCGACCTCGAGCCGCGTGCCGAGGCCGTCGCACGTCTGGCACGCGCCGTACGGCGAGTTGAACGAGAAGTTCCGCGGCTGGAGCTCGTCGAACGAGAGCCCGTCGTACGTGCACGCGAGCGACTGGCTGAACGTCTGGACGTCCTCGCCCTCGTGCGTCTGGACGGCGACCGCGGCGAGGCCCTCCGCCAGCTGGAGCGCCGTCTCGATCGAGTCCGCCACCCGCCGGCGGATGTCGGGCTTGGCCACGAGCCGGTCGACGACGACCTCGATCGTGTGCTTGTAGTTGCGGGGCAGCCGGATCGACTCGGAGAGCTCTCGGACCTCGCCGTCGATCCGCGCGCGAACGAAGCCCTTGCCGGCCAGGTCCTGCAACAGCTTCTCGTACTCCCCCTTGCGGCCACGAACGACCGGCGCGAGCACCTGGAAGCGCGTCCCCTCGGGGAGCCGCATGACCTGGTCCACGATCTGGTCGGGGGTCTGACGGCCGATCGGGCGGCCGCACTGCGGACAGTGGGGGTGGCCGATCCGCGCGTAGAGCACGCGGAGGTAGTCGTAGATCTCGGTGATCGTCCCCACGGTGGACCGCGGGTTCTTCGAGGTGGACTTCTGGTCGATCGAGATGGCCGGCGAGAGCCCCTCGATGAAATCGACGTCCGGCTTCTCCATCTGGCCGAGGAACTGGCGGGCGTACGCCGACAGCGACTCGACGTACCGACGCTGGCCCTCGGCGTAGATCGTGTCGAACGCCAGCGAGGACTTGCCCGAGCCGGAGAGCCCGGTGAACACGATGAGCGCGTCGCGCGGAAGCTCGAGGGTGACGTTCTTCAGGTTGTGCTCACGGGCCCCGTGAATCACAAGCATGTCGGTTCCCACGGGGGCATCGTACCGAAGGCGCCGACATGCCCTGCCGGGCGGGGATGCCCGGATAGGGTCGTCGGGATGGAGGACGGGACCCGGCGGGGAGCGATCCCGTTCCGGGACGCGCTCGCGTTCTGGGTGAAGCTCGGCTTCGTGAACTTCGGCGGGCCCACCGGGCAGATCGCCCTCATGCACGCCGAGCTCGTCGAGCGGCGGCGCTGGATCGACGAGCCCCGATTCCTCCATGCGCTGAACTTCGCGATGCTCCTTCCAGGCCCCGAGGCGCACCAACTCGCGATCTACGTGGGGTGGCTGCTGAACGGCTCGGCCGGTGCGCTCGCAGCGGGGGTCTTCTTCCTGCTCCCCGCGTTCTTCCTCATGGTCGGGCTGTCGTGGATCTACGCGGTCCACGGGGACGTCGGGTGGGTCTCGAGCGTCTTCGAGGCGTTCGGATGGGCGGTCGTCGGCATCGTCGCGGCCGCGATGCTCCGTCTCGCCGGCCGCGCGGTGCGGACCCGCCTCGACCTCGCCGTGGGCGTGGCCGCCTTCCTCGCGCTGTTCTTGTTCGGCGTCCCGTTCCCGATCGTCGTCGTCGGCGCCGGCGTGCTCGGGTACGCGGCGAGCCGGGCCTTCTCCGACGACGCCGAGCCCGACGAGAGGCCACTCCCCGACCCCGACCGCGCCACCCCGACCGCCGCCCGAACGATCCGCGTCCTTGCGGTCGGCCTCGCGGTGTGGCTCGTTCCGCTCGCTGCGGTCGTCCTCGCGGCCGGTCGCGAATCCGTGCTCGCCGAGGAGGCGGCGTTCTTCTCCGTCATGGCGCTCGTGACGTTCGGCGGCGCCTACGCCGTCCTCGCGTACGTGAACCAGGCTGCGGTGCTGCGCTTCGGGTGGCTCACCTCCGCCGACATGGCCGTCGGGCTGAGCCTCGCGGAGACGACGCCCGGGCCGTTGATCCTCGTCGTCGTGTTCGTCGGGTTCGTGGCCGCATTCCGGGATCCGGGAGGGCTCACGCCCGAGGCCGCGGGATGGGCGGGCGCCGTCGTCACCGCGTGGGCAACCTTCGTCCCGAGCTTCCTGTTCATCTTCCTCGGAGCGCCGTCGGTGGAGCGCCTGCGTGGCAACCCTCGGCTGGCCGGCGCGCTCCGCTCGATCACGGCCGCGGTCGTGGGCGTCATCGCGAACCTCGCGCTCGTGTTCGCGACGAGCGTGCTGTTCGAGGAGGTGAACGTCCGCTCACCCTTCGGACACGACATCGCGGTCCCGGCGCCGGGGTCGATCGATCCGCTCGCCGCGGCCGTGGCGGTCGCGGCGTTCGTCGCGATCCGACGGTTCGGGGTCAACGTCGTCTGGGTGGTCCTCGGCTCGGGTGTCATTGGGCTCATCCGAGCCATCGCGTGACAGCCGCTACGCCTGCACCCGCAGAACGGCGCCGTCGGCGCAGACCACCCAGATCCCGCGGAGCTGGGGTGGCACGAGGGAGGGGTCGCGCTCGGACGTGACGGCGACGGGCTCGCAGCCCAGCGCGAACTCCTCCCGACCCCCACCCGCGAGGTTGAACCTGACGAGCGTCCCGTTGTCGACGGCGAACCAGATCGCATCCCCCGAGACCGTGTTCGACACGGGAGCTCCCCTGACATCGAGCTCGCGCAGCTCGGTCGGAGGTGAGACGCCGACCTCGGACACGGTCGTCCCATCCTGATTCCGCGTCCAGACGGTGCCCTCGACACCGTTCGTGAGCCCGTCCGGTCCGGGACCGACGCCCACCGTCTCGGCCACCTGGCGCGTCTGCGGATCGATGAGCTCGACCGTTCCGGCATCCCGGTTCGCCACCACCACGAACGGGTCGGTCCGTCGAAGCGAGATCGGTCCCGGCCCGACGCGAATGCTCTCGAGAGTCACGCCCTGGTCGGGGTCGACGACCGAGACGGAGTCCGCGCCGGTGTTCGCGACCCAGACGAGGCCGAACGCGGCGATGATCGCGCTCGGATCCGTCTCGACCTCGACGGGCACGACGACGTTCGTCGCCGGATCGATCCTCGACACCGTGTGCCCCTCACCGTTCGCCACCCAGACGAAGCCGGTCCCCTCGGTGATGAGGCGGACCGGACCGTCACCGACGGGGATCGGCACCGAGGACGACCCGTCGAGCGGAACGTCGACACGGGAGACCGAGTCGTCGTCGAAGGTCGTCGTCCACACGGACCCGTCGTTCGAGGATCCGGTGAACGCGATCCGGCGTGGCGATCGCCCGATCTCCACGACCTCGGTGGAGCCGCTCGCATCGACCCGGGTGAGCAACCCGGTCGTGCCGTCGTCGGAGGCGACCCAGACGGCGCCGACGCCGAGGTCGATCGTCGCCGGATCCCCCTGGACCGTCGTCACCAGCTCGACTTCGGGGTCTCGTCCGGTGGCGCCGGTCGCGCCGGTCGCCCCCGAGGCCGAGGGGCCCGTCCCGCCCGTCGCCCCGGTGCGCGTTGCCCCGGTGGGACCGGTCCGCCCATCCGGCTCGTCGCCGAGCAGGTTCGGAACGATCAGGATCGCGGCGACCACGGCGGCGACGCCGGCGAGCGCCCACGGGAGCCACCTCTTCCACGCGGCGCCGTCCTGCCCATCGGGACCATCGGGCCCGGGTCCGTCGGGAACCGGAACCGGGATGGGCGCCGGAACGGGCGTTGGGGTGGGCGTCGGAGGCGGCGGAACCGGCCCCGGCCCGGGCGGCGAGGCGATGATCGTCTCGTCGATCTGAGGTGAGGCGGCGAGCGCCACCGTCGCGGCGTCGATGAGCGCCCCGCAGGTCGGATAGCGGTCGTCCTTGTCCTTGGCCATGCCGGTGGCGACGACGCCGTCGATCGCCGTCGGCAGCATCGGCAGCGCGGCGGTCACCGTCGGCGCCGGGTCGAGCAGGTGCGCGCTGATGACGGCCGGCTGCTCCTCGTGCGAGTACGGAGGACGCCCCGTCAGGCACTCGAAGAGCACGCACGCGAGCGAGTAGACGTCGGTGCGGCCGTCGACCTCCTGCCCGCGGAAGATCTCGGGCGCCATGTAGTTGAGGGTCCCCATCATGTAGCCGGTCTTCGTGAGCCGCGTCTGCGACGACAGCCGTCGAACGAGCCCGAAGTCCGTGAGGTACACGCTCCCGCCGGTCCCGAGCAGCACGTTGTCCGGCTTCACGTCGCGGTGCACGAGCCCGCGGCGGTGCGCCTCGTCGAGCGCGCCCGCCACCTTCGCGAGGATCTCGAGCGTCCGATCGACGGGGAGCCGGCCCTCGCGCTCCAGGACATGGCCGAGGTTCTCCCCCTCGACGTAGCGCATCGCGAGGTACAGGACGCCGTCGGCATCGCCCGCGTCGTAGACGGGGATGATGTTCTCGTGGTCGAGCGAGGCGGCGAGCTGCGCCTCGCGCAGGAACCGCTCGCGAAACCCGGCGTCCTCGACGAGCTCGGGGGCGACGACCTTGAGCGCGACACGCCGGCCGAGCGTGAGGTGCTCGGCGAGGTAGACGACGCCCATCCCGCCGCGGCCGATCCGGGATTCGATGCGGTAGCCGCCCAGCTGCGACCCGGGGCCGAGCTCCTCCGCCATGGGGACTCTTCTACACCGCCGGGGAGGGCTCGGGAACTCTCTGGAGCCGACCGGTCGAGTACGCTCGCCCCGCCACACGGACTCGGGGGGCAAGCGCGTGGGGACGGCCGGGCGGAGCCTGGAGGCGTACCGGGACGAGTTCCCGGTCCTGTCGCGCAAGGCGTATCTCATCAGCGCCTCGCTCGGTCCGATCTCGAACCGCTCGCGCGCGCTGCTGGACGAGTACCTGGACGCGTGGGCGTCGAAGGGCGCGCCCGATCACGTGTGGTTCGAGGACATCTTCCCTCGGATGCGAGCGTTGAAGGCGTCGTTCGCCGCGCTCGCCGGGTGCGACGCCGACGAGCTCGCGATCACGACGAACATCTCGATCGCGATCTCGACGATCGCCTCGGCGCTCGACTTCGGCGAGCGCACGAAGGTCGTGATGTCCGAGCTCGACTTCCCCACCGACGGCCACGTCTGGCTCGCCCATCGAAAGCGCGGCGTGGAGATCGAGTGGCTGCGCTCACCCGACGGCCTCACGATCCCGCTCGAGGAGTACGACCGCGCGATCGACGATCGGACGGCGGTCGTCATGGTGAACCGCGTCCTGTACCGCTCGAGCGCGATCGTCGACGCGAAGCGCGTCTGCGCGATCGCGCGCGAGCGCGGGGCGCTCTCGTTCCTCGACGACTACCACGGGATCGGCATCGTGCCGCTCGACCTCCACGACATCGGCTGCGACGCGTACGCGACCGGGGTCCTGAAGTGGCTCTGCGGCGGCCCGGGCCTCGCGTTCCTCTACGTTCGCCGGGACCTCATCCCGACGCTCGAGCCGATGGTCACGGGCTGGTTCGGGACGGCCGACCCGTTCTCGTTCGACACCGAGCACCTCGAGTACCACCCGACCGCCCGACGATTCGAGCACGGGACCCCGCCCGCGCCCGTGTACTTCATCGCGCAGGGCGGGCTCGACATCGTCGCCGAGGTCACGCCCGAGCGGATCCGGGCGCGACAGGGCGAGCTCGGCGACCATCTCATCGCGCGGGCCGACGAGCTCGGCCTGCCCGTCCGGACGCCTCGGGATCGCGCGGCTCGAGGCGGCGTCGTGAACGTCGGCGTCGGGCCCGAGGCCGGCAAGATCTGCCACGCGCTGCTCGAGCGCGACGTCTGCACGGACTACCGGGGCGACGGGCTCCGGATCAGCCCCCACTTCTTCAACACCGAGGCCGACATCGACCGGTGCTTCGAGGAGCTGCGCGCGCTCCTGTAACGCGTCCTTGCGGCTTCCGACTCCTCAGTTGCAGCACACGACGGCGAGCTCCACCCCGTCGACGTCGTCGACCGTGTCGAGGCTCGCCGTGTCCGCGGTGCC
>DATBLA010000041.1:0-6807 GCA_036555645.1 Actinomycetota bacterium
CCGGCTCACGCTCGCCGGCGCGCTCCGAGGCATCATCTGCCAGCGCCTGGCACCGACGGTCGACGGCGGCCTCGTCCCGTGCCACGAGATCCTCGTGAACACCGGGCGGATCGCCGAGCGGATCGCCGATGCCGACAAGACCGCCGAGATCCACGAGGTCGTCGCCGAAGGCGGGTACTACGGGATGTGCACGTTCGACCAGAGCCTGCTGGCGCTCGTGAAGAGCGGGCGGGTCTCGGTCGAGGCCGCGCTCGGCGCTTCCTCGAGACCCCACGACTTCACGTTGCAGCTCCAGCAGGCTCGGATCCCGATCCCGACCTGATCCGTCCGGTCCTCGGCTAGGCGGCCGACCGCTCGCGCCGCCGGACGAGCGTCCCGATCCCCACGCCGATCGCGAGGCCCACGAGGCCCCCGACGATCCACCCGACCGTCACCGGGGTCGCGCTCGACTCCTCGGTCACCGTGCGGATCTCGACGACCGGCGACGTGGCCACGGTGTCCTCCTGCGTGGAGGAGCTCGTGACGACCTCGCCGCTCCCCGCGCCCGTTCCGTCGCCGACGACGATCGCGCCGGTCATCCCGGGGTGATAGGAGCACGCGAAGGAGTACACGCCGGACTCGTCGAAGGTCGCCGTGAACGAGTCGTTCAGGTTCATGTCGTCGTAGTTGCCCCACTGGGCGGCCCCGACGTTGTGCGTGATGTCGTCCCGGTTCACGAACGTCACGCTGTCCCCGGGGTCGATCCGAAGCGTCGAGGGGGTGAAGCACGCATCCACCATCTCGACGGTGTCGCCCGTGCCCTGGGACACGGTGTGGCACCCTCCACCCGCGAGCGCCGCGCCCGCGGGCACCATCAACCACCCGACGAGCGTCGCCGCCAGCAGCGTTCCGATCCGGCGTGTCATGGGCCCTCCTTCCGCTCCTGCCGTCGGTTCGTCTACACCGGCGAGGTCGGGGGGGTTCCCGTCATCCCATGGACTCGGCGATCGCGACCGCCTCGGCCTTGCCGAGCGAGGTCTCGAGCCGGTACGTGATGCCGTCCGCTTCCCAGATGAGCACGTTGCCGTTGACCGACAGGGTCTCGACCCCGTCATCGGTCTCGAGGGTGAGCAGGTGCCACACGGGGATCCAGAACGCCCGCTGCCCGTCGACGGTCGCCTCGCGGACGTCCTCGAATCGCTCGACGGTCTTCATGACCGTCTCGTCGTCGCTGTCCGGGAACGCGATGAGCACGAGGCCCCACGGGATGCCGCGGATCGCCGGGTACCGGTCGCTCGGTCGCCACGCCGTGACGATCGCGGCCTCCCCCGAGCGACCCTGGACGACGTAGGCCTCGTCGGGCGGTGGCCCGGCCGGCAGGGCGGGCTCGAATCCGGCGGCGGCGACGGCCGCCTCGAAGGCGAGAGGGTCGCCGAGGACCTCGGGATCGAGCGGCGGGACGCTCGCCGACGGAGAGACGCTCGGCTGAACGCGAACCTCGATCGCGCCGATCGTGAGCCTCGCGGCCGCGGCCACGCCGAGGAGCGCGAGCAGGCCCAGGACGACGACGGCGACGAGTCGCCTCCGGCTCCAAAGCGCCAGCCCCGGGAAGGGCCGGCGGGTCCCCGCCGCCCGTTCCCGCTCGAGCGCCGCCGAGACCGAGGGCAGGGGCGGGGTCGGTGGGAACTCGACGTGACCCCCGAGCTCGGAGAGCGCCTCGATCATCCGCGCGTCGCTCATCGAGCCACCGTCACGCATCCTCCGCGCCCTCCATCGCGTGCCGCAGCCGCCCGAGCGCTCGGGACAGGCGGGACTTCACCGTGCCCGGCCGAACCCCGAGCGCCGCCGCCGTCTCGGCCTCCGACAGCTCGAGGAGATAGCGGCACGCCACCACGAGCCGGTCCCGCTCCGACAGGGAGTCGAGCGCCTCGACGAGGCCCTGCCGGACCTCGCGCTCGATCGCCGCGGCCTCGGGAGACGGGGCCGCGTCTCCCGCGCCGCGGTCCTCGGCCAGGCGCAACGCGAGTCGCTCGCGCCGGCCCGCCGAGCGCTTCCGGTTCCTGGCCTCGTTCGCGACGATCCGCAGGATCCACGGCCGGAACGACTCCCCGAGCCGGAACCGGTCGAGCGCGTAGTAGGCCTTCACGAAGGCCTCCTGCGCGGCATCCTCCGCGTCGGCCGAGCTCCGGGTGATCAGCCACGCCGTTCGAAACGCCACCTCCCGGTATCGCTCGACGAGCTCCCCGTAGGCGCCGACGTCTCCGTCCCTCGCGAGCCGGGTGAGCTCGACGTCCTCCAGTGGACGGCCCTCCACTCGGTCGGTCACCGGGTCTACACCGCGACGGCGACGGGGGTTCCGACCGGCCGAGCCGGTCGTCGGGCCTTCTCGGTCGGCGGCCGGTCTAGGACCCCGAACCGCCCGAGCCGTTCCCGAACGTGCGCTCGGCGTAGTCGGTGATGCCCGACAGCAGCTGGGTGAACTCCATCGGGATCACGAACTTCGTCGACGGGGAGGCGCCGATCTGCTTGAGGGCGTCGAGGTACTGGAGGCTCATCGTCTTCGCGTCCACGGTTCGCGCGGACTCGAAGATCTGCGTGAGCGCCAGCGCGAACCCCTCGGCGCGCAGGATCGCGGCCTGACGGTCACCCTCGGCGTTCAGGATCGCGGACTGCTTGTTGCCCTCGGCGACCGTGATCGATGCCTGCTTCGCCCCCTCGGCCTCCGTGACGACGGCCCGGCGCGTCCGCTCCGCCGACATCTGCCGCGTCATCGCGTCCAGCACCTGGGGGGGCGGCGTGACCTCGCGGATCTCGACGTTCGTGACCTTCGTGCCCCATCGCTCGGTCACCTCGTCGAGCTTCGTCCGCAGGATCTCGTTCATCGCCTCGCGCTTGGCCAGGACCTCGTCCAGGGCCATGTCGCCGACGACCGACCGAAGCGTCGTCGAGGCGATGTTCTGGGCCGCGCCCGCGAAGTTCGCGACCTCGATCACCGACATCGCGGCGTCGATCACGCGGTAGAAGACGATGAAGTCGATCGAGATCGTCGCGTTGTCCTCGGTGATCGCGGTCTGATGGGGGATCTCGAGGAAGAGCTCGCGCAGGTCCACCATCACGCCCTTGTCCACGAACGGGATGAGGAAGACCAGCCCCGGACCCTTGGCTCCGAGCGCCCGCCCGAGGCGGAACACCATGAGCCGCTGGTACTCGCGCACGATCCTCAGGGCCTGCGGCAGGATGACCACGAGCAGGAGCAGCACGACGCCCACACCGATCGCCAGGGGGATCCAATTCACGGGTTCGCCTCCTATTCCGTCGCCGAATCTGCCGGTCCGTCCGCGGAGGCGGCGACGGGATCCTCCACGGGTTCGACCTTCAGCTTGAGACCGTCCATCTGGACGACCCGGACCCGCTCCCCGCGGCGCGGCGTGCCGCGAACGGCCTCGGCCGTCCAGTCCTCCGAGGCCACCTGGACGACGCCCACGGGATCCAGATCGCGCATGACGACGCCCTCCCGGCCGACGAGCTGCTCGTCCCTCGTCACGACGCCCCGGTGCCGCAGCCGCATCGCCGCGCGCACGACGACGAGGAAGAACAGCGCCGCGAACACCGCCACGGGCACGATCACGAGCGGCGAGACCGCGACGCCGGGAACCGACGTGTCGAACAGGAAGAGCCCGCCGAGCACGACGCAGATCACCCCGGCGATCGCGGGCAGGCCCACCCCCGGATGGAGCAGCTCGAGGATGAAGAAGACGATCGAGGCGGCGAGCAGGACCACGCCGATGAGCTGCACGGGCAGCATCCCGAGCGCGACGAGCGAGGCGACGAACAGGAGGGCGCCGAGCGTCCCGGCGATCCCGCCCGGGACGAAGAACTCGATCGCGATGAGCGCGAGCCCGAGCCAGAAGAAGATGAAGGCCAGGTTCGGGTCGAGCAGGCCGTGCAGGATCCCCGCGACGAACCCGAGGTCCTCCTGCTCGACCGTCGCGCCCGTGAGATCGAGCGTCACCTCCTCGCCGTTCGCGAGCGTCACGGTCGTGCCCGTCACGTCGCGGAACAGGGTCGGCACGTCCGGCGCGATGAACTCGATGACGCCGAGCTCGAGGGCCTGCTCGGCCGAGACGCTCTCCGCCTCTCGGACGGCCGACTCGGCCCAGTCCGCGTTGCGCCCCGTGGCCTCGGCGATGCTCCGGATGTAGTTCGCGGCGTCGTTCACGGCCTTGTCGGACGCCACCGCCCCCGACAGTCCGACCGGCTGCGCGGCGCCGACGTTCGTGGCCGGCGCCATGGCCGCGATGTGGGTGGACAGCAGGATGAACGTCCCGGCCGACGCCGCGCGCGCGCCCTGGGGCGAGACGTAGCCGATGACCGGCACGTTCGCGTTCAGGATCGCCTGGGTGATCTCGCGCATCGACGAGTCCAGGCCCCCCGGCGTGTCGAGGGTCACGAGGACCGCGGCCGCGCCCTCCTCCTCGCCGCGGGCGACCGCGCCCTCGACCTCGTTGGCGATGAACGGGTCGACCACGCCGTCGATGCGGACCTCGAACACGATCGGCGTCGTGCCCTGGGCGCCCGCGCCGGACGCGGTGAGCGCCGACATGGCGAGTCCGATCCCGAGCAGCGCGACCACGCGTCTCGCCGTCATGAGGCCATCACGGCCATCATCGCACCGCTTCGAGACGATGGAGGCTACCCTCGACGTCGATGCGATTCGGGATCGCGGCGGTGTGCGTGGCCGGGCTCCTGCTGGCCGCCTCGCCGGCCGGCGCCGGAGGCGGGGAGGAGTTCGCCGGATCGGTCGGCCGCATCGACCGGCAGACCCGGCGGGTCATGGTCGGCTCCTCGTGGCGCCCCGGCTGCCCCGTTCCCCTGCGCGATCTCCGCCTCGTCCGCGTCACCTACGTCGGCTGGGACGGGCAGGCGCAGCACGGCCGGCTCGTCGTCCATCGTGGATGGGCGCGCGAGATCCTCGGTGTCTTCCGCCGTCTCTACCGGGCGGACTTCCCGATCCGGCGAGTCCGCCTCGTGGACCGCTTCGGCGCCGACGACCGGGCATCGATGCGGCACGACAACACCTCGGCGTTCAACTGCCGATTCGTGGCCGGGACGACGACCTGGTCCCAGCACGCGTTCGGCCGGGCGATCGACATCAACCCGGTCGAGAACCCCTACGTCCGGGGCTCCCACGTCTCGCCCCGGCGGGGACGCCGGTTCCTCGATCGCACGGACGTGCGTCCGGGGATGATCGTGAACGGCGACGTCGTCCGCCGGGCGTTCCGGCAGATCGGGTGGGGGTGGGGCGGCAACTGGACCGCCTCGAAGGACTACCAGCACTTCTCGGCGAACGGGAGCTGATGCCGGCCGAGAACTCGGCCCTTCCGTGGCATCATGGGCGCAGGCCTCGCCGCCAAGCTCGGGGCCCCGCCCTGGCCGTATACCGGGAAGGAGACGGGTGAGCACTCGACCCGACGGACCGCTCCTCGCCAGAGAGGAGCAGCAGCTCGTGGAGGGACTCCTTGCCGGAAACGAGGATGCGGTGCGCGCGCTCTACGCGAGGTACGCGCGGTCGATCTTCACCATGGGTCTCCGACTGCTCGGCAGCGCGGAGGCGGCCGAGGAGTTGACACAGGACGTCTTCCTCGCTGCGTGGCGCAAGGCCGCGCGATTCGACCCCTCTCGAGGTCGCCTGTCGACGTGGCTCATGACGATCGCCCACAACCTCGCGGTCGACCGGCTGCGCCGGGAGACGGGGGCCACGCGACCGCACCTCGTCCTGGTCGACGAGGTGCCCGAGATCGGGTCGGTGGACGAGGAGGAGCCGTTCCTCGAGCGCGACGCGGCGATCCGCGCGCTCGAGTCGCTCTCGGACGCGGAGAAGCGGTTGCTCGGCCGCGCCTACTTCGGCGGCCTCACCGCGCGCGAGATCGCGGAGGCCGACGGCATCCCGCTCGGCACCGTGAAGACGCGGTTGCGCACGGCGCTCATCAAGGTTCGCCGCGCGAACCAGGACAAGGAGCGGCCGTGACCTGCCTCGAGGTCCGGGAGTTCCTGCCCGAGCTCGCGATCGGCGTGCTGTCGGCGGAGGAGCGCGAGGCCGTCGAACGTCACCTGCAATGGTGCGCGGGATGCCGCAAGGAGTCCGCCGACCTCGGACAGGCGGCCGCGACCTTCGGGCTGGCGCTCCCACCCGCCTCGGTCCCCCAGGGCCTCGGTGAGCGGGTGGTCGAGCGCGTGCGGCGAGCCGCCGGAGCGCCCGGAACGCCGAGACGAGCCAGGACGGCGGCCGCGGCCGTCGCCGCGGCCGTGGTCGCCGTCGCGAGCCTGGGGTGGGGGGCCGTGATGGCTGGCCGCGCGGACCGGTTCGCCGAGCGGGCGGCGCGGGCGGACCAGGAGGCGGCCGTGGCCGTCGAGCGCTTCCAACGGGTCCTGGGCCAGGTGATCCCCGACCAGGACGTGGGGCCGAGCCAGACCCATCTCGGTCAGCTCACGCCGGTGACCGCGAGCGCCGGCGGCGGCGTTGCGCTTCAGCTCGTGTCTCCGCGGCTGCTCGACTTCGTCATGGTGATCGTCAACGGGCTCGATCCCGCGGCGACGGACCAGCTCCCGTATCGGGTGCGGTTGCTGAACGCCGACGGTGACCAACTCCGTGCCGGACGGATCGAGGAGCTGGACGCGAACGGCAGCGCCGAGGTGTTCCATCAGTTCGAGACCCAGGACCTGTCCGGGTACACGCGAGTGAACGTCGTGAACGCTCGCGGAGAGGTGGTCCTTGCCGGGACGGTCGATCAGACCGTCTGAACGCCGGTTCCTCGCGGCCTAGCCGAC
>DATBLA010000042.1:0-13699 GCA_036555645.1 Actinomycetota bacterium
AGCGCGCGCGCTCGGCCGACGAGCTCGAATGGTGGTCGGCTCGCGCGCGCGACGGGCTCGAGCGGTACTGGTCGCCGGTCTGACGAGCGCCGCTGCGTCCGTGCGCATCCGTATGCTCGGTCGATGGCACGCGAGGGGAACCTGTTCGAACGGGTCGGGATCCTTCGGCCGCTCCGAATCCGCGACTTCGCGTTCCTGTGGATCGGGCTGACCGTCTCGTTCATCGGCGACGGCATCTACATCATCGCGATCGCCTGGCAGACCTACGACCTGTCGAACTCCCCTTCGGCGCTCGCGGCCGTCGGGCTGGCGTGGAGCCTCCCGCAGATCGCCTTCCTGCTCCTATCGGGCGTCCTGTCCGATCGCCTCGACCGCCGGCACCTCATGATCGCCGGAGACGTGATCCGGGGCGTCGCGATCACCGTGATCGGCCTGCTGTCGATCGGCGGCACGCTCACGATGCCGCTGCTGCTCGGTCTCGTGATCGTGTTCGGGTGCGGGCAGGCGCTGTTCGGCCCCGCCTTCTCCTCGATCGTGCCTCAGGTCGTGCCCGAGGAGCTGCTCGTCGAGGCGAACTCGCTCGGGCAGTTCGTCCGGCCGGTGGCCTGGACGCTCATCGGCCCGGTCGTCGGCGGAGCGCTCGTCGCAGGTGCGGGGTCGGGATGGGCGTTCGTGGCCGACGGAGCCACGTTCGCGTTCTCCGCGGTGATGATCCTCGCGATGCACACGCGCCCGAGCCCGCGTTCGGAGAACGCCTCGTCGGCGTGGGAGGACCTGAAGGAGGGGCTTCGCTACGTGCGGAGCCGCCGCTGGCTCTGGGTGGCGATGGTGGCCGCCACGGTCAGCCTCCTGTTCACGTGGGGGCCGTGGGAGGTCCTCGTTCCCTTCGTCGTCCGCAACGATCTCGGGGGATCGGCGGCCGCCCTCGGCCTCGTCTACGGGGCCGGCGGTGTCGGCGCCCTCATCGTCGCGGTGGTCATGGGGCAGCGAGGGCGCCTGCCGCGGCGGGCGATCACGGCGCTGTACCTGGCGTGGACGGGCGGGATGCTCCTCACGGCCGGCTTCGGCCTGGTCTCCGAGGTCTGGCAGGCGATGACGGTGGCCTTCCTGTCCGAGAGCTGCATCACGGCGCTCATCGTCATCTGGTTCACGCTGATCCAGCGCCTCGTGCCGTCGCACCTGCTCGGCCGGGTCTCGAGCCTGGACTGGATGATCTCGATCGCGGGGCTGCCGCTCAGCTATGCGATCGTGGGCCCGGCCGCCGGGGTGTTCGGGGTCGACGCGACCCTCATCGCCGCCGGCCTGTTCGGGGCGGCCGTCACGGTCGCGTTCATGCTCGTCCCGGGGGCACGCGATCCCGAACGCGACGGGTCGCTCGAGGAGGCGCGTCGCGTCGAGGCCGCATCGGTGCCGGGATAGACTCGAGCGATGAAGCATCGGCATCTCGGACGGTTCGGCGTGAGGGTCAGCCCGCTGTGCCTCGGAACGATGAACTTCGGCCCGCAGACCTCCGAGCCAGACAGCCACGCGATCATGGACCGGGCGCTCGAGCTCGAGATCAACTTCTTCGACACCGCCAACGTCTACGGGCAGCACACGGGTGTCGGCACGACCGAGCGGATCGTCGGGAACTGGTTCGCCAAGGGCGAGGGCCGGCGCGACAAGGTGGTCCTGGCGACGAAGGTGTACGGCGAGATGGGCTCGTGGCCGAACGAGTCGCGACTGTCGGCCGTCAACATCCGGCGCGCGTGCGAGGCGAGCCTGCAGCGGCTCCAGACCGACCACGTCGACCTGTATCAGATGCACCACATCGACCGGGACGCGCCGTGGGACGAGGTCTGGCAGGCGTTCGAGACCCTCGTGCAGCAGGGCAAGGTGCTCTACGTCGGGTCGAGCAACTTCGCCGGCTGGCACATCGCGAAGGCGAACGAGATCGCCCGCACGCGCCACTTCACGGGGCTCGTGACCGAGCAGTGCATCTACAACCTCGCCGAGCGCACCGTCGAGCTCGAGGTGCTCCCGGTCTGCGAGGACTACGGGATGGGCGTGATCCCGTGGAGTCCGCTGTGGCGCGGGCTCCTGGGCGGGATCTCGAACGGAGCCAGTGGCGGCCGGCGCGCCTCGAAGATGGTGCAGGCCAAGCTCGACGAGACCCGGACGCAGGTCGAGGCGTACGAGAAGCTCTGCGCCGAGCTCGGCGAGTCCCCGGCGGTCGTCGCGCTCGCGTGGCTCCTCACGAACCCGGTCGTGACGGCCCCGATCGTCGGTCCCCGCACGATGGAGCAGCTCGACGAGTCGATGCGGGCGCTCGAGCTGAAGCTGGACCGCGCCACGATGAAGCGCCTCGACGAGATCTGGCCCGGCCCCGGGCCGGCGCCGGAAGCCTTCGCCTGGTAGGCGGTTCGTCGCGTTTCGATTGCGAATCGGGTCTGACCCCTGCCTGCCACGGGTGACGTGCGCTAGCGTCGCCGCCCATGGAGGCGAAGGACGGCCGCCCTGCGGACGAGGTCGACGACATCACCGGCGAGGAACGCGACGTCCTCCTGAAGGTCGTCGAGGTGCTGCGGCGGATCGAGTTCGGCACGATCCTGCTCGTCGTGCAGGACGGGAGGGTCGTGCAGATCGAGATGGCCGAGAAGTTCCGCCTTCGTTGATCACCGAATCTCAATGCGTTCCGCCGAAGGATCGTTGACGGCGACGCGATCCGCGGACTAGGCTCCGCGACGGCTGGCTGACCAGACGACTGGAGGCCGCGACACATCGTGTCGCGGCCTTTTCGCGTTTCGAGGAGGTTCGATGAGGAAGGCGTTCGTTGCGATCGCGGCGCTCGCGCTCCTGGCGGGAGCGTGCTCGAGCTCCGAGGAGAAGGCGCAGGGGAGCGCCGACGTGCTCCGCCTGGGGATCTTCCCGAACCTCACCCACGCGCCCGGGTACATCGCGCTCGAGGAGGACCTGTTCGAGGAGACGATGCCCGGCGTCGACGTGCAGGTGACGTACTTCAACTCCGGTTCGGACGCGGGCGCGGCGATCCTGTCCGGTTCGATCGACGCCACGTACATCGGGCCCGGCCCGGCGACCGCCCTGTACCTGCAGTCCGACGGGGGCGTCGCGATCGTCTCGGGCGTGACCTCCGGTGGCGCGTCGTTCGTCGTTCGGCGGGGCGCCGGGATCTCGAGCTCGGAGGATCTCATCGGCAAGAAGATCGCCGTTCCCGGGTTCGGGAACACGCAGGACGTGGCGCTTCGCACGTGGCTGCACGAGCAGGGCCTCGAGGCCAACGACGCCGGCGGCGAGGTCGACGTGCTCGAGGTCGACAACCCCGAGCTCCTCGGGCTGTTCGAGGCCGGACACCTCGACGGCGCGTGGGAGCCGGAGCCGTACCCGAGCCTGCTCCTGGACGCCGGGGTCGCCGACCTGTTCGTGAACGAGGCGGATCTCTGGCCGGACGGGGAGTTCACGACGACGGTCCTGCTGGTCAACACGACGTTCATGGACGCCCAGCCCGAGCTCGTCGAAGGTCTCGTCGAGGCGAACGTCATGGCCATCGAGGAGGTGGAGGCCGATCCCGCGAGCGCGAAGGCCGCGGCGCAGGCCGGGCTCATCGAGGCGGGGGCACCGTCGCTCGACCAGGCGGTCGTCGACGAGGCGTGGTCGAAGCTCACGTTCACGTTCGACCCGGTGGCGCCGAGCCTCGCTCAGGGGGCCGCGAACGCGTACGCGCTCGGCTTCCTCGAGGAGCAGCCCACCGACCTGTCGGCGCTGTTCCGGCTCGACGTGCTGAACAAGGTCCTGGGGGACCTCCAGCTCCCCGTGATCGAGGTGGCGGTGTGAGAACCGAGCCCGCGCTCGTCTCGGTGCCCGAGGGACGGGCCGACGCGACGAAGCTCGCCGCCAGCGGCGTCTCGAAGACGTTCCGCAACGCGCGCGGCGAGGTCGTCTCGGCCCTCGGCGAGGTCGACCTGTCGATCCGCGACGGCGAGTTCGTCTGTCTCATCGGGCCGAGCGGGTGCGGCAAGACCACGCTGCTGAACCTGTTCGCGGGTCTGGACCGCCCGGACACCGGCGAGATCGCGATGGACGGGAAGCCGGTCACGGGCCCCGGTCCGGATCGCGCCGTGCTGTTCCAGGAGCCGGCGCTGTTCCCGTGGCTGAGCGTCCGCTCCAACGTCGAGTTCGCGCTCGAGCTCATCGGCGTCCCTCGGGCCGAACGCACCGAGCGCGCCATGGACTGGCTCCGGCGGGTGCACCTCGGCAGGTTCGCGAACGCGCAGCCGCACGAGCTCTCGGGCGGGATGCGCTCGCGCGCCGCGCTGGCCCGCGCCCTCGCGTGCCAGCCGCAGGTGCTGCTCGCCGACGAGCCGTTTGCGGCCCTGGACGCTCAGACGCGCGAGATCCTGCAGCGCGAGCTCCAGGAGGTCTGGAGCGAGACCCGGAACACGTTCGTCTTCGTGACCCACAACGTCCGGGAGGCGGTCTTCCTCGCCGACCGCGTCGTCCTCATGTCGGCTCCGCCGGGACGCCTCGTGGCCGAACACCGGATCACGGCGCCCCGGCCGCGCGAGTACGAGGACGTCCTGCTCTCCAAGGTCGTCGTCGACATCCACGATCACCTGTTGAAGGAGGTGGAGAAGGTTGTCGAACGGGAACGGGAGATTGCGTAGCGCCGGTGGTCAGATCGCGCCCCGGCTCGCCGCCATCGGTCTCCTGCTCCTGGCGTGGTGGGCGACGACGGCAACCGGCCTCCTGAGCGAGAGCGTCCTCCCGTCGCCCGGCGCGGTGCTGTCGGCGTTCGCCGAGAGCTTCGCGACGCCGGACCCGCCGCGCGAGTCGATCCTCCAGGCGACGCAGGCGAGCCTCGTCCGGCTCGTCGTCGGCCTCACCGTCGGGATCGTCGTCGGCACGGCGATCGGGCTGGCGATGGCGGCGTCGGCGTTCGTGCAGCGAAGCATCGGGGGCCTCATGGCCGGTCTCCAGGCGCTCCCGTCGATCGCGTGGCTGCCGCTGGCCATCCTGTGGTTCGGTCTGTCCGAGCGCGCGATCCTGTTCGTCGTCATCATCGCGGCGATCCCCGCGATGGCGATCGCCTCCGCATCGAGCATCCGGCTCGTCCCCCCGCTGCTCGTCCGAGCCGGCCGAACGCTCGGGGCTCGCAGCTGGGTGCTCCAGCGCCGGGTGATCCTGCCGGCGGCGGTCCCCGGCTACGTGGCCGGCCTGCAGTCGGCATGGGCGCTGTCGTGGCGGGCGCTCATGGCCGGCGAGCTCATCTCCACGGGCGGCAAGGGTCTCGGCCACCTGCTCGACGCGAACCGACAGGTCTTCCTGGTGTCGCGGATCTTCGCGGTGATGCTCATGATCATCATCGTCGGGATGGTGGTCGAGGCGCTGTTCGGCGTGCTCGAACGGCGGATCGGGAACCGGCGAGGCCTGCTCGTGGCCGCCTGACGCCGCTCAGATGCCGGCTCGCGTCCGCGCCTGCCGGCGCGCGGTGTCCGAGAGCTCGTCGAGCGCCACGGTGCTCCGAGGGACGTGGGCCACCGGGTCGTCGATCCGGCGCGATTCGGCCGAGACCTGCTCGAGATCGGCACGGAACAGCGCGCGAGCCGTCTCGAGCGTTCGCGCGGGACCCGTCCGCTCGCCGCCCCGCATGACCGGGACGAGGAGCGGCTCGTGGCCATCGGGCAGGGCTTCGTCGCGCAGGCCGATGCGGTCGCCGGCCGGACCTCGGAAGACCTGTTTGCGGCCTGGGACCGAGGCCTTGTTCTCGGAGAGCTTGACCGTCGGGGCGCCGTCGTACTCGACGAGCTTGTACGCCGAGTCCAGGGTCGGCGCGTCGGCCGAGACGCCGACCCTCGTGCCGACGCCGAACGCGTCGATCGGGGCGCCGGAGCGGACGAGCCGGTCCAGGTCCCACTCGTCGAGCCCGCCGCTGACGACGATCCGAACGTCGGGGAGGCCGGCTTCGTCCAGCGTCGCGCGGGTGGCCTTCGACAGGGCCAGGAGGTCGCCGCTGTCGATCCGCACCGCGAGATCCCCCGAGAGCTCGAGCTCGCGGATCACCTCGATCGCCGTGCGGACGCCGTTCATCGTGTCGTACGTGTCGACGAGGAACGTCGTGCGGGTCGGAAAATCGTTCGCGAACGTCCAGAAGGCCTCCGCCTCGTTCGCGAACGACTCGACGTAGGAGTGCGCCATCGTCCCCGTCGGCCGCAGTCCGTAGCGGCGGGCGGCCTCGACGTTGCTCGTCGCCGCGAACCCGACGATCGAGGAGCATCGCGCCACGGCGAGGGCGGCCTCCAGGCCCTGCGTCCGCCTCAGCGAGAAGTCGACGACGTCGCGTCCGTCGGCGGCGATCACGCATCGAGCGGCCTTCGAGGCGATCGTCGTCTGGAACGTGATCTGGTTCAGCAGGTAGGGCTCGACGAGCTGGGCGACCGCGATCGGCGCCGTGATCTCGAGCAGCGGTTCGCCCGCGTACACGACCCGTCCCTCCGGGACCGCCCAGACGTCGCCGTGGAAGCGGACGCCGCCGATCGCGTCCAGGATCGCGTCGTCGAATCCCAGCTCGCGCCCCAGGTAGTCGAGCTCGTCCTCGGCGAACCCGAACGACTCGAGGAACGCGAGGCACGCGTCGAGCCCGGCGGCGACGAGGAACCCTCGCGTCGGCGGGAGCTGCCGGACGAACAGGCTGAACGTCGCCTCGCCGCCCATGCCGCGCTTGAGATAGCTCGCGGCCATGTTCAGCTCGTACAGGTCGGTGAGCAGACCGCTCGAGACCATGCTCGAAGGCTACCGGCCCGGCCCGGCTGACGCCCCGGAGCGCGCTCCGGTAGCGTCCGGCCTGATGAGCGATCCGCCCGACCTTCGGATCGAGACGAGCGAGCTCCGCGGCGACGACGAGTTTGCGGAGTACGGGTGGGACGACCTGGAGTACTACGTCGACCACCGAGGCACGTTCGACAAGCTCCCGCTCTGCCCCGACGACGCGTCCCTGCACGCCAGCGGGGCCGACGTCGCGATCGTCGGGGCCCCGACCGACGACGGGACCTCGGGACGGCCGGGGGCGAGGTTCGGGCCCCGCGCCATCCGGATGGCGCCCACGACCTGGGGCGAGGACGCTTGGTCGATCCAGCTCGAGGTGGAGCCGTACGCGCGCCTGAAGGTCGTCGACGCGGGAGACGCGCCCGTCGTCGCCTCGCGACACGCTCGCGCGCTCCGGGTGATCCACGAGAAGGTGCACCGGGTCGCGCGAACGGGAGCGATCCCCGTCGTGCTCGGCGGGGACCACTCGATCACGTATCCGGCGGTCGCCGCCGTCGCGCGCCACCACCATCCCCGCTCGGTCGGGGTCGTGCACTTCGACGCGCACGCCGATACCGCGAACTCGGTGGGCGGCTCGCTCATCTCGCACGGCACCCCGATGCGTCGCCTCATCGAGGAGGGCTGGGTCGCCGGCAACAACTTCGTTCAGGTGGGCCTGCGCGGGTACTGGCCCGACCGGCCGACGTTCGAGTGGATGCGCGAGCGGGGGCTGCGGTGGCACACGATCGTCGAGATCGAGGAGCGAGGCGCCGAGGCCGTGATCGCCGATGCGATCGCCGAGGCCCTGGACGGGCCCGAGTGCATCTACCTGTCCGTCGACATCGACGTCGTCGATCCCGGCATGGCGCCGGGGACCGGGACCCCCGAGCCGGGGGGGATGTCCTCCCGCGAGCTCGTCCGCGCCGTGCGCCAGGTCGTCCAGCGCGTCGACCTCGTTGGCATGGACGTCGTCGAGGTCTCGCCACCGTACGACCAGAGCGAGGTGACGGCGATGCTCGCCTCGCGCGTCGTCATGGAGGCGCTGTCCGCGCTCGCGAAGCGGAAGGAGGACTGAGCGTGGTCGATCGCGCGCGCTTCGTCGAGCTCGTGGGCGAGGCCCTCGACTCGCTCCCCGAATGGGTCCACGAGCGCCTCGTCAACGTCGAGGTGATCGTCGAGGACCGCCCGCCCCGGGACGACCCCAATCTCCTCGGCCGGTATCACGGGATCCCGCTCACGCGTCGAAGCGAGTTCCACTCGGGCGCCGTGCTCCCGGACACGATCACGCTGTACCGGAGCACGATCCAGCGCCATGCGCGCGACGAGGACGAGCTCCGCTCGACGATCGCCCACACGGTCGAGCACGAGGTGGCGCACTTCTTCGGGATCAGCGACGACCGGCTGCGCGAGATCGATCGGTACTGACGGTGTCCGAGCACCATCTGGACGAGGGCATGATGGCCCTGGCCCTCGTCGAGGCCCGAGCGGCCGGCGACGCGGGCGACGTGCCGATCGGCGCCGTCGTCGTTCGGGGCGTCGAGGTGATCGGGCGCGCCGGCAACGCCAGGGAGCAGCGGCGGGATCCGACGGCACACGCCGAGATCCTCGCGCTGCGTGCGGCGGCCTCCGAGTCCGGCGACTGGCATCTGGACGGGTGCACGATGTACGTCACGCTCGAGCCGTGCGCGATGTGCGCGGGCGCGCTCGTGCTGTCACGGATCGACCGGCTCGTGTTCGGCGCGGCCGATCCGAAGGCGGGATTCGTGGGCTCGCTCGGAGATCTCGCGCGGGACCCGCGGCTGAATCACTCCCTCGAGGTCACGTCGGGTGTGCTCGGAGCCGAGGCGGGCGATCTGCTGCGGGCGTTCTTCCGGGAGCGGCGCTAGGACCCGTCGCTCCGCTCGCTGTCGCGCATCCGGCGCTCGTCCATCACGGCCTGGATCCGCTTGGCGACGCCCGGCATCTCCTCCTCCATCGCCCGGAAGTCGCGCGCGTGCATGACGATGATCGTCAGGTCCGACGATGCGGTGACGGTCGCCGAGCGCCGGTGCTGCTCGAGCAGGGCCATCTCGCCGAAGAAGTCGCCGGCGCCGAGATCGGTCAGGTGCACGCCGTCGTGCGAGACCTCGGCCGTCCCCGACTCGATCACCATGAACTCGTGCGGGAACGCGTCCTGCTCGACGAGGTGCTTGCCGGCCTTCACGTCCACCTCGTCCGTCCAGCGAGCCAGCCGATCCAGCTCGTGACGGGACAGATCCTGGAACAGCGGGATGCGCTTGAGGCGATCGGCGTCCACGCGACTCCTCCCTGCGTCCGTGCGGCAGCCCGAATCCTGCCACAGGCCCCGACGGACGTGCTTGCTAGACTCGCCCCGGAGGCGTGCCGGAGCGGACGAACGGGACCGCCTCGAAAGCGGTTAGGGGCCTAACCCGCCCCTCACAGGTTCGAATCCTGTCGCCTCCGCCACACCTCCGTCGTGCCGAAGCCGGTCACCGACGGAGCACGTCCCGGATGAACCCGAGGATCTCGGGATGGCCGGGGTCGATGAGATGGCCGCCCTCGACGACCAGCGCGCTCGCGCCCGGGATCGCGTCGACGAGTCGCTCCGTCACGCGGGCGTAGAACGGGAGCGAGTCCTCGCCGGTGACCACGAGCGTGGGGCATGAGATCGCGCCGAGATCCGCCGGCGTGACCTCGAGCAACGGCCCGCGGAGCTCGGCGAGGATGGCCGGCGCGTTCGCGGTGATCATCTGCCGGATCGGCTCGGGGAAGGCCGGCCACGCATCCTCCGCTCCGATCCAGCGGAAGAGCTCCTCCGGCACGGTCGAGGGGTCGCGCTCGCCCGCGGCCGCGATCGCCGCCCGCACGCGGTCGAGCCACGCGCTCGCCTCCTCGTCGACGATCTCGGCGGCCTCGAGGATCGCGAGGGCGCGGACGTGCTCGGGATGCCGAAGCGCGAGCTCGATGCCGACGTCGCCGCCGTAGCTGCGGCCGATCACGATCGCGGGGGACGCGCCGAGCGCGTCGAGCAACGCCGCCGCGTCCGCCGCCTGCTCGGGCACCCCGGTCTCGTAGGGCTCGGGCCGCTCGCTGCGGGTGCAGCCTCGGCGGTCGTAGATGATCGCCCGGCCGAGCGTGGCCAGCTTCGCGCTCGCGACGTCGTGCCACATCGTCGCCGAGGACGACGTCCCGTGGATTCCGAGGATCGGGTCGCCGCTGCCGTGCTCCTCGTAATACAGGCGGACGCCGTTGGCCTGGACGTACGGCATCGTCTCACCCTCGCACGTGACTTCGAGAGCGGTCAACGCCGGTGGATCGTGGTTGCCGCAGATGCCCGACGGCACGCCGCTACACTCGGACGCGGTGGCCTGCCCGAGCGGACGAAGGGGCACGCCTGGAGAGCGTGTAGGGGGGCAACCCCCTCGCGGGTTCGAATCCCGCGGCCACCGCTCAGCGTTCGAGCGTCGTCGCGAAGTGCGTGTAGGAATGGGTCACGGTCATCCCGACGTGCTCGTAGAGCGTTCGGGCCCCGGTGCGCGAGTCCGTCGACAGTCCCGTGACGCGCTCCCCGCGCGTGGAGAACTCGCGAACGGCGTGTTCGAGCAGCGCCCGCCCCAGTCCTCGCCGCCGGTGGTCCTTCCGAACCGCGATCTGCTGCACCCATCCGGTGTCGTTCGGATAGTGGATGAGGTAGGCGGCTCCCACGATCTCCCCCTCGCCGACGACGACGGGGATCATCCACGGCTCGAAGCCGTTGCGGTCGAGCGCCCACGCGCTCCAGTCCTCGAACGGCGTCGGCGGCCGTCCCTCCCACTCGGAGAACGCCCCTTCGATGACGTCGTGGACGACCCGGGCCTCGGCCGGTTCGAAGGCTCGGATCGCGTAGCCGGGTGGGAGCGCCGGCTCCGGCGGGGGGTCGTCGTGCCGGATCTCGAGGATCCACGAGTCCCACGCGATCTCATAGCCGTTGTCGAGGAACAGGCGCCGGGCGAGGTCGTTCTCGTCGGGCACCGTGCCGCCGACCGAGGTGCCACCCTGCCGGCGGGCCACCTCCTGGCTCCACCGCAGGAGGGCCGTTCCGAGTCCCCGCCCCTCGAAGTCGGGATGGACCGTGCAGTTCGCGTACCGTCCGGCGAAGACGAAGCCTTCGGCGGCGAGCGCGTCGTCCTCGAAGACGAGCACGGTGTCCTTCGCCAGGTCAACGCTCGCCGGGGCGAAGTCGGTTCGCACGTCCTCGACGTCGATGTTCGCGACGCCCGTGTGGTGCCGTTCGGACGCGGCGATGAGCTCGGTGATGGATCCGGCGTCGTCCATCGTGGCCGGCCGGGCCGAGAAGCCCTGGGGAAGCCGGATCACGGGTCTCGCCAGCCGGGACACCGTTCGGGGGCGACGGGGCCGGGGAGCTCGCGCACCGTCTCCAGCGTCTCGCGGACGTCATCGAACGTGATCCACGGCCGGTAGGGGACACCGTCCTGCCGGCAGATGTCCACGAGCGCGTCCTTGGCGAACACGATGTCCGAGTACAGCGCCCCGTACCGGTCCGACTGCCCCTCGCCCACGAACGCGACGGGGCCGTGATCGCGCCGCAGCCGCAGCGCGACGAGCATCTTGCACGTTCCGCAGCCGATGCATTCGGGATGCCCGTTCGGATGAAGGAGCGCGGGGACCCCGTTCAGCCGGAGCTCGTTCGTGACGACCTCGAGCCGACCGAGCCCCGCGGCATCGAGGATCGGCCGGATGTAGAACGCGAACCCGTCCGAGGCGAGCGTGAGCGGCAGGTTCCGCTCCTCCGCCCACATGACGAACGGGGCGAACGTGGGCGCGAGGGACGCGTGCTCGAGCGCGAAGGCGAGCATCTCCTCGCTCGTTCCGCGCAGCATGGCGGCCTGGTGAGCCGCCGCCTCGCGCAGACCCATCTCGCCTCGATCCACCGCGTCGTCGAACCGCTCCCAACCCGGCTCGCCGAAGCGGTCGAGCAGGAGCTCCGAGACGTCCTGGAGGCAGGCCGTCCCGTCGAAGTCCACGAGGAGGGATCCGACCGCGACCACGGCGGCTCAGCCTAGCGAAGCGGCGCGCGCCGACGGCCGGCGTGTGGGAGGCGATGCGTATACTCGCCGACGGTGGCCGTGCTAGGCGGGGAGCCAGCGGTGCCCTGTACCCGCAATCCGCTTCAGCGGGGCTGAATCCCCGCCCGAGGTCCGTCGGGTCCGCAGTCGCTCCCGGCACGGAGCGGTGATGGTCGGGTCCCGCGCGACGCCAACCCGTGAACCCGGTCAGGCCCGGAAGGGAGCAGCCGTAAGCGGGCGCTGGCGGGTGCCGCGGGCGCGCCTGGCCGGAGCTACCGGCCGGTGATGCGCTCGAGTCCGGCGCGGTCGACGGCGGGTGCACGGTCGCCACTACACTGGCGAGCCTCCCGCGCGACTTCCCCCCGCGGGTCGGAACGGGCGAGCGTCGCTCGGGGGTGAGCGTGGTCGACGACAAGCCGTACCAGTCGCTGTATCGGAAGTATCGACCGCAGGGACCCGAGGACATCCTCGGGCAGGACCCCGTCGTCCGCGCGCTGTCCGGCGCGGTCCGCGAGGGGCGGCTCGCGCACGCGTTCCTGTTCTGCGGCCCTCGCGGGACCGGGAAGACCTCGACGGCCCGGATCCTGGCGAAGATGGTCAACTGCGAGCAGGGCCCGACACCCGAGCCGTGCGGCGTGTGCGATCAGTGCGTCTCGGTGCGGGAGGGGCAGCACCTCGATGTCGTCGAGATCGACGCCGCCTCGCACGGCGGGGTCGACGACGCGCGCGATCTGCGCGAGAAGGCGCCGACCGCCCCGGTCCAGGGCCGCGAGAAGGTCTACATCATCGACGAGGCGCAGCGACTGTCGCGCGAGGCGTTCGACGCGCTCCTCAAGGTGTTCGAGGAGCCGCCCGAGGGCGTTCGCTTCGTGCTCGCGACGACCGAGCCGCACAAGATGCCGGCCACGATCGTCGGCCGGTGTCAGCGGTTCGACTTCCGCCGGGTGCCCGTGACCGCCGTCGCCGAGCACCTGGAGCGCGTGGCCAAGGAGGAGGGCCTGTCGCTCGCGCCGGCGGCGGCGCACGCGATCGCCCGCCAGTCGGAGGGATCGGTTCGAGACGCGCTCTCGCTGCTCGATCAGGCGTCGGTCCTGGGCGCAGGCGAGATCGGCGAGGACGTGGTGACCTCGCTCATCGGCGCCGGGCGAAGCGAGACCCAGTTCGCGCTCGCCGACGCGGTCGCGGCCGGCGACGCGAAGGGCATGTTCGAGCTCGTGGCCGACCTCGTCCAGGAGGGTCAGGACCTGCGGCACATCACGAACGAGGTCCTGTCGCACTTCCGGAACCTCCTGCTCGTGCGGACCGCGCCCGAGCACCCCGAGATCCTCGACGTGACCGACCAGGAAGCCGAGCGCCTGTCGGTGCAGGCGGCCAAGTTCTCGGTCGCCGAGCTCGGCCGGGTGATCGCGCTGCTGCTCGACGCGCAGACCGATATGCGCTGGACGACGTCGCCGCGCCTGTCGCTCGAGCTCGCGCTCGTGCGGGCGACGGTGCCCGAGGCGGACGCGACGCCCGACGCGTTGGTGTCGCGGCTCGAGCGGCTCGAGCGGGTCGCTGGCCTGGGGACGATGGGGGGGCCCGGCTCCGGGGTCGCGGCTGCGGGCTCGAACTCGCCGTCGCCGGTGCCGTCTGAGGGCGCTCCGGCCTCTGGGGGCGACGGCTCGCAGTCGCCCTCCGCCACGGCCCCGGAGCCGGTACGCGGTTCCGAGTCGTCCCCTGCTGCGGTCTCGTCGCCCAAGCGTTCGAAGAAGAAGGAGCCGGCACCCGCTCAGCCGGTGGCCGAAGCCGCGGTTGTGGGGGGGCCGGTGTTGGGGGCGGGGTCTTCGGCGGTGGAT
>DATBLA010000043.1:0-3267 GCA_036555645.1 Actinomycetota bacterium
CGGCATGGCGGTGCTGCTCGAGCCCGCCGATGGGTCGAACGGTCCGGTCGTGCGCGCCGACGCCGTCGGCCGCATGCCGGTCGAGGCCGGCGCCGCCCCGCAGACCCAGCTCGAGGCGCTCGTCGGCCGTCCACTCGATGCGCTGGGCGTGACGCTCACCGACGTCGGCACCTACGCGACCGAGATCCACAACCCCGAGATCACCGAGCCCCAGGGCGGGGGCGACGTGCCCGATCGCAACTACAAGATGATCGCGGGCCTCGGCGTGGTTCGGGGCGAGCTCGAGAAGGCCGACATCCCCGGGTTCGCGCGCACCCACGGACTGCCGGGCTTTTCACCGACCCAGGGGCACATCGCGAGCGCCGTGCCGTGGATCCCGCATGCGATCGCGCGCATGCGCGACGGCGACCTGCACCGGACGATGCTGATGGCGAAGGGCTCGTTGTTCCTCGGCCGCCTCACGCGGCTGTGGGACGGCGTCTCGGTGACCCTCGAATCCTGACCAGCGAAAGGAAAGGGAGGACGACGACATGATCGAGGCCACCGTCGACACGTTCGACGACCTGGTCACCGAGGGCGAGGTGTTCGTGGACATCTGGGGGCCGCAGTGCCAGCCGTGCCTCGCGCTGATGCCGGCCGTCGAGGCGCTCGAGACCACCTACGGCGAGCGCGTGCGGTTCGTGAAGGTGAACGCCCCCGAGAACCGGAAGGTCTGCCGCGACCTTCGGGTCGTCGGCCTGCCCGCCTTCCTCACGTTGCGCGACGGCGTCGAGGTCGAGCGGCTCACGAGCAACGGCACGACGCCGTCGGAGATCGAGCAGGCGATCGTGCGGCTGATGAACGGTGCGCCCGCGGTGGGGCCGCCGGTCCCCGAGCACCTGAGGGGGTGAGGAGACATGGAGCTCGACGGCAAGAAGGTGATCGCCCTCGGCGAGCGCGACAGCGTGCCCGGCGAGGCGATCGCCGAGGTGGCGCGCAGCGCCGGCGCCGAGGTGATCGAGGTGCGCACGGAGTGCTTCGTCTGAACGGCCTCGGGCGCCATGGACCCGGACAACCAAGCGCTGATCAAGCGGATCGTCGATGAACGAGGCACCGACGACATCGTGGTGATGCTCGGGGCGGCCGACGCGGAAGCGGTCGAGGTCGCCGCCGAGACCGTCCGCGACGGCGATCCTGCCTGGGTGGGTCCATTGGCGGGGGTCCAGTTGGGACTCCCCGTGCTGCACGTGTTCGAGGACGAGGTGAAGGAGCAGGCCGACGGCGGCGTCTACGAGGAGCAGATCGGCTTCTTCGAGATGACGCTCGACGTCGACGAGGTCAAGGGCGCGATGAAGCGCGCCCGCGGTGAGTCGTGAGTCCGGACCCGACCGAGCCGGTCTTCCCACGGACGGTCTTCCGTGAGCTCGCGCGCCCGCTCCAGCACCCCGAGGCGCTGTGCTGGGACCCGTTGACCGAACGCGTCTACTGCGGCGGCGAGGGCGGGCAGATCTACGCCGTGACGCTCGACGGCGAGATCGCGGAGGTCGCGAACACCGGGGGCAGCGTGCTCGGCATGGCCGTCGACGCCTTCGGTCGCGTCTACGCGTGTGACTGGCACCGCGCCGAGGTCGTGCGCGTCGACCCGGCGACGGGGGAGGTCCAGAAGTACATGAAGGGGCGCGCCCGAGCTCCCGATCGACGATCCGAACTCGCCCGTGTTCGCCGCCGACGGCACGATGTACGTGACCGGGTCGGAGAACCCGGCGATCTCCCGGGTGGCCCCCGGTGGCGACACCTCGGTGTGGACGACCGCGATCGGCGGCTACCCGAACGGGGTCACGCTCACGCCGGCGGGCGATGCGGTGGTGGTGGCCCAGTCGCACCCCGACGACTTCGAGGGCGGCCGGGTGTGGCGGGTGCCGATCGAACCCGACGGCTCGGCCGGCGAGGCCGGGGTCATGGCGGAGCTGTTCCACACCGTTCCCGACGGCGTCGCCTACGACGAGGCCGGTACCTGCTACGTGGCGCACCACACGCCCGACCGCATCGACCGGATCCGTCCCGACGGCACCGTCGAGACCGTCGTCGAGGACTGGGAGGCCGTGCACCTGAACGCCCCGACGAACATCGCGTTCTGCGGCCGCGACCTCGAGCTCGTGGTCGCGGCCTGTGTGGGGGAGGAGTTCCTCGCGGTGGCCGATCTGGGTGTGCGGGGCAGCCCGCTCCGCCGGCCGGCGATCGAGTGATCTCGACAGCCAACGGGCGAGCGAGGAGGTCGCCGCCGAGTTCCTGCGACGACGGTTCGGCCGACGGTGGATCGGCCTGTCCGTGGAGGAGGAGCGCGAGGCCCTCGGGACGTTCCCGTCGCTCGGCATCAGAGGCGGCTTGACCTACGACGCGCTGATCGGAGCGACCGCGGCTCGCGCCGGCGCGACGCTCGTGTCCCTCGACGAGCGAGCCCTCTCGGTCTACGCGGCCGTCGGCGCGGACGTGGACCTGTCGGGATAGCGAAGAGCTCGGCGAATGCCGACCGCGCCATCGTCGCTCCCGGATCGGCTGAGCCGCGCCCCGACGAGCGTCCCGCCCATGTCGGGACCGGTTGCCGATGACTGGCCCCGATCCCGGCGCCACCGTGACGGTGGAAAGGAGGGATCGATGATGACGTACGACGTCATGATCAAGGAGGAGCCCGACGAGCTCGTCGCCTCGATCAGGCGGCGCATCGCGCCGGAGCAGATCTCGGAGGTGATCCCCGACGCGTTCGAGCACCTGATGACGGCGGTCGGGCCGGTCGGGTACGGCGACGGCATGCCTGGCATCGTGATGCACGAGATGCGGCCGCCCGAGGTCGCCGACGTCGAGGTCTTCATGCCCGTCGCCGAGCGGTTCGAGCCCCCGGCGGGCGTCGACGTGACCACGCTGCGCGGCGGGACGATGGTGGCCACGGTGCACACGGGGCCGTACGGGGAGAGTGGCCCCGCGTACGAGGCGCTCACCGAGTGGATAGACGATCACGGCAAGCAGATCGTCGGACCTCCGAGGGAGCTCTACCTGAACGACCCCAACGTGGTCGGCATGGAGCACGCGGAGACCGAGATCGAGTTCCCCGTGGCGTGAGCCAGCTCAGCCGGTGATCGGCCGGTCGGGCGGTGGCAGCGGCGGCGCGAGCGCGTCGTCGTACCACGTGCCACCGCCCAGCTCGCCGCCGTCGACGATCAGGGTCTGGGCGGAGACGAAGCGCGCCTCGTCGCTCGCGAGGAAGAGCACGGCCATCGCCTGGTCACGCGG
>DATBLA010000044.1:0-3081 GCA_036555645.1 Actinomycetota bacterium
CCCGGCGAGCGAGGAGCCTGCGGCGTGCATCCCGTGGTACGCGCGCTCGCGCCGGATCAGCACGGTGCGGTCCGGCTCGCCCTTCAGCTGCCAGTAGCGGCGCGCCATCTTCGTCGCGGTGTCGATCGAGTCCGAGCCGCCGCTCGTCAGGAACACCTTGCTGCCCGGCACGGGCGCGAGCGCGCTCACGCGCTCGGCGAGCTCGATCGCCGGCCGGTTGGACGCGTCGCCGAACGTCGAGTACGAGGGAAGGCGGGCGAGCTGGGCACGGGCGGCGTCGGCGATCTCGGCGCGTCCGTAGCCGACGTTGCAGTACCACAGGGCGGCCGTGGCATCGAGGTACCGGCGGCCGTGTTCGTCCCAGACGTGGGCGCCCTCACCCCGGTCGAGGACGAGCTCGCCTCCCGTCTCGAGGGTGGCCATGTCGGCGAAGGAGTGCCAGAACGCGCCCATGGGGTCCGCCACGGTAGCAGCGGCCGGACTCAGGTGGGCTCGTACGCGAGGTTCGGGCGAAGCCAGCCCTCGACCTCTCGGCGATCCATCCCGCACCGCGTCGCGTAGTCCTCGACCTGGTCGGGGCCGAGCCGGCCGACGTTGAAGTACCGGGCCGCCGGGTGCGCGAAGAACAGGCCGGAGACGCTGGCGGCCGGGGTCATCGCGAAGTGCTCGGTGAGCCCGAGTCCGGCCTCGTCCGCCGAAAGGAGCTCGAACAGCGTGCCCTTGCGCGTGTGGTCCGGACACGCGGGGTAGCCGAACGCCGGACGGATCCCCCGGTAGCGCTCGCCGATGAGCTCCTCGTTCGTCATCTCGGGACCCGACTCGTACCACTCGCGGCGCGCGCGCTCGTGCAGCCACTCGGCGAAGGCCTCGGCGAGCCGGTCGGCGAGCGCCTTGACCATGATCGCGTTGTAGTCGTCGAGCTTGGTCTCGAAGTCGGAGGCCAGGGCGTCGACTCCGATCCCCGCGGTGACCGCGAAGGCGCCCAGGTGGTCGACGACCCCGGCGTCGGCCGGCGCGATGAAATCGGCCAGGGACCGGTTCGGCCGGTCGTCGCCGTGGTCGGCCTGCTGGCGGAGCATCGGGAACCGCGTTCCGTCCGACAGCACGATGTCGTCGCCCTCGGACCAGGCCCTCCAGAAGCCGTACCGCCCTCGCGCGGCGAGCGACCCGTCGGCCACGATGCGATCGAGCAGCGCGTTCGCGGCCTCGAACAGCTCCCGTGCGGCGTCGCCGTGGCGCGGGTGGTCGAGGATCTGCGGATAGCGCCCCTTCAGCTCCCAGGCCGAGAAGAAGAACGTCCAGTCGATGTACTCGCGGAGCTCGGCGAGCCCGGGCTCGACGGCTCGCACGCCGAGGAACGCCGGTTCGGGCACGTCGTCGGGACGCCACACGATCGGCGTGCGTCGCTCGGTGGCGAGCCGATAGGGGAGCAGGGGCTGCGCCTCGCGCTCGGCGTGGAGGCCGCGCAGTCGCTCCTGCTCCTCACGGTTGACCCGGTCGAGCTTGCCGCGACGCTCGGGGTCCAGGAGGTCGGAGACGATGCCGACGACGCGCGAGGCGTCCAGGACGTGCACGACCGGCTGGCCGTACTCGGGAGCGATCCGGACCGCGGTGTGCTGGCTCGACGTCGTGGCTCCTCCGATGAGGAGCGGGAGATCGAGCCCTCGGCGCTCCATCTCCCGGGCGACCCCCTCCATCTCGCCGAGCGAGGGGGTGATGAGCCCGGAGCAGCCGACGATGTCGCATCCCTCATCGGCCGCGGCGTCCAGCAACACGTCGGGCGGGACCATGACCCCGAGGTCGATGACCTCGTAGTTGTTGCAGCCGAGGACGACCCCGACGATGTTCTTTCCGATGTCGTGGACGTCACCCTTGACGGTGCACAGGATCACGCGGCCCTGCGCGCGGGCGCCGGGTCCGAGGCGAAGCCGCTCCTGCTCCATGAAGGGCTCGAGGTACGCGACCGCCTTCTTCATCGCCCGCGCGCTCTTCACCACCTGCGGCAGGAACATCCGCCCGCTCCCGAACAGGTCGCCCACGACGCGCATCCCGTCCATGAGCGGACCCTCGATGACGTCGAGCGGACGCTGGTAGGCGGCGCGCGCCTCCTCGGCATCGGCCTCGATGAAGTCGTCGATGCCGTGCACGAGCGCGTGGGACAGACGCTCCTCCACCGACGCCTCTCGCCACGCGAGGTCGATCTCCTTCCTCGTCACCTCGCCCCGCACGGTCTCGGCGAAGGCCACCATGCGCTCGGTCGCGTCGGGCCGCCGGTCGAAGATCAGATCCTCGACGTGCTCTCGCAGGTCCGCGGGAAGGTCCTCGTACAGGGCGATCTGCCCGGCGTTCACGATCGCCATGTCCAAGCCGGCGGCGATCGCGTGGTACAGGAAGGCCGAGTGGATCGCCTCGCGGACGCGATCGTTGCCCCGGAAGCTGAACGAGAGGTTCGAGACACCCCCCGAGACCTTCACGTCCGGGAAGCGCTCCTTGAGGATGCGCGTGGCCTCGATGAAGGCGATCGCGTAGCCGTTGTGCTCCTCGATGCCGGTCCCGATCGCCAGGATGCACGGGTCGAACACGATGTCCTCGGGTCGGAAGCCCGCTCGATCGACGAGCAGGCCGTACGCCCGATCGAGGATCTCCACCTTGCGCTCGACGGTGTCGGCCTGTCCCCGCTCGTCGAAGGCCATCACGACGACCGCCGCGCCGTACCGCCGGATCTGCCGGGCCTTCTCGAGCAGGTCCTCGTCGCCCTCCTTCAGGCTGATCGAGTTCACGATGCCCTTGCCCTGCAGGCATTTCAGGCCGGCCTCGATGACGTCCCACCGTGAGGAGTCGACCATGACGGGCACGCGCGTGATCTCGGGTTCGGTGGCGATGAGGTTGAGGAACGTCGTCATCGCCTTCACGCCGTCGAGCAGGTCCGCGTCCATGTTCACGTCCAGCAGGTTCGCGCCGCTTCGGACCTGGTCGGCGGCGATCTCGACCGCAGCCTGGTAGTCCCCGGCCTCGATGAGCCGGCGAAACTTGGCCGAGCCCGTCACGTTCTGGCGCTCGCCGACCATGACGAATCCGGTC
>DATBLA010000045.1:0-5830 GCA_036555645.1 Actinomycetota bacterium
GGCACGACCTCCGTGGCGAAGAACCGCTGGATCACCCCGAGCAGCGGCAGGAGCTCCTCGCCCCGCTGGAGCCCGACGACGAGATCGGGGCGGAGCAGCTCGACCTTGTGGTACTTGAGGATCTGGCCGTGGATCCCCGACACGAGCCCGGACGTGTCGACGACGACGAAATCCGCGCCGAGCTGCTTCGCCTGCTCGTGGAGGGCGGCCACGCCCGTGACGATCGGGAGCAGGTGTCCGTGCGGCCACGTCGAGCCCACGAACGCCATCGCGTCGGGGCGCGCCATCGCCTCCGCCTCGAGGTCCTCCACGCCGCGCAGGACGCGCAGGGACACCGTTCCCGGGGGACCCACCGACTTCTGGCCGACGTCGGCGTCCAGGTAGGCCGCGGGGCGTCCGGCTCGCAGGGCCGTCTCGAGGAGCTGGTGGGACAGGGTGCTCTTGCCGGTGTCGAGCCCGCCGATCAGCAGGATGGTGTGCTTCGTTCGCACCGCCTCGTCGACGAGGGCTTCGTGCTCGTTCACGTTCGCCTCCGGGTTCCCCGCCCGGAGGCCGGTCGCGTCCGTGCGCGCCTACCCGGCGGGAGATCGCTCCCGTCCGGATCGGCGTCTCCTGTGGGTCTCGGTTCTCGATGGGAGCCGATCGGCCCCGTTCACGCGGTCGGACCGTGCCTCAGGTTGGGGTGTGATGGTCAACGTCCGATCATCCTACCCCTCGGGTCCCGGCCGGCGCGTCGGCCGATCGGCCGCATCTCACGGCATCCGGGCGGCGATCGCCTGGAAGCAGGGCCAGTACGCCTCGGGCGAGACGTTGTCGTCCATGACGATCACGTGCTCGGTCCGCCCCTGGGCTCGGGCGACGAGCAGCGCCGGATCGTTCACGTCGGCGATCGAGACGGTCTCGATCCCACGCTCGATGGCGGCGCCCGCGAACCCATGGTCGGCCACGACGAGGTCCGGGCGGGCGGCCGACAGGATCCGGGACATCGCGACGTCCTCGTGCGTGTGCCTCGGCCGGTCCTCGTCGGTGAGCATCGCGAGCCCCTCGTGGTAGCGGATCCAACGACGCCCTCCGTCCGGATCCGTCCACCACGCCCCGTCGGCGGGGGTGAGGATCCGGGCGCCTCGGTCCTGCAGGAGCCTGCCGAGCTCGATGTACAGGTGATCGAGCCCCCGCGGATGACCGGTGGCCAGGACGATCCGAGCTCCGGCGGAGGCGGCGATCCCCAGACGTGCCCCGGCGGCGCCGCAGGCGTCGAGCACGCGCTCGGGGTCGACGGGCACCGGTCCCCCGATCCGGTTCCCGGCGCGGAACCCGGCGGCCTCCTCGACGAGGCGCAGCACGGCACCGGACGTCATCGAGGAGACCCCGGTCATCCCGAACTGCTTGTCGGGATCGCGCTCGCAGAGCAACCGGATGTTGCGCAGGACGTTGTCGAGCGCATGGCTCACCTCGGGGCCGGCCACCCCCCCGGCCACGAGCCCGCGAACGAGCTCGCTCCGCTCGACAGGCCGGACGCTCCACCGATCGTCGAGCGCGGGCAGCCGCTCCGCGTGCGATCGGATAACGTCCATCGCCCCATCGTACGAGGAGCCCGGCGCGTGACCCCTGGACGGCGAACGTGAACCTTCGCGGTGCGGTCGTCGTGGTGACGGGAGCCTCGTCAGGGTTCGGCGAGCTCGCGGCCCTCCGGTTCGCGGCGGCCGGCAGCGAGGTCGTCCTCGCCGCTCGCCGGATCGAGCGCCTGGAGGCCCTCGCCGCCCGGATCGGCGAGCGTGGCGGGTCGGCGCTCCCGGTTCGATGCGACGTCACGGACCTCGACGAGGTCCTCGCGCTCCGGGACCGGGTATCGGAGCGCTTCAGCCGGTGCGACGTGCTCGTGAACAACGCCGGGATCTCCGGCGGCGGGCGTTTCGAGGACGTCGATCTCGACCGGGTCGTGCGCGTCGTCGACGTGAACCTGCTCGGCGTGATCCGCTGCACGAAGGTGTTCCTCCCGATGATGATCGAGCGCGGGCGAGGTCACGTCATCAACGTCGCCTCGCTCGCCGGACGGTTCGCCACGCCGGGGATCGCCGTGTACGGCGCCACGAAGCACGGTGTCGTCGCCTTCAGCGAGGCTCTCGCCGTCGAGCTGGCCCCCCATCGGGTGCTCGTCACCTCGATCAACCCCGGGTTCTCCGAGACCGAGGGGTTCACCGCGACCCGGCCCTCGATCCTCAACCTCGATCCGGACCGCGTCGCCGCGGTGATCGTCGACGTCGCCCGCCGAGGGATCGCCCCCGAGATCTCCATCCCGCGGTGGGTCGCCGCGCTCCAGGCGTTCCGCGTCCTGACTCCCCCGCTGTACCGGTGGGGGGTTCGCACGATCTCCTCCCTCGCGCCGAGCCGTCCCACCGCCGGCCCCGGCCGGAAGCCCCGCGGGTAGGGTGCGACGATGGGAACGGCGAGCTTCGAGGCCGAGGTGCGGCCGAGCGGGCGCGGAGGCGGGCACCTCGTCGAGATCCCCGACGAGGTGGTGCAGCGCCTGGGCGGCAAGGGCCGGATCCCGGTCGCCGCGACGTTCGACGGCATCCCGTACCGGGGCTCGATCGTGCGGATGGGAGGGGGCGCCGTCCTGGGCGTGCTGAAGGCCATCCTGACCCAGACGGGCAAGGGGCCGGGAGACACGCTCATCGTCACCGTCGAGAACGACGAGGGCCCCCGAACCGTCGAGGTTCCCGAAGAGCTCGCCGAGGCGTTTCGGCATCATCCCGCCGCGCGTGAGGCGTTCGACGCCCTGTCCTACTCCCATCGCCGCGAGTACGTGGCCCACATCACCGAGGCGAAGCGGCCCCAGACCCGCCTCACGCGCGTGGCGCGAACGATCGAGATGCTCGAGGAGGGCGGCTCGAGACCGGGTTAGGGAGTCAGACCGAACGCCGGGAAGCACGCGCGCTTCACGTCGTCGATCGTGGCCTCGGTCCGGGGGTCGAGCACGTCCTGCTCCGGCGCCGGCTCGGAGAAGGTCGACGGGACCGGCATCCCCGATTCCCGCCGCACGCGCTCGACCCAGGTCTCGGGCAGCGCATCGCCGAGCGCGGCCCCGGCCATCTCCGCGAAACCGATCGTCCACGCCCGGGGCACGACGGTCGCCCACTGGTAGCCGCCGCCGCCGGTCGCCAGCCAGCGTCCCCCGCTCACCTCGTGGGCGAGGGCGTGGATCGTGGTGGCGGTCTCCCGATACGACCTCGTCGTGAGCCGGAGCTGAGCGAGCGGGTCGGTGCGGTGCGTGTCGCAGCCGAGCTGCGTGACGAGGACCTCCGGCGCGAACGCGCGCACCAGCGGCGGGACGATCTCGCGGAACGCGGTGAGCCATCCCTCGTCCGAGGTCCCGGGCCACAGCGGAACGTTCACCTTCGTCCCCTCGGCGTCGCCCGATCCCCGCTCGTCCACGAAGCCCGAGCCGGGGAACAACGTCTCGCCCGACTGGTGGATCGAGATCGTGAGGACCCGCGGATCGTTCCAGAAGATCGCCTGGACGCCGTCGCCGTGATGGACGTCGACGTCGAGGTACCCGATCCGCTCGACGCCGCGTCCGAGGAGCCAGGCGATCGCGATCGCGGGATCGTCGTACACGCAAAAGCCCGAGGCTCGGGACGGCATCGCGTGGTGCAGGCCACCGGCCGCGTTGAACGCGTGGGAGGCGTCGCCCGCCAGGACGGCCTCGGCGGCGACGAGCGAGGCCCCCGCGACCGCCGAGGCCGCCTCGTGCATGCGCTCGAAGATCGGGTTGTCTCCCGGTCCGTAGCCGAACCGGCCCCACGGGCCCGATTCGCCGTGCCCCGCTCGTCTCGTGGCATCGACGTACTCGGGCGTGTGCACCAGCTCGATCTCGGCATCGGTCGCGTCCCGGCACCCGAGCGTGCGGACGGCCGGGAGCTCCGATAGCCCGCACGCGTCGATGAGGTCCCACGTGTACAGGACGCGGCGCGGCCGCAGGGGATGCTCCGGGCCGTGGTCGTAGCCGCGGACCTGCGGGCAGCGGACGAGCGCCGCGAGACCGCTCACGCGCGGTCGATCGAGTCGATCGCCGCGGCGGTGCGCTCGACGACGAGGTCGGCGTCGTCTTCGCCGATGACGAACGGTGGGCCGAGCATCACGAGGTCGCCGTCGCCTCCGTCGACGTGGCCCGTGCTCGAGTACAGGAGCAGCCCGCCCTCTCGCGCGGCGGTCACCACGCGTTCGGTCACCTGCTCCTCACGGGCGAACGGCTCCTTCGTGTCGCGGTCCCGGACGAGCTCGATGCCGATCATGAGCCCGATCCCGCGCACGTCGCCCACGACGCTCGCGTCGGCGAGCGCGGACGCCAGGGACTTGAGGAGCCGCTCGCCCTGGACCGCGCTCGCCTCGACGAGCCCGTCCTCCTTCAGCCGGCGAAGCGTGGCGTGGGCGACGGCCGCGCCGATCCCGTTGTGCGACCAGGTGAAGCCGTGGACGAACCCGGCCGGGCGCACCGTCTCGGCCACCTCGGCCGAGCAGGCGACGAAGCCGAACGGGAAGTAGCCGCTCGTGGACCCCTTGCCCGCGGTGAGCATGTCGGGACGGACACCCCAGTGCTCGACGCCGAACCATCGCCCCGTGCGCCCGAACCCGGTCATCACCTCGTCCGCGACGAGGAGCACCCCGTGACGGCGGCACACGTCGGCCACGGCGGGCCAGTAGTCCGGCGGTGGCACGGCCGCTGCGAGCGTCGCCCCGGCGACCGGCTCGGCGACGAAGGCGGCCACCCGGTCCGGACCGATCTCGAGGATCGACGTCTCGAGTCGCCGGGCGAGCTCGGCGCCGCATCCGTTCGGGTGGTCGGGATTCGGGCATCGGTACTCGTAGGCCGGGTCGACGTGGTGGAACCGGCCGAGCCACGGCTCGTAGGGCCGGCGCAGCGCCGGCTTGCCCCCGAGGTCGAGCGCGCCGAGCGTGTTGCCGTGGTACGAGCCCTGTCGGCCGATCACGACGGTTCGGTCGGACCGGCCCCGCGCGAGCTGCACCGCGCGGGCGAGCTTGATCGCGGTCTCGATCGCCTCGCTCCCGCCGGAGACCGGGTAGATCAGCGGGTCGTCGAGCGGCAGGAGCGGCGCGAGCTCCTCGGCGTAGTCCTCGAGGGCATCGGTCGTGAACATCGTGCCGTGCACGTACGGGGTTCGGGACGCCTGGCGGCGCATCGCCTCGACGAGTGACGAGTCGCCGTGCCCGACGTTGACGACGATCGCCCCTCCCGCCGCGTCGAGGTAGCGACGACCGTCCGCGTCCTCGATCCACACGCCGTCGGCGCGAACCGCTCGCGGGAGGTCGCGCGTCAGCGCCCGCCGGAACACGTGGCTCATGGGCGATCCGACCCCTCCCGCTCGGGGTCGTCCGGCTCCTGGCGGCCGAGGAGCTCCTTCAGTCGCCGGGCCCGGCGCCGACGCTCCTCGTGGATGGCCTCGACCCACTCGGGGTCGGGCTCGTTCGAGGACCCGAGGTCCGAGGGCTCGCGACGATCCGGGTCGGTCATCGCGGGCCGGTCGAGACGCCCTGCGGATCGAGCTCCGTCCTCAGCAGACGCAGCTCCTCCTCGGTGGGGGGCGGTGTCTGGCCGAGATCCTCGGCCAGCATCGGATCCCACGCCATGTGCTCCCGCACCTCGTCGATCGTGACCCCCGGATGCAGCGTCAGCAGGGTCATCTCGCCGCTCCCCTCGTCGAAGCCGTACGTCCCGAGATCGGTGACGACCGAGGTCGGGCCCGTGCCCGACCATCCGCGGGCGCGGTCGCGCTCGGGATCGCCAGAATGTCCGGGCGAGGTCCGGAAG
>DATBLA010000046.1:0-5912 GCA_036555645.1 Actinomycetota bacterium
GGCGACGATGAGATCCGCGATCGCGTGGACCTCTCCGAGGTCGCGGTCCCCCACGACGATCATGAGGGCCGCATGCAGCTCGCCGATCCGGTCGACCGCCGGCGGCGCGTCCTCCTCCGCGACGTCCGCGCGTCCGAGCACTCCCGCGTTGTCGAGCGCGATCTCGCGCACGCGCGGATCGGCCTGGGACGAGTGGGGCGCCCACACCGCGAGCTCGGTGTCGACCGCGCCGGCCAGGTCGCCCGATTCGATCGAGACGCGAACGGTCTCGGCGAGGTTCTCGAGACCGGGGTCCCGCCACCGGTAGCCGCTGAGCCCCGGCGCGATCGCGATGACGGCATCGGCCATGCCCGGATGCTCGAGCGCGAAGTCGATCGCGAGCTGTGCCCCCGTCGCGCACCCGACGAGCGCGCACCGGTCCACGTGCAGCTCGACGAGCAGGTCGTGCAGGTCGTGGAGATCCGAGTACGGACCGCTCGGCGGGTCGGATCGCCCGTGGCCGCGCGTGTCGTAGCGGATGACGTCGTGGTGCTTCGCGAACTCCTGGAACTGGTCCTCCCAGATGCGCGAGTCCCACAGCCCCGGATGGAGCAGGACGACCGGGAAGCCCTCACCCGATCGCTCGTACCAGAGCCGTCCGTCACGGACCCGGGCGAAGTCCTCGGTCATGGATCGAACCGAGGCCGCAGCCGCGCGAACGTCTGCTCGAGCAGCTCGGGGAGCACCCTCGTCTCCCCGATGACGGTCATCGCGTTCGAGTCGCCGTTCCACCGCGGCACGACGTGCCAGTGCAGGTGCTCGGGGATGCCGGCGCCGGCGATGCGTCCGAGGTTCATGCCGAGGTTGAACCCGTGGGGCGCCATCTCCTCGCGCAGCGCCGCCAGCGAGCGCTGGACGAGCGCGGTCATCGCCGCGTGCTCCTCGGCGGTGACGTCCTCGAACTCGCCGGTGTGCCGGCGTGGAAGCACGAGCAGGTGGCCCGGGTTGTAGGGGTACTCGGCGAGCGTGACGAACGCGAGGTCCTCGAGCGCGAGGATGCGCGTGCCGTCGTCGCCGTCGACGAGGTCGCAGAAGACGCACCGGCCGCTCTCGGGCCCGTGCACGGAAGACACGTACTCCATCCGCCACGGCGACCAGAGCCGCTCCACGTCAGCCCTCGAACCGTGACTGCGAGAGGCGGCGCGTCGTGGCCTCCTCGACGAGCGCGGCCTCGAACGCGTCGATCGTCACGCCGCGCGTCTCCGTTCCCTCCCGGTCCCGCACGGTGAGCGCCCCGGTCTCGGCCTCCCGGTCGCCGATGACGAGCACGTAGGGGGCCTTCGCGAGCTGCGCCGCCCGGACCTTCTTGCCGACCGTCTCCGCGCTCCGGTCGACCTCGGGACGGAGCCCGGCCTCCCGCAAGCGAAACGCAAGCTGCTCGGCGTGCTCGACGTGGCGGTCCGCCACCGGGACGAGCCGGACCTGCTCCGGCGAGAGCCAGAGCGGGAACGCGCCGCCGTAGTGCTCGATGAGGACGGCGGTGAACCGCTCGAGCGTCCCGAGCGTCGCGCGGTGGATCATCACCGGGCGGTGGCGCTGGTTGTCCTCGCCGACGTACTCCATCTCGAACCGGTCCGGCAGGCCGAAATCGCACTGCACGGTCGTGAGCTGCCACGTCCGGCCGATCGCGTCTCGGAAGTGGAAGTCGACCTTCGGCCCGTAGAACGATCCCTCGCCCTCGGCGATCCGGTACTCGAGCCCGCTCCGTTCGAGCGCGTCGCGAAGGGCTCCGGTCGCCCGCTCGGCCATCTCGGGCGTGACGATCGAGTCACCGGGCAGCGTCGAGAGCTCGACGATCGGGTCGGTGAAGCCGAACGTCGAATAGATCTCCTGCGTGAGGTCGAACGCGTGGAGGATCTCGTCCACCAGCTGCTCGGGCGTGCACAGGACGTGCGAGTCGTCCTGCGTCCCGCCTCGGATCCGGAGCAGGCCGTGCAGCGTCCCCATGCGTTCGTGCCGGTAGATCGTGCCGAGCTCGGACAGCCGCATCGGCAGGTCCCGGTACGAGCGCGTCTGCGACTTGTAGATCAGGACGTGGAACGGGCAGTTCATCGGCTTCGCGTAGTAGTCGCCGGTCTCCGTCTGCATCGGCGGATACATGTTGTCCGCGTACTTGTCCAGGTGCCCGCTCGTCTCCCACAGCACCGAGCGCGCGATGTGGGGCGTCACGACGAGGTCGAACCCGCGCGCCAGGTTGATCTCGCGCACGTAGTCCTCGAGCTGCTTGCGGAAGATGCCGCCCTTCGGGTGCCAGATCCACAGCCCCGGCCCGAGCTCGTCCGGGCTCGAGAACAGGTCGAGCTCGCGGCCGAGCTTGCGATGGTCCCGCTTCTCGGCCTCCTCGAGCCGGCGCAGGTGCGCGTCGAGGTCTTCCTGCGTCGCCCACGCCGAGCCGTAGATGCGGGTGAGCATCGGGCGCTTCTCGTCACCCCGCCAGTACGCGCCGGCGAGCTTCGTGAGCGTGAACGCCCCGATCCGCCCGGTCGATGGCACGTGCGGCCCGAGGCACAGGTCGGACCACTCGCCGTTGCGGTAGACGGTCACGGACTCGCCGCCCGCGACCTCGCCCTCCTCGATCGTCTCGAGGATCTCGCGCTTGTAGGGCTGGTCGCCGAACCTGCTCACGGCCTCGGCGCGCGAGAGCTCCTCCCGCACGAACGGCACGTCGGCGGCCGCGATCTCGCGCATCCGGTCCTCGATCTTCGCCAGGTCGGTCTCGGAGATCGGTCCGGGCAGCTCGAGGTCGTAGTAGAAGCCGTCCTCGATCGCCGGGCCGATCGCGTACCGGGTCCCCGGCCACAGATCGCAGACCGCCTGCGCCATGACGTGGGCGGTCGAGTGCCGAAGGACGTGCAGGCCGTCCGGGTCTGCTGGCAGGACCGGGTCGGCCTTCCCGTCGGCCACCGGCACGAACGACAGGTCCACGAGCTCCCCGTCCACGCGCGCGGCGATCGCCTCGGGTGGAAGGACCGAACCGACGGGCTCACCCTCCGGGAGCTCGGTCGTCCGGCCGTCGGCGCGCGCGACCCTGGGCATGGAAGGGCCATGATATCGGCCGCTCACGGGCGCCCCGGGTCACTCGTACGCGATCGCGTCCAGCACGTTCAGCTTCGCCGCCCGGCGCGCCGGAGATGCCGCGAAGAGCACGCCGAGCACGGCGGCCAGGACCACGTAGACGACGAGCTGGACCGTCGGGATGCCGAGCTCGGTGAAGCCCTCGGGCGCGAGCGCCCGCTGGAGCGCCCACCCGAACGCGATGCCGACGACCACGCCGAACAGCGCGCCCATCACCGAGATGATGATGGCCTCCCACCGGACCATCGAGCGCGTCTGCCGTCGGGAGAGCCCGACGGCGCGGAGCAGGCCGAGCTCGCGCGTGCGCTCGTAGATCGACAGGTAGAGCGTGTTCATGACGCCGAACAGGGCGATGATCACCGCGAACAGGAGCAGCGCGGTCACGAGGTTCAGCACCTGGTTCAGGAATGTCGCGTACTTGTCCCGGAAGCCGGCCTGATCCTGGACCTCGATGTTCGGGTAGGCCGCCAGCGCCTCCTCCAGGTCCGACTGCACCGTGGCGACGTTCGCCCCGTCCTGCACGGTGACGAAGACGAAGACGTCGAGATGCTGGGCGACGTTCGCGTCGAACGTGTCGAGCGAGACGGCCCAGTCCCCGGTGAGGCCGTTCTCGGTGAAGATCGTCGAGATGCGGAGCTGCTGCTCGCCCGTGGCGGGGAACTCGACGTCGATCTCGTCACCGACGACCCACCCGTTGTCGGTCGCGGCGTCCTCGAAGACGGCGACCGTGTCCGGCTCGCCGAGGTCCGCGAGCGAGCCCGCGACGACGCCCAGCTCGGACACGTCCTCGAACGTGGCCGGATCGATCCCGGCCAGGAACGCGGTGCCGCCATCGACCTTCGCCTCGGCCTCGCGGACCTGCGACACGGTCTCGACCCCGGGGACGTCGCGCAGGTCCTCGGCCGCCGCGGTGCTGAACCCCGTGAACGTCGGCGAGGTGAGGATGAAGTCCGCCTTCAGGGTGCGCTCGAGGATCTCGGTCGTCGAGGCCTTCGCCGAGGCCCCGAACACCGCGACGAACACGACGAGGCCGAGTCCGATCATGAGCGCCGAGGCGGTCGCGGCCGTCCGTCGAGGGTTCCGCATCGAGTTCTCGCGTCCGAGCTTGCCCGGCACGCCGGTCCGGCGGATCGGGCTGCCGAGGGCCGCCGCGACCGGTCGCGCGATGAGCGGCGTGAGCATCGCGACGCCGACGAACGTGAGCGCGACGCCGATGCCGACGAGCTGGAGCGCGTTCCCGGGCGTGCCGAACAGCCCGTACAGCAGCGGGACGAGCCCGAGCGCCAGGACGACGAGGCCGGCGACGATCCGGAACCGGAGCGATCGGCCGGGACGATCGTGCGCCTCGCGGAGCGCCTCGATCGGGGCGACCCGCGCGGCTCGCCGGGCGGGGACGATGGCGGCGATCACGGTGATGAGCGTCCCGACGATGATCGACACGATGAACGTCCGCGGCAGGATCACGGTCCCCGACGCGGGGATCTCCAGGCCGGTCGCGTTCAGCACGCTCTTCAGCAGGATCGCGATGCCGATCCCGACCACGACGCCGAGGATCGACGAGACGAACCCGATGACGACCGCCTCGATCACGACCGAGGTCATCACCTGCCGGCCGCTGGCCCCGAGCGCTCGGAACAGCGCCAGCTCACGGGTCCGCTGGGCGACGATGATCGTGAACGTGTTGAAGATGATGAAGGCGCCGACGAACAGCGAGACGAACGCGAACACGAGGAACGCCGTGCGCAGGAACCCGAGGCCGGTGCTGACCTGGTCCTGCACCTCGGCCGTCACGGTCGCGGCGGTCACGGCCTCGACGCCGTCGGGAAGGACCTCGGCGATCCGCCGCTGGAGGTCGACCCCGCTCACGTCGGGCTCGGCGACGACCGAGACCGAGTCGAGCTCGCCCTCGCGCCCGAGGACCTGCTGGGCGGTCGGGAGATCGAAGAGCGCCCACGTGGCGCCGAAGAGGCTGTCGACGTCGCCGTAGCCGGCCACCCCGACGACGTCGAACTCCCCGGGTGGCCCCTCGAACAGGATCTCGACTCGATCGCCCACCTGGATGTCGTGCGCCTCGGCGGTCGCGGCGTCGATCACCACCTGGTCCGGACCCGACGGCGGGGATCCGCCGGGCCGGAGCGTGAAGCCGTTCACGTCGTTCCACCCCGAGGCGGCCGTGGGGGGCCCGAGCGTCCCGATGACCTTGCCGGTCGTCGGGTCGACGATCTGCGCGTACCCGAGGACGTCGCCCACCGCCTCGGCGACGCCGGGGACCGCCTGGACCTCGCCCAGGACGGACTCGGGCATCGGCTCGCGCTCCTCGAAGGAGCTCGTCTGTGCCGTGAAGGCGTTCGAGCTCCGGACGAGGACGTCGATCGAGGAGTAGCTCGTCCCGACGAGCTCGTTGAACGCCCGCGTCATCGTGTCGGTGAGCACGAACGTGCCGGCCATGAAGCCGACGCCGAGCACGACGGACAGGCCGGTGAGCAGGAGCCGGACCTTGCGTCCGAGCAGGCTGCGGATCGCCGCCCGGAACACTCAGCCCTCCAGGGACTTCAGGCGGTCCAGGACACGGTCGGTCGTCGGCTCGAGCATCTCGTCCACGGCGCGGCCGTCGGCGAGGAAGACGATCCGGTCGGCGAAGCTCGCGGCGCTCGCGTCGTGCGTGACCATGACGATCGTCTGTCCGTGATCCTTCACCGCGCTCTGCAGGAACGTCAGCAGCTCGTGACCCGCCTTCGAGTCCAGGTTGCCCGTCGGCTCGTCGGCGAACACGATCTCCGGTCGGCTCACGAGCGCGC
>DATBLA010000047.1:0-10282 GCA_036555645.1 Actinomycetota bacterium
GCATCGAGCTCGTCGACATCGAGCAGGCGGACGTCGTCGTGCTCGGCGGGGCGAGCGACGACTTCACGTACGCGACGATGAACCGGATCTTTCGTCGCCTCATGGACGGCGGTGCCGCGCTCGTCGGCATGCACCGCAACCTGTTCTGGAGGACGAGCGAGGGGCTGGAGCTCGACGGCGGTGCCTACATCGCGGGACTCGAAGAGGCGACCGGGCAGACCGCGGTCATCTGCGGCAAGCCCACCGGCCTGTACTTCGATGCCGCCCTGGACGTGCTCGGCGTTCCACGCGAGCGGGCGCTCATGGTCGGCGACGACATCGAGAGCGACGTGCACGGTGCCCAGGCCGTCGGCATCCGGGGCGCCCTCGTGCGGACCGGGAAGTTCCGCCCGTCGGACCTCGCGAAGACCCCGGCCCCCGATGACCTCCTGGAGGACGTCACCGGCATCCGGGAACTGCTCGCGAGCTCCTAGCACGGCCGCGTCGGTGTGTCGCCGGTAGGCTCAGGCGTCATGGACCCCGAACGGACGCGTCACGCGCAACGCCTGTTCGCCGGGATCGCGCCCGAGTACGACCGGATGGGCGCGGTGCTGTCCTTCGGCCAGGACCCGAGGTGGCGGCGGTTCCTCGCCTCGAAGGTCAACGCGATCCCCGGCGCGTGGGTGCTCGACGTGGCAACGGGCACGGGCCTCGTGGCTCGGGAGCTGGCGCGAAGGAACGTCCGCGTCGTCGGTCTGGACCAGAGCCGAGCGATGGTCGAGCGCGGCAAGCTCGCGGTCGAGGCACGGGGGATGCAGGAACGCATCCGGTTCGTGCTCGGACAGGCCCAGTCGCTGCCCTTCCCCGATGAGGCCTTCGACGCGGTCACGTTCACGTACCTGCTGCGCTACGTCGAGGATCCGAAGGCCACGGTCGCCGAGCTCGCCCGCGTGCTCCGGCCCGGCGGCGTCATGGCGTCCCTCGAGTTCCACGTGCCGCCCGAATCGTGGACGCGCGCCGGCTGGGTCGCCTACACGTCGACGCTCGTGCCGGCCGTGAGCTGGGTCGCGTCGCCCGCGTGGTCGCGGACGGCCCGGTTCCTCCCCCGCAGCATCGCCGAGTTCGTTCGCCGCTATCCGCTCCCGGTCCAGGTTCGCTGGTGGCAGGAGGCGGGGATGCGGCGCGTGCGAACGAAGTTGCTCAGCAACGGCGCCGCGGTCGTGACCTGGGCGGTGAAGTCGACGCCGGTGCTCGAGGCGAGCGAGCCGAGGACGAGCTGATCGTGGCCGAGGCGTCCGAGCGCCCCGCGTTCTACGCGCTCTCGCCCGGCGGCTGGCGTGACTACTGGACGTTGCTTCATCCGCCGTACACGGTCTGGCATCTGTCCTACGTCGTCATCGGCGCCTCGCTCGCGCCGACGGTCGACCTCGGCTGGCTGGCCGAGACGCTCGTCGCGTTCTTCCTCGCGATGGGTCTGGCGGCGCACGCCCTCGACGAGCTGAACGGCCGTCCCCTCCGAACCCGGATCCCCGACGCGATCCTGTGGACGATCGCCGTCGTCGGGCTCGTGGGGGCGGTAGCTCTCGGGATCCACGGAGCGATCGAGGTCTCGCCGTGGCTGTGGGCGTTCATCGGCGCTGGCGTGTTCATCGTCGTTGCGTACAACCTCGAGCTGTTCGGGGGGACGTTCCACTCGAACCTGTGGTTCGCGGTCGCATGGGGGGCGTTCCCCGCGCTGACGGCGTACTTCGCGCAGACCGGGACGATCCGCGTCGAGGCCGTCCTCGCGGCCGCCGCATGTGCGGTGCTCTCCGAGGCCCAGCGCGTGCTCTCGACGCCCGTGCGACGGCTCCGCCGGTCCGTCCTCAGCGTCTCGGGCGAGCTCGAGACCACGGAGGGAACCCGCGAACCGATCGACGCCTCCACGCTTCGAGGTGCGCCCGAGGGCGCGCTCCGCTGGCTGTCACTCGGCGTCCCGCTGGTTGCGGCGGCGATGCTGGCGTCGAGGATCGCCTGATCGCGAGAGGAGACGAGCCATGGCGTTCGAGGGGTTGGGGCCGATCGGCCAGATCCATGTCAGCGTGACCGACGTCGATCGGTCGGTCGAGTTCTACCGGGATGTGCTCGGGATGAGGTTCCTGTTCCGCGTCCCAGGCCAGCCGATGGCGTTCTTCGACTGCGACGGCGTGCGGCTGTACCTGGGCCAGCCCGAGTCGCCGCGGTTCCGCTCGAACCCGGTCCTGTACTTTCGGGTCGGCGACATCGACGAGGCCTACGCGACGCTCGGCGAGCGCGGCATCCAGTTCGCAGGCCGTCCCCACATGATCAACCGGACCGAGGACTCCGAGCTCCTCATGGCGTTCTTCACGGATCCGGACGGGAACAACCTCGCGTTGATGGAGGATCGGCCGCTCTCGCCGGCCACAGCATAGGGACGACCGGTCAGGCGCTTCCCACGGCCTCGTCGAGCCGCGCCGCGAGCCCGGGCAGGTCGGAGACCTGCGTGGCCGGACCGCCGACCTCGAGCGTCACGACGACGGCTCCGTCGCTCCATGCGACGAGGGCGACGCGGCTGTCCCCCGCGCAGCACGCGTTCGGTTCGTGCACGTAGAGCGCCGCGTCCGGTCGCTCGAGCGGCTCGCCGGCCTCCGCCTCGCCGATGACCTCGTCGGCGTGCTCCTCGAGCCATTCGAGGTAGCGGCGGGCGCCCGCCGGGTCGTCGAAGTGCAGCACGCGGGCCCGCATCGTGCGCCGTCCCGGCATCGCCTGACTGAAGCGGCGTTCGGTGCCGATCACGAACCCCGCGTCCTCGAGCAGGTCCAGCAGGCCGGGGGCATCCTCGGCGTCACTCGCCAGGGCGGCGGCGTCGATGACGACGACCTCCTGTGGGTTCCCCGGAAGCGCACCGGCCGGGACCGGCGCGGGAGGATCCGGAGACTCCGCCGTCGAGGCGCACGCTGCGCCGGCCGTCGCGAGGACGACGGCGAGCGTCGCCCACCTGGGTTTCAGCGGTTCACCTCCGAGCAAGTAGCGCGGGCCCGGCGTTCGGCGCATGATACGGGGCCATCTTGCTCGGGGATGGGGACGTAGGGGAGGGATGACGTGAACGGGTTCGACATCGACCGGATCCTCTCGGAGCGCGTGAACCGTCGCGGGTTCATGCGCATGGCGGGGATGACGACGATCGGCGCGGCCGCCCTCGCGGCGTGCCAGAAGGCGGCCGAGGACGCAGGCGGAGCCCAGACGGGCACGGGCGGGGAGCCCGTCGTGCATCCACCGATCGAGGAGGAGCCGGGCGGCCTGCAGGTCATGGACTGGAGCGGGTACGGAAACGGGGACTTCTATCCGGATGAGGAGAAGGAGTTCCTCTGGCAGGACTACGAGACCGCAACGGGCGACACGCCGACGTTCGTCCTGTTCGAGAACGACGATGCCGGATACACGGAGATCGCGGCCGGCGCTCGCTATGACGTCGTCCATCCGTGCGGGTACAAGTACCGGGACTACGTCGATCTCGGCGTCGTGCAGCCGTGGGACACCTCGCTCATCCCGAACTTCGCGAACCTCGACCCTCGGCTGACTCAGTCCGGCGTGATCGACGGGCAGCAGTACTTCATCCCGCTGGACTGGGGGTTCATCGCGCCCCTCGTCAACCTCGATCACGTCGAGCCCGAGGAGGAGTCGTTCGGCATCCTGTTCGACGAGCGGTATGCGCAGAAGATCGCGTGGGTGGACACCTCGAACATGATGTACATCGCCGGCCTGTACCAGGGCGTGCCCGACCCGTTCAACATGACCGATGACGAGCTGGCGACCGCGCGAGACTTCCTCGTCGAGAAGAAGCCGCTCGTGAAGTACATGTGGAACCAGTCCTTCGACTTCTGGCAGTCGTTCAAGCGCGAGGAGGTCTGGATCGGCTACTCGTGGCCGGACACCGTCGGCTACGCGGACGGCCGAGGGATGAACTTCCTCTACATGGAGCCGAAAGAGGGCCGCGTGTCCTGGGTGTGCGGCATGGGGCTGTTCGCCGAGAGCCAGAACTACCGGCACGCGCACGCGTACGTGGACGCATGGGCGAGCAAGAAAGCCGCCGAGTTCCTGCTCGGCTACTACTACTACGGCCACACGAACACGACGGCGGACCTGGCGGTCGTCTCGCCGGCCGTCGTCGATGCGCTCGGGCTGGACGATCCGACCGTGCTCGACCCCCCTAGGGCCGTGCCCGAGTCCTACATCGCGCGCCGCGACGTCTACCAGCAGTACTGGAGCGAGGTCCTGGCGTCCTGACGCTCGAGGGCGCTCCGGGGGCGCTGGGCGCGTGACGACGCAGGCAGCGGCCGCCGAGCGGGCCTGGCGGCGCCGCGACCGGCGCGCGACGGCCGGATTGCTCGGCGGTCCGCTCCTGTGGCTCGTCCTGTTCTTCGTCGTCCCGGTGGTCTTCATCGCGGCGTACAGCGTGGGAGGCGTCGCGCTGTTCCCGACGGACGAGGGGGTGCTCTCGTTCGAGGACTGGGGCCGGTTCCTCGGCGGGGGATCGATCTACCTCGGCCTGTTCTGGAAGTCGATCCGGATGTCCCTGACCGTCTCCGCGATCGTCGTGCTCCTGTCGTACCCAATCGGCTACTTCCTCGCGTTGTGCGCCGGCAAGCGCAAGTACGTCCTCCTGCTCCTCATCGTCGTCCCGTTCCTGACGAGCTTCCTGCTGCGTGTGCTCGCGTGGAAGGTGATCCTGGGCGACACGGGCGTCATCAACTCGTTCCTGTCGTGGGCCCACGTGCGCTCGCCGGACGACCCGATCACGTGGCTCCTCTACAGCCAGTTCACGGTCATGCTCGTCCTGGCGTACGTCTGGATCCCCTTCGTCGCCCTCCCGATCTTCGTGAGCCTGGACACCATGGATCGGAGCCTCCTGGAGGCGGCCGGCGATCTCGGCGCGAGCCGGTGGCGCACGTTCGTCCGCATCACGTTGCCGTTGAGCCTGCCCGGGGTCATCGCTGCCTTCCTGTTCGTGTTCATCCCGACGATCGGCGAGTTCGTCACCCCGTCGCTCGTCGGCGGCACGAGCGGCTACATGTTCGGGAACGCGATCCAGGACCTGTTCACTCGCGGTCTCGACTGGCAGACGGGCTCCGTGCTCGCGCTGTTCCTGCTCGTCGTCGTCGCGGCGCTCATGGCGGTGTTCGGGCGGTTCCTCCAGGTCCGGACGACGGCGGCCTGAGTGGACGCCGCGATCTCTCCGGGAGCGAAACGACTGCTCCGAGTGGCGTTCGGGCTGCTCGTGCTGTTCCTCTACCTGCCGATCGCGATCCTGGCGCTCTTCTCCTTCAACGTGGGCGACGTGTCGTTCCCGCTCGAGGGGTTCACGACGCAGTGGTACCGGCGGGCCATCGGCAACCCGCTGCTCGTCGGGGCGCTCGAACGGAGCCTGATCGTCGCGCTCGTGTCGAGCACCATTGCCGTGACCCTTGGCGTGCTGGCCTCCTTCGCCCTCGTCCGCCGCCGTTTCGTCGGCAAGTCGGCGGCGTCGGCCCTGTTCCTGTCGCCGCTCGTGGTCCCGTACCTCGTGTTCGGCATCTCCCTGCTCGTGCTGTTCACGGCCACCGATCGCTTCCTCGCGAACACGACGGGGTACTTCATCGGATTGGGATTGCACTCCGTCGTCATCGGGCACGTCGTCGTCTCGCTGCCGTACACGATGCTCACGACCCTGCCCCTGCTCGAACGCCTGAGCACGACGCTCGACGAGGCCGCGCACGACCTGGGAGCCGGAGGGTGGGAGACGTTCCGCCGCGTGACGCTGCCGCTGCTCGCGCCCGCGCTCGTCTCGTCGTTCCTCATCGCGTTCACGCTGTCCTTCGACGAGTTCGCGATCGCCTCCTTCCTCGCCGGGACGCAGACGACGTGGCCCGTGTACCTGTTCGCGCAGCTCCGGGTTCCCAGCCAGCTGCCGCAGATGCTCGCGGTGTCCTCCGTGATCCTCGTCGCCTCGATGCTGCTCGTCGTCTCTGCCGAGATCGGGCGGCGGCTCGTCGAGCGGCGGTTCGGCAGCGAGTACGCCGTCCGCGTCGTCGCGTAGGAACCGGGTTCGCGCGGACTCGATAGGCTGGTTCCGATGGCGATGCCCGCCACGATCGCCGAGCTCCGCGGGTCCGGCTATCCGGATCGGAGCCTCAAGGAGGAGCTGCGGGCGAACCTGCTCGCTCGTCTGCGCTCGCGGGACCGGCTGTTCCCGCAGGTCGTCGGGTTCGACGAGTCCGTGGTGCCGGTCCTCGAACGCGGGATCCTCGCGGGGCACGACCTCATCCTGCTCGGCGAGCGGGGCCAGGCGAAGACGCGTCTGATCCGCCAGATCGTCGACCTGCTCGACGAGGAGGTCCCCGCGATCGCGGGATGCGAGATCCTCGACCACCCGTATCGGCCGATCTGCGTTCGGTGCCGGGCGCTGGTGGCGGAAGACGGGGGCGCCGTCCCGCTGCGGTGGGTCGGCCGCGAGGACCGGTACGCAGAGAAGCTCGCGACCCCCGACACGAGCGTGGCCGATCTCATCGGGGACGTCGACCCGATCCGGGTGGCCGAGGGCCGCTACCTGGCCGACGAGCTCACGATCCACTACGGGATGATCCCGCGCACGAACCGGGGGATCGTCGCGATCAACGAGCTCCCCGATCTGCCCGAACGGATCCAGGTCGCCCTGTTCAACATCCTCGAGGAGCGGGACGTGCAGATCCGCGGCTATCGGATCCGGCTGCCGCTCGACCTCCTGCTCGTCGCCACCGCGAACCCGGACGACTACACGCACCGCGGTCGCATCGTCTCGCCGCTGAAGGATCGGTTCGGCACCCAGGTCCGCACGCACTATCCCGAGAGCGCGCGTGACGAGATCGCGATCATGGATCAGGAGGCGAGGCCGCCCGCCGGCGACATCCCGCTTCGGGTTCCGGTCTACATGAAGGAGATCCTCGCAGCGCTCACCGGCGAGCTGCGCCGCTCGCCCCATGTGAACCAGCGGAGCGGTGTCAGCGTTCGGTACTCGATCGGCAATCTCGAGACGCTCGCCGCCGCCGCGGTTCGTCGCGCCGCCCGGACCGGCGAGTCCGAGGCCGTGCCGCGCGTCTGCGATCTGCCGGCCGTGCTCGAGGCCAGCATCGGACGGGTCGAGTTCGACACGATCGAGGAGGGTCGGGAGGACGAGATCCTCGCCCGCGCGCTGAAGACGTCGGAGCTCGAGGTCTTTCGGCGGCGCCTCGGCGGGTTCGACTTCCAGCCGATCCTCGGTCGCTTCGCGCAGGGGTTCGAGGCCGAGACGTCCGATCTCCAGCCGGCGGCCGATCTCCTAGGGCAGTTCGGTGAGCTGCGAGGCCTGTCGAAGCTGTTGGAGCGGCTCGGCGTCGAGGAGGAATCGCCGGGCGCCGCGGCGTCGGCCATCGAGTTCGCCCTCGAGGGGTTGCATCTGTCGCGGAGACTCAACAAGGACGCGTCCGGCCGTCCGGGCTCCAATCGCTACCGCTCGGCGGAGGTCGATTCCTAGCGACCGGGCCGGTGGACCCGAAGTCGAGCCCGTAGGATTCGGCCGCCGTGTCCGAGCTCCATCGATTCCTCGGCTACCTCGTCGTCGGCGTGTTCGCCATCGGGTGGATCTTCGGGCTGGTGCTGTGGATCTCGCGCCGGCAGGCCGGCGACTGGTTCTGGCGCTGGCTCGTGGCCGCCCAGGTGATCGCGATCGCGCAGGCGCTCGTCGGCGTCGTGCTGCTCGTGCTGGGTCGCGAGGTCGGCACCTGGCTCCACTACGTGTACGGATTCGGTCCGATCGTGATCTTCGCCATCGGGCATCTCCTCGCCCGTGAGGAGCCGTTTCGCGAACGGCCCTGGATCCCGTTCGCGCTCGCGTCGTTCATCTGTTTCGGTCTGTCGCTTCGAGCGCTCATGACGGGCCTCGGCATCGGCTGATCCGGGCGTCGGATTCACCGGCCGCCGCCGGATCGCCGCCGTGACGTAGGGTTGATCCGTGCGCTTCCGGTACTCGCGCTGGGACGACACGCAGGATCCGCTCGGCCCCGACGTGGCGGCGTCCGACCTGCTCGACGAGCTGTCCGAGGACATCCTGAGCGGTGGTGGGGCCGAGGGAGCGCTCTCGAGGCTCATGCGGCGGGGGATGCGGGGAAGCGTCGGCGGCCTCGACGCGCTTCGGGCCCGGCTGCGCGAGCGTCGCGCCCGGGAACAGAACGCACTGAACCTCTCGGGTCCGCTCGAGGAGCTTCGCGAGCGCCTCGACGACATCCTCGATCGGGAGCGATCCGCGCTGTCGTTCCGCGCCGAGGACGACGCGCGGGCGCGCGAGGCGTTCCTCGACGCCCTCGCGCCGGACGTGCCGGGCCGCATCCGCGAGCTCACCGACTACCGGTTCGTCGATCCGGGGGCCCAGCGGGCGTTCGACGAGCTCATGGAGCACCTGCGCGAGCAGGTGATGGGCGCGTACTTCCGCTCGATGGCCGAGGGGCTCCGGTCGATGTCGCCAGAGGACCTCGCGCGGTTCCGCGACGCGCTCGCCGAGCTGAACCAGATGATCGAGCGGCGAGAGCGCGGCGAGCCGGAGGAGTTCGACACGTTCATGGATCGCTACGGGGACCTGTTCCCGGGCAACCCGCGAACGCTCGACGAGCTCCTGGAGCAGATGGCCGCGCGGATGGCCGCGATGTCGCGCCTGCTCGCCTCGATGTCGCCGGAGCAGCGGGCCGAGCTCCGGGCGCTCGCCGAGCAGGTCATGCAGGACATGGACCTCGCGTTCGAGGTCGACCGGCTGGGTGCCAACCTCGCCTCGATGTTCCCGGAGATGCCGTGGGGCGAGCCATCGCTCGCCGGCGGCGACGAGCCGCTTCCGCTGTCGGCGACCGTGGACGCGATGGAACGCCTGCACGACATCGAGGAGCTCGATCGCGCGCTCCAGGGCGAGTACCCCGGAGCCTCGATCGAGGACGTGGACGAGGAGGCGCTCCGCCGCTCGCTCGGCGAGGAGGCCGTCCGAGACCTCCGCCGGTTGAAGCAGATCGAGCGGGTGTTGGAGGAGTCCGGCCTCGTGAGCCGCGTCGGTGGCCGCCTCGAGGTCACGCCGAAGGGTGCGCGCAAGCTCGGTGAGCGGGCGCTGCTTCGCGTGTTCGAGCAGTTGCGGCGGGATCGCGAGGGCGTGCACGAGGCACGCGACCCCGGTGGGCTGTCCGAGCCGACCGGCGCCACCCGGCCCTGGCGGTTCGGAGACTCGGGGCAGATCGCGGTCCAGCGGACGGTGTTCAACGCGGTGCTCCGCGGTGGCGCGGGGCAGCGGGTTCGCCTCGAGCCCGACGACTTCGAGCTCGTCGAGGCCGAGCAGCGCACCGAGACCGCGACCGCGCTCCTGCTCGACCTGTCGTTCTCGATGCCGTTGCGTGGCCACTTCGTCCACGCGAAGCGGATGGCGCTCGCGCTGCACGCCCTCATCGAGGGCCGGTACCCGCACGACACGCTGTACCTCGTCGGGTTCAGCGACTACGCGCGGCGTATGGAGCCCACGGATCTGACGGCCGCAGGCTGGGAGCGGGTGTACGGGACGAACATGCAGCACGCGTTCAACCTGGCCGGCCGGCTCCTCGCCCAGCACCCGAGGGCGACGCGCCAGGTGATCATGGTCACCGACGGCGAGCCCACGGCGCACCTGGAAGGGGAGCGCTCGATGTTCTCGTGGCCGCCGATCCCGAAGACGATCCGGCTCACGCTCGCCGAGGCGGCGCGGCTGTCGAGGGCCGGCGTCACGCTCAACGTGTTCATGCTCGAGGACTCACCGGGACTCATCCGGTTCATGGAACGCCTCGCCGAGCTGACGTCGGGGCGGATCTTCCTGATGGACGAACGCGAGATCGGCGAGTTCGTCGTTCGCGACTACGTCACGCGTCGCAACCGCTGATCCGGGTTGCGGGCGTCGTCGCGGGGAGCACGATGGCGCGCGGGAGGGATGCTCCATGCGTACACATCATCGACGCGCGGCCGGCGTCTTCGCGCTCGCTCTCGGCAGCGGACTCCTGCTCGCGATTCCGGCCTCGCTCGCCGGTCAGATCTGCCTCACGGAGACCGTCACGATCCCGGGCACGCGAGGAGCCGATTTCCTTCAAGGGACCCCCGGCCGTGATGTCATCCACGGTGGGGAGGGCTCGGACACGATCTTCGGGAACGGTGGCAACGACGTCATCTGCACCGGGGGCGGTGGCGGCGTGGTCGAGGGCGGAGGCGGAGACGACGACATCCTCGGTGGCCCGGACAACGACACGATCAGCGG
>DATBLA010000048.1:0-13077 GCA_036555645.1 Actinomycetota bacterium
GGCAGCGGGATCGAGATGTCGTCGATCGCGATCGTGAGCTTCATCCCCGGCTTCAGCAGCTCGCGCAGCGGCTCCGAATCGTGCGGGTGCTCGAGCGCGTGCCGGATGTGGTTCCGCAGCCCCCGGAGCTTCGGGAGCGAGTCCGGCGCGTAGATGACGCGCGTCCCGAGCGGGAACTTCTGGAGCCGGAACCCCTCGCCCTGATGGACGAGGAGCGGCGGGGTGCGCTCGTCGACTTCGAGGACGAAACCCGGTCGCGCCATGTCGGTCGTGTCTCCTTCGGTCAGTCGAGTCGGGGATCGAACGCCACCTTCAGCGTTCCGAGCTTGCCTGCGCCGAGCGCGTGGTCGATCGCTTCGCGCCAGCGTCGCAGCGGGTAGGTCGCGCCCACGATGCCCTCGATCGGGTTCTCCACGGCGATCCGCGTGGCCAGATCGAAGCTGTGCACGCGTTCCTTGGTCTTGCCCTTGCCGATGGTCTCGTAGCCGCCGGTGTAGGCGCCCACGAGCTCGAGCTCGCGGAACCAGAGCGGGGTGAGATCCGCGCCCTCGGTCGGGATGCCGCTCACGACGACGCGGCCCCCGGCGCGGGTGACGCGCAGCGCGAGGTTCAGGGAGCTGCGACTGCCGACGCAGTCGATCGCGATGTCCGCGCCGCCGAGCAGGAACGGCGCTCCGCGCTCGGGCCGGAGCTTCATCGCGCGCGTCGCCCGGCGAACGGCGTTCGTGGCCTCGGTCGGCTCGACGATCTCGGTCGCCCCGAACGAGCCGGCCCATTCCCGCTGGCGAGCGTGCTTGGCGACCACGACGATCGGGCCCGCCTTCGTCAGCTCCTTGAGCGCGAGCAGCGTGAGGACGCCGACCGTGCCGGCGCCGATGACGACGACGGTCGCGTTCGGTTCGGGCGCGGCTCGAAGCGCGGTGTGGACCGCGCACGAGAGCGGTTCGACGAGGACGGCCTTCGAGTCCGAGAGCTCGTCCGGCAACGGGTGCAGTTGCGACCGGTGCGCGACGAACATCTTGCTCCAGCCGCCACCGGTGTCGGCGCAGTAGCCGGTCTGCAGGCCGGCGCTCACGTGGCCGGTCGTGACGCGATCGCACCGGCCGGTGAGGCCCTCGGCGCAGTTCGGGCAGGGGTCGAGCCCGCGAGCGAGACACGTCAACGAGGGCTCGAGCGCGATGCGCGTGCCGCGTGGGAGGTCGTCGACGTCGTCGAGCAGCTCGCCCACCACCTCGTGGCCGGGAACGAACGGCAGCGACACGAGCGGCGAGAAGTAGAAGGAGGACTTGCCGCCGAGCGTCGCCAGATCCGAGCCGCAGATGCCGGACAGATGCGGCCGGACGCGACCCCAGCCGGGCCCGAGCGGCTGCGCGTCCTTGCGGTTGACGAGCCGGACCGGCGCGAGCGGGCCGCTCAGCAGGCCGGGGACCCTGTCGCCGACCGCGCGCGCGGTCAGGTAGCGCGGGGCGGAGCGGTACAGCTCGAGGGCCTGGGTCGTCATCAGTGCATCGCCGGCTTCGGGAATCGCACGCGGGGCATTCCGCCCGCCATCCGCCACTCCTCGATCGGCCAGCGTCGACGCTTGGCAACGCGAAGCAGGGCGGCGTCCGGGCTCACGGCGACCGGGTTGCCGACGGCGCGCAGCAACGCGAGGTCCGAGTGGCTGTCCGCGTAGGCGTACGAGGACTTCAGGTCCGCGCCCTCGAGCTCCGCGTACCGACGCAACCATGCGCCCCGCGCCTCGCCGACGAGGGGCGGCTCGGCGAGATAGCCCGTGTACGCGCCGTCGCGAACCTCGAGCTTGGCGGCGATGACCTCGTCGAACAACGGCGCGAGCGGCCGGACGAACGGTTCGGCCGCCGCCGTGATCATCATCGTGCGATGGCCGGCGGCGCGATGGTCGCGGATGCGCCGGATCGCCGCGGCCGAGACCTTCTGGAGCATGAAGTCCGAGACGACCTCCTCGACGAGCCGGTCGATCCCGGCGGCGTTCGCGCCCTCGTAGCGGCGGAAGAACGTGCGCAGGAACTCGCCCCGGTCCCGTCGGTCGGCCATGAGGTAGGAGGGGATCCGCGAGAACACGCTCGCGAGCTCGTCGGGCCATCGATCCCACGGCAGGTCGGCCATCCTCGACCACACGTAGGACTCGACGACGTTGGAGGGCAGGATCGTCCCCTCCATGTCGAACAGCGCGAGGACGAGGTGCTCCCGCTCGCGGATCCGCACCTGCGGTTTCGTTCGCGCCCCCGACAGCGCACGCAGGCCCGCCGTCACGGCCGGGCAGTGCACGTCCTGGAGGTAGTGGCGCCAGTCGATGGCCGCGGAGTCGAACGGGAAGCGCTTTCGGTCGGCCGCTGACAGGGTGCCGAACAGCTCGACGGTCCGGTCGTCCGTGTAGATGACCTCGGCCTCCGTGTAGGCGCCATACAGGTCCGAGTACCGGCGGACGAACTCGACCCGCCCCTTGTCGCGGTCCACGCGCGTCACGAGGTCGCGCATCGTCTTCGACTTCGGCAGGTGGGTGACGACCCGGTCCGCGAGGTCGACCGCCCGCTCGGCGGTGCGCAGGAGCCGTTCGACGCGCAGGTTGCCGGGGAAGGTCCATTCCGGCACCTTCACCTCACCGCGTCCGGCCTGAGGCAGGGGATCGCGCTCGAAGTACTCCTTCACGTACTCGTACAGGCCCTTGTACTGCAAGGGATTTCGGGCACCCGACGAGACGTGGTAGTAGGCGGGCCGGTCGGGCTCGGGCGGAGCCGCCGCGGCCGCGAGCATCGCGTTCACGACGAAATCGGCCGGGATGATGTCGACGATGCCCTCGGGGATGCCCGGGAACTCGGGGATCGTCCCGCGCCCGTACGCCAGGATGATCGGCTCGGCCATCTTGAACCCCTCGATCCATCCCGGGAACGGGTGCTCGAGCGAGGACTCGATGATCGACGGCCGAACGATCGACAGCGGCGCCCCGCGCTCCATCGCGAGCGTCTCGACGGCTCGCTCCCCCATCGCCTTCGTGAACGTGTAGTTGTCCGGCCATCCGAGCGTCTGGGCCCGGGCCCGCCCGTACTGGACGAGCCGCTTCGTCACCCAGGACTTCCGGCGCTCCTCGGCGTCGTCGGCCACCGACAGCGGCCCGGCTCGGCCGTGCTCGCTCCGAGCCTTCCGCAGGAACGCGTCGAGGATCTCCGGCTTGCGGCTTGCCGCCTCGACATCCTCGCGGGCCCGCAGGGCGAGCTCGGCCTCGGCCTCCCAATCGACCCGGTGATCGAGCGTGGCCTCCGGGATGACGCCCTTGCGCACCCCCGCGACGTACGCGGTCGAGACGTGGACCAGGTGCGGCCGCTCGTTCGTCGCGAGCACCCCCTCGTACAGGCGCTGCGCCCCGATGAGGTTCGTCTGGAAGCCCTCGTCGATCGGCGGGTCGAACGCGACCGTCGCGGCGCAGTGCATGACGATGTCCAGATCCGAGGGCAGCTCCGGCATCTCGCGAGAGAAGTCGCCGTCGATCACGGTGACGCGCTCGTCGAGCATCGACCGGAGACCTTCCAACCCGACCCGGTCGCGAAGCGTGGTGAACGTCGGCCGGCCCATGAGCGACTCGACGCGGTCCCGGCCCGACGAGCCGAGCTGGGGGCGGACCAGGAGCGTGATCCGGGTCTTCGAGAAGTCGAGCAGGAGCCGCTCGAAGACGGCCTGCCCGAGGAAGCCGGTCACGCCGGTCACCAGGACGTTCATCCCGGCGAGCCTGCGGGCGAGCGAGGTCGAACGTGACCTCCGCGGGGCCGCGGCATTCTCTACCACGCGGCAGATTATGCCTCTCTACCGCTCGGTAGACAACTCCGGCGACAGCCGTGCGTGGCTAGGCTTGCCCGATGGCGAGCCCGCCGCAGATCGTCCCCGTCCCGCCACCGTGGCGGGCCGTCTTCCAGGGAGCCCGTGGCCGGATGACGGCCGGCCTCCTGCTGCTGGAGGCGCTCGTCGCGATGGAGGCGCTCGTCGTCACGACGATCCTTCCGGCGGTCGAGCGCGACCTCGGGGGCCTGTCGCTGTACGGGTGGTCGTTCGCCGCGCTCACCCTCGCGTCGCTCGCGACCGTGCCCATCGCCGGCCAGTTGACGGACCGGCTCGGACCTCGGCCGGTGCTCGCCGGATCGGTCCTCGTCTACGTGGTCGGGTTGCTCATCGCCGCGTCGGCGCCGTCGATGCTCGTCCTCGTCATGGGGCGGTTCGTGCAGGGCATCGGGAGCGGGGGCCTGTACACGGTGTCGCTCTCGGCGGTGGCGAAGACCTACCCGGGCGACATCCGGCCCCGCGTGATGGCGCTGCTCGCGTCGATGTGGATCCTGCCCGGGCTCCTCGGCCCACCGATCGGCAGCCTGCTCGCCGTGACGGTCGGCTGGCGCTGGGCGTTCCTGGGCCCGATCCCGCTCATCGTGCTCGGGACCCTGCTCGTCATGACCTCGCTCGGGTCGGTCGAGCGCTCGAACGACGGCGAGCGGCTCCCGATCCTTCCGAGCCTGCTACTCATGCTCGGCACCGGGCTGTTCCTGGCCGGGCTCACGCGGATCACCTGGGCGACGGCGATCCTCCTCCCGCTCGGGCTGGCGATCGGGCTGCCGGCGCTCGTCCGGATCACGCCTCGAGGGACGCTCCTCGCCCGGCCCGGCCTGCCCGCCGCGGCGATCGCCGCGTTCCTGGCATCGGCGGCGTTCCTGGCCGTCGACGCCTACCTCACGCTCATGCTGACGACGGTGCGCGGCCTCTCGCTCGGAGTGGCCGGCTTCGTCATCACGACGGCGAGCATCACGTGGGCGACCGGGAGCTGGTGGGAGTCGCGCAACGTCTCGGTTCGAGGGGCCCGAGCGCTCACGACCCTCGGGGCCCTCATCATCGCCGCGGGCACCGCGCTCGTGGCATCGGGCCTGATCCCCGAGGTTCCGGTCGTGGTCGTCTACGTCGGGTGGGCGCTCGGAGGGCTCGGGATGGGGATCGTCTTCCCGACGATCCCGCTGTCGGTCATGGACGAGGCCGCCGAGGGACGCGAGGCCGGCGAGCTGTCGTCGATGATCCTCATGGACTTCCTCGGCGTCGGGGTCGGCGCCGGCCTCGCGAACGCGAGCGTGGCGCTTTCGGATGCCGGAACGATCTCGCTCGAGGCGGGTCTGGCGGGCGCGTTCGCGATCGGCCTCGTGGCGGCCTGCGCGCTCGCGATCGTCGGTCGGCGGATCCCCGACGCGAGACCGGTCGGCGGATCCCCGACGCGAGACCGATAGACTCGGCCACCTGATGCAGGTCTCCGAGATGCAGCGTGTCCTGCGCGACACCTACATCGAACGCGACACGCAGCGAGGTTCGGACGCGACGTTCCGCTGGCTCACCGAGGAGGTCGGCGAGCTCGCCAAGGCCCTCCGCGGCCGTGACGATGCCGAGCTCGAGCACGAGTTCTCCGACGTGCTCGCCTGGCTCATGTCGCTGGCGAACCTGACGGGTGTCGACCTCGAGCAGGCGATGGGGCGCTACGCGCGCGGGTGCCCACGGTGCGGCTCGTTGCCGTGCGGGTGCCCGTTCGTTCGATGATCGAGATCGTCACGCCGGGCGAGGAGCATCGCGAGCAGGTCTTCGACGTGCTCCGCACCGCGCTGAACCTCGGCAATGCCCACCGCGAGGAGCGCATTGCCTGGCTGCCGATCTCCCGGATGCGCTGCGCCGTGGAGAACGGTCGCGTCGTCGCGACGGCAGGCGCTCGCGATTTCCGCCAGCGCTTCGGCGGCACCGACATCGGGATGAGCGGCATCTGGGGCGTGGGGACGTTGCCGGAGCACCGCGGCTCGGGGCTCGCGACGAAGGCCGTCACCGCGTTGCTGATCGACGCCCTCGGCACAGGCCAGCCGATCAGCGCGTTGTTCCCGGCGACGATCCGACCGTACCGGCGCCTGGGCTACGAGCTCGCCGGCACGTACACGAAGCACGAGATCGCGCTCGCCGATCTTCCTTCGGTCGAGTCCTCACTCGAGGTCGTCGAGCTCGAGCGCGAGCGCGACCTCGAGGGCGTCCGCGCGTGCTACCGCGCATCGATCCGCGAGCAGACGGGCCCGATCGACTCCGACGAGGAGGACTGGTGGCCCGACCGGATCCTGGGACCGGGATGGTCCGACGACGTTCACCGTGCCATCGTCGCCCGCGGCACGTCGGGAACGATCGAGGCCTACGCCTCGTTCACGCAGTCCGACGCTCCCGAGCTCGAGTTCGGGTACGACATCGAGTGCAAGCAGTTGGTGGCGAGCTCGCGCGAGGGCCTCGAGTCGCTCGTCGCCTACTTCCGCGGCTTTCGCGGGATCGGCGCGTCGCTCCGGTCCCCCGGCCCGCAGACCCATCCGCTCGAGTATCTCGTCGACGACCAGCTGGTCCGCCACGTGTGGACGTTTCGGTGGATGCTGCGACTGCTCGACGTCCCGGCGGCGTTCGAACAGCGCGGGTATCCCCCGGTGTCGGGTGAGACCCTCATCGCCGTCGAAGACGACCTCTTCCCCGACAACCGGGGTCCGTGGCGCATCGTCGCGGACGAGGGGACCGTGAAGGTCGAGCCGGCAGAGGGTGCGACCGTCCGACCGACGTCGATCGGGGCGCTGTCGTCGATGTTCAGCGGGTTCCTCTCGCCGTTCGACGCCGTGCGCCTCGGCGTGCTGGAGCCCGACGCCGCGTCGTTGCTCGCCACGCTCTTCGCGGGCCCGGCGCCGTGGATGCACGACTGGTTCTGACGAACGCGACCAGACCGACCCGCGATTTGCCCGCGGTCGCCGTCGTGCTTAGGTTGGTTCCCAGACGAGGCAACGGACGTTGTCGGCCGTGTGTCGTGTCGGGAGGTGACGCATGGATAGTCGAGGCGGTGGTGGTGGCGGCGGCCACGATCGTGACCAAGGTGGAGGCGGCGGTCACGGCGGTGGTGGTGGCGGCGGCCAAGGCGGCGGTGGCCAGCGCTCAGGCGCCGGCGGAGCCGGAGGTGGCGGCGGCCAAGGCGGTGGTGGTGGAGGCCAGCGCGCAGGCGGCGGCGGAGCCGGAGGTAGCGGCGGCGGCGGTCAAGGCGGCGGCGGTGGCGGTGGCCAGCGCTCCGGAGGCGGCGGTGGTGGAGCCGGTGGCGGCGGCGGCGGTCAAGGCGGTGGCCAGCGCGGCGGCGGTGGCGGAGGCCAGCGCCCCGGAGGCGGCGGCGGTGGAGCCGGAGGCGGCGGTGCTGGCGGGGCCGGAGGCGGCGGCGGCCAAGGCGGCGGCGGCCAGCGCTCAGGCGCCGGCGGTGCTGGCGGAGCCGGAGGCGGCGGAGCCGGAGGCGGCGGAGCCGGAGGCGGTCAAGGCGGCGGTGGTGGTGGTGGCCAGCGCGCCGCGGGCGCCGGTGGAGCCGGAGGTGGCGGCGGTCAAGGCGGCGGCGGCGCTCAGGACCGAGACCGGGACCGAGGCGGCGGCGGTGGTGGCGGAGGTGGCGGCCACGACCGGGACCGCGACGGCGGTGGTCACGCCGGGATGGCCGGTGCCGCGGCTGCCGGGGCGGCGGCCGCTGGGGCCGCGAAGAGCAGGAAGGGAAAGGGCGGAGGCGGAGGCGGGGGCAGCAGCAGCTCGTGGATCTGGATCGTCATCGTGCTGGTGATCATCGCCGCGATCGTCCTGTACTTCGTCCTCACCTAGCGCTCGATCACAGAACCGGGGCGAGAGCTCGGTGCCCGGGGCGGCTCGACTACGCCGCCGGGGCGATGAGCCACTCGGCGATCTGCACGGCGTTGAGGGCCGCGCCCTTGCGAAGGTTGTCGCCGCACGCGAACAGCAGGAGCGAATCCGTGCGGCCTTCCGGCTGCCGGATCCGCCCGACCAGGACGTCGTCCGTGCCGGCGGCCTCGAGCGGACTCGGGTAGACGCCGCTCGACGGATCGTCCCGGAGCGCGATCCCGGGCGACCGGGCCAGGATCTCGCGCGCCTCATCGACGGCGATCGGACGCTCGAACGTCGCGCTCATGCTCACGCTGTGGCCGACCGCGACCGGTACCCGGACGCACGTCGCCGTGATGTCGAGCTCGGGCCGCGAGAGGATCCGGCGAGACTCCCTGACGACCTTGGTCTCCTCGAACGTCGACCCCGTCACCGGATCGAACTCGTCGATCTTCGCCAGCACGTTGAACGCGATGGTCTTTCCGAACACCTCGCCCACCGGAAGGGCGTCCGCGTCCGGGTTCGCCAGGTCGTCCTCCATCCCGCGCAGCTTCTCGACCTGCTCGGTCAGCTCTCGGACGCCCTTGGCGCCCGCGCCGGAGACGGACTGATACGACGAGATCGTGAGCGATCGCAGCTCGGCCTCCCGGTGGAGCGGAGCGATGGCCATGAGCGCCGTGATGGCCGTGCAGTTCGGAACGGCGAACACCTTCGAGCTCGACGCGAGCGCCTCGGGGTTCACCTCGGGGATCACGAGCTCGGCCCACGGCTCCATCCGGAACGCGCTCGAGTTGTCCACGCACACGGTGCCGGCCTCGGACGCGGCGGGGATCCAGGTCTTCGCCGCCGCGCTCCCGCACGAGCTGAGCGCGAGGTCGACTCCCTCGAGTCGATCCGGAGTCAGGACCTCGACGGTGTGCTCCCGCCCGCGAACGCGGATCCGCGTGCCCGCCGTGCGCTCGGAGGCGAGCAGGATGAGCTCGTCGGCCGGGAACGCTCGCCCGTCGAGGATCCGGAGCATCGTCCGGCCGACCGCGCCCGTAGCTCCGACGACGGCGAGTCGCATCAGCGGAACTGCCAGGACTCGAGCATGCCGTTGAACGCGACGGCGCTCGTGTCGAACGCGTCCTGGAGGTCGTTCAGCGTGATCCGCCATCCGACGTCGCCCTGCACGACGACCACCTCACGCATGAGGAAGCTCGTTCCGGCGTCGGAGACCACCGTGACGTCCCACTGGAGCGCGTCCGCGCCGTCCAGGCGGGCCTCGCTCGCCGGCCCGGGCGTGAGCCCGGCCTCCTCATCGCGCTGGCGGACGAAGTCCGACCATTGCTCGAGCGCGGTCCCCGTCTCGAGATCGACCGCCTCGACGACGACCGTCGCGGAGCCGGTGGGCGGCGCGAACTGATCGAGCGTCACGGCGGCGCCGAACTGCGCGGGCCCGGCCTCCCACCCCTCGGGGACGAGGAGGCAATATCCGAAGTTCTCCGATTCGAAGTTCGTGTCCGAGCACGGATCCGGTCGAACGAGGAGATAGACGCCGAACCCGGCGACCAACCCCGCGAGGATCGCCACGATCACGAGGGGCCGCCACCGCGAGGGAGGGGTCGGCTGCCGGATCTCGATCGGAGCGCGGTCGCCGTCGGGCCGGCGCGGCGACAGGGCCACGGCGCCGGGCGCGAGCGAGGACCCGCACCGCTGGCAGACCGGGTGGTCCTCCTCGTTGATCTCACGACACGTGGGACAGACGACCATCGCTCACCCCTCGCCCGACAGGGTCTCACTCGTCAGGCCGAACCGTTGATGGACGGCTCGAACCGCCCGCTCGGCGTCGGCGGCCCGGATCACGCAGGAGATCCGGATCGAGGACGTCGAGATCATCTCGATGTTGACCCCCTCGGCGGCGAGCGCGTCGAACATGTCGGCGGCCACGCCCGGGTTGCTCTTCATCCCTGCTCCCACGAGCGACAGCTTGGCGATCTCGTCGTCGGTCTCGTACCGAAGCGCCCCGATGTCCGCCACGATCCCCGACAGCACGGCATCCACCCTGGGGAGATCGGCACGTTCGACGGTGAAGGAGAGGTCCGTCCGTCCTTCGTGCGAGATGTTCTGCACGATCATGTCGACGTTGATGCCCTCGGCGGCGACGGCCTTGAAGATCGCGGCCGCCACGCCGGGGCGGTCCGGCACCTCGTCGAGGGTGACCTTCGCCTCCTCGACGTCGAGCGCCACGCCGCGGATGAGCGCGCTCTCGAGCATGCCCTCTTCGTCGTTGTCGACCACCCAGGTCCCCTGAGCCTCGCCGACGGCGTTGCGCACGTGAAGCCGGACTCCGTGTCGTCGAGCGTACTCCACGGCTCGCAGTTGGAGGACCTTCGCGCCGGCCGTGGCGAGCTCGAGCATCTCCTCGTAGGAGATCGCGTCGATCTTGCGCGCTCCCGACTCCAGCCTCGGGTCGGCGGTGAACACGCCGTCGACGTCCGTGTAGATCTCGCAGACGTCGGCGCCGAGCGCCCGGGCCATCGCCACGGCGGTCGTGTCGGATCCGCCTCGCCCGAGCGTCGTGATGTCGTAGTCCGTCGACAGTCCCTGGAACCCGGCGAGGATCACGACGTTGCCCGCGTCGAGCGACTCACGGATGCGCCCGGGCCGGATCTCGACGATCTTCGCCTTGCCGTGATGCGTGTCGGTGATGATCCCCGCCTGCGAGCCCGTGTACGAGGCCGCGCGGCATCCCCTCGCGTTCACGGCGATCGCGAGCAGCGACATCGCGATGCGCTCGCCGGCGGTGAGCAGCATGTCGAGCTCCCGCGGCTCGGGCACCTGCGTGATCGCCTGCGCCATCGAGAGCAGGTCGTCGGTCGTGTCGCCCATCGCCGAGACGACGACGACGACGTCGTTGCCGGCCTCGCGCGACCGGGCGATCCGGTCGGCGACGAGCGCGATCCGCTCGGGTGAGCCGACCGACGTTCCTCCGTATTTCTGCACGACGACGGGCATACGGGCAGGGTAACAGCGGCTCTCGCCGCCTCCGGGATCGCCGTCAGGGCGCGAGCGTGCGCGTGAGGAAGTCGAGCTGGATCCGCAGGATGTTCTCGGTCACGGCCGCCGAACGCGTGAGGTGCGTCGCGTCCGGGATGAGGACGAGCTCGTGGTATCGGCCCGCCTCGAACAGCGCGGAGGACAGCCGAAGCGTGTGGGTCACGAACACGTTGTCGTCGGCGAGGCCGTGGATGAGGAGCACCGGACGCTCCAGGCCGGCGGCGTCCAGGATCGGCGAGCTGCGGGCGTACACCTCCGGCTCGTCCTGCGGCTTGCCCAGATACCGCTCCGTGTAGAAGGTGTCGTAGAGGTGCTGGTCGGTGACCGGGGCCCCGATCACCGCCGCGTGGAACACGTCGGGCCTGCGGAGCGCGGCGAACGCGGCCAGCTCTCCGCCAAAGGACCATCCTCGGATCCCCACCCGCGACAGGTCGAGGAAGTCGAATTCGGAGGCGGCTGCGTGGAGCGCGTCGACCTGATCGTCGAGCGTCACGGAGAAGTCTCGGTACACGGCGCGATCCCATGCCGGACCGCGACCGTCCATGCCGCGCCCGTCGACCACGAGGACGGCGAACCCGTGGTCGGCGAACCACTGCGACGTGAGGTGCGCCCCCCCGCTCTTCAGCACGCGGGCGCCGCGAGGTCCGCCGTACGGGTCCATGAGGACCGGGAGCGGGCCGTCGGGCTCGCGGCCGCCCGGCAGGAGCAGCGCCGCTCGAAGCTGACGCTCGCCGAGCGTGAGGAACCGCGGCCGGGCCTCGATCTCCGGAGCCTCGGCGAGGTTCTCGATCTGCGCGATCGGCTCGCCCTTGCGCGTGACCGTCGCGGTCGAACTCGGCCGGTCCGGGGTGGAGGAGACGAGGACGCGCACCTCACCCGCCTCGACGCCCGAGTGGACGCCGGGCCGTTCGGACAGCCGGACCCACTCTTCGGTCGGCGTCCAGCGCCACAGGTGGATCTCGGTCGGATCGTCCTCCGAGGCCCGGAACAGGACCCCGTCGTCGGCCGACTGCACCGCTCGAACCTGGAGCCCGGCCGGCGTGACGGCGTCCAAGCCGACCATGAGCCGGTACGTGTCGGCCTCCCGGTCGGCGTGGACGGTGACGAGCCTGCCGTCGGACATCCTCGTCGGGACGTCGGCGAGCACCTCGATCCACTCGGGGTCGGTCTCCTCGTGGATCGTGGTGGTCGCGCCGGTCTCGGGATCGGCCTCGAGCACGAGCGCGGACCGCTGGTCCCTGCTCTCGACCAGCAGCGTCAGCGGCTGGTCCTGATCCCAGTCGACGCGAACGAGGTAGGGGAACGCCTCGCGATCCCACGTCACCTCGACGCGGCCGCCGTCGAGATCGAGCACCCACAGCCGAACGACCGCGTCCGCCGTTCCGGCCCGCGGGTACCGCACGGCGCGGGGAGCCGCCGCCGGATCGGTGGGATCGCCGATGTACCAGACCTCGACCTCGCGCTCGTCGACGTGGGCCGCGGCGATGCGAGCGCCGTCCGGCGACCACCAGAACCCGCGACGCCGATCCATCTCCTCGGCCGCGACGAACTCGGCGAGTCCCCAGAACCGATCCGGATCCTCGTCCTCGGCGAGCACCCGGCTGGCTCCGTCGACGTCGTGCACGTGCAGCGCCCCGTCGACGACGTAGGCCACACGGCGTCCGTCCGGGTCGAGACGCGGATCGTCGGGCGCGCCCGGCGGATCGAGCTCGCGCGTCGAGCCCTCGGCGAGGTCGGCGAGGAGCAGTCGCCCGCCGACGCCGAACACGGCCGTGCGGACGTCGCGATCGGTCGCGTACGTCGTGACGCCGCTCGACTGCTCGCGCGTGCGCTCTCGCCGCGCGCGCTCGGCGAGGGTGAGCTCGCCCTCGTCCTCCTCGGCGCCGGGATCGAAGACGAGACGCTCGCTCGCGCTCGCCACGTCGAATACCCACAGACAGCTCACGGGGTCGTCGCCGCCCTTCGAGCGGAGGAAGACGATCCGCTCCCCGTCCGGCGAGATCGTGAACGACCGCGGGACCCCGAGCGAGAACCCGCGGGTGCGCGCGACCTGACGCGGGAACTCCTCGAGCGGGCCGGCCGTCTCGGGCATGGATGGGGAGCGTATCAACTGGCGTGTCACGGATCGGCGCCCGAATGGCATAGAGGAGTGGAACCAGCCTCTCCGGGGGGCGGGGTGCACACGGACCTCGACGACGTCGGCCTCATCGTTCGCTCGCGACACGAGCCGGAGGTCTTCGGCGTGCTGTTCGAGCGGCACGCCGAGCCGATGCTCGCGTTCTTCGCGAGGCGGACGCTCGACGCCGAGTCGGCGGCCGAGCTCGTCGCGGAGACGTTCGCCGAGGC
>DATBLA010000049.1:0-13506 GCA_036555645.1 Actinomycetota bacterium
GCACCCCGATCCCGCAGGTGCCGGCGATCGTGGCCGAGGCCCTGCGCCTCGCGCCGGAAGCCGTCGTGTCCGACGTCGCGAGCGTGAAGTCTCATGTCAAGCTCGAGGTCGAATCGGCCGTCTCCGCCGAGGACCGGCAGCGATTCGTGAGCGGCCACCCCATGGGTGGCTCCGAGCGCTCCGGGCCCGAGGGCGCCTCGGCGTCGCTGCTCGACGGCATCGTGTGGGTGGTCGAGGAGGATGCCGAGGAGGAGGCGGCCGGCCGGCTCGAGGCCTTCGTCGGCAAGGTCGGCGCCCAGCCGGTGCGGCTCGACGCCGAGCGCCACGATCGCCTCGTGGCGATGGTGAGCCATCTCCCGCAGGTGGCCTCGACGGCGCTCATGGGCCTGGCCGCGACCGAGGAGTCCGGCGAGCCCGAGATCCTGCTGCTCGCCGCGGGCGGCTTTCGCGACCTCACGCGCCTTGCGGCCTCGAACCCGCATCTGTGGAGCGACATCCTCGTCGCGAACGGCGAGGCGATCGTGCGGGCGATCGACCTGTACGTCGAGCGCCTGTCGGGCCTTCGCGCGCTCGTGGCCTCGGGCTCCACCGGCGAGGTGGAGCGGGCCTTCGCCGAGGCCAAGGAGGCCAGGCTGGCGCTGGCCGCCAAACCGAGGGTGCGCGCGGGGGTGGCGGTCCTGCAGGTCCCCGTGCCCGATCGCCCCGGCGTGCTCGCGGAGGTCACCTCGACGATGAGCGAGGCCGGCGTGAACATCGAGGACCTCCAGATCGTGCACTCGCCGGAGGGCGGGCGCGGCACCGTGCACCTCACGGTCGCGGCTCCGGCCGCCGAGGAGGCCGAGCGGGCACTGCGCGACCGGTGGTTCGAGCCGCTCCGGCTCGCGTGAGGGGGAGCGTGGTGCGCGCGACGATCCGGCCGGGGACGTTCCGCGGCGGCGACGTCCGGGTTCCCGGCGACAAGTCGATCGCTCATCGCTGGCTGATCCTCGCGGCGACGGCGCGCGGCCGAACCGCGCTGCGAGGCCTGCCCACGTCCCTCGACGTGCGGTCGACCGCCAGGTGTCTGGCGGCCCTCGTGGGCGAGGAAGCTCGAGCTGCACTCGACGGTTGGGCGTCGCGGCCCGCGCCCACGCCAGACGGTCACGGTTCCACGGGCAACGGACCTCGACCTCGAGCCGGCGAGGTCGTCGTCGAGGCTCGGGGTCGAGGCGGGCTTCACCCCCCCTCGGGGCCCCTCGACTGCGGGAACTCGGGGACGGCGATGCGCCTGCTCTGCGGCGTGCTGGCCTCGGCCCCGTTCGGGTCCGACCTCGTCGGCGACGGGAGCCTGTCGGCGCGTCCGATGGAGCGGGTGGCCACGCCGCTGAACGCCATGGGGGCGCAGGTCCGAACGATCGAGGGCCACGCGCCGGTCCGTGTCGAGGGTGGGCCGCTGCGCGGGATCGATCACGCGGTCCCCGTGCCGAGCGCGCAGGTGAAGGGAGCGGTCCTGCTCGCCGGGCTCGCGGCCGAGGGGGCGACGACGGTGCGCGAGCCCGCGGCCACGCGAGACCACACGGAGCGGGCGCTGTCCGAGCTCGGCGCTCCGATCGAGCGTGAGCCCGGGGCGGTCACCGTGCACCGGTTCCAGCACGACGGGTTCGAGGGCGAGGTTCCTGGAGACCCGTCCTCGGCCGCCTTCCTCGTGGCGGCCGCCGCGCTCGCCGGGGGAGCGCTGCGGATCCGAGGGGTCGGGCTCAATCCGACGAGGCTGGCCTTCCTCGGCGTCCTCGGCCGGATGGGCGTTCGAACCACGCTCGTGCCGGAGGGAGAGGAGCTCGGCGAGCCGGTCGGGACGATCGAGGTCGAGCCCGCAGGCGAGCTCGCGGGGACGGTGGTGGGGCCGGGAGAGCTCCCGCTCGTCGTGGACGAGGTGCCGGTGCTCGCGCTCCTCGCCGCCTTCGCGAGCGGCGGCACGAGGTTCGCGGGCGCGGGTGAGCTCCGCACCAAGGAGAGCGACCGTCTCGGCGGCGTTGTCGCGGCCATCCGTGCGCTCGGCGGTGAGGCGTCCGTCGAGGGGGACGACCTCGTTCTCGCCGGCGGGGGTCTTCGCGGCGGCGTCGCCGCGGCGGCGGGTGACCACCGGATGGCGATGGCGCTGTCGATCGGTGGCCTGCGCACGCCGGAGCCCCTCTCGGTCGAGGGCGTCGAGGTCGCCGAGGTGTCGTTCCCGGGGTTCCTCGACACCCTGTCCGGCCTGGGCGTGGAGATCGCATGATGGGGACCACCGTCATCGCGATCGACGGCCCGGCCGGATCCGGGAAGAGCACGCTGGCGCGGCGGCTCGCCCTCGAGCTCGGGCTTCCGTACGTGAACACGGGGTTGATGTACCGGGCGGTGGCGGCCCGGGCGCTCGAGGAGGGTCTCGACCTCGACGACGAGGCGAGCCTCGCGGCGACGGCACGCGAGCTGCGGTTCGACCTCGACCCGACGGTGCGTCCGGCCGAGCTCACCGTGGACGGCGGGCGACCGGAGGCCTCGCTCTCGTCTCCGGAGGTCGAGTCGACCGTGTCACGGGTCGCGCGTCATCCGGAGGTTCGAGAGGTGCTGAGGCAGGACCAGCGGCGGCTGGCGGCCGGCGGCGCGGTCATGGAGGGTCGCGACATCGGCACCGTCGTCGCTCCCGACGCGGCGTTGAAGGTCTTCCTGCAGGCGCATCCCGAGCAGCGTTCGCGCCGACGGGCTCGAGAGCGGGACGCCCCGGCGCAGGAGACGGCCGAGGCGATCAGCGCGCGAGACGCGCAGGACGCGAGGACGAACCCCTTCGTCCCGGCGCCGGACGCCGTCGTCCTCGACACGACGCGGCTGAGCGCCGAGGAGTCCTTCCGACGGGCCATGGAGCTCGTTCGCAAGCGAGGGCTCCGGCGGTGACGGAGGGATCGCCGAGCTTGGGCTCGAGCCTGCCGAGCGTCGCCGTCGTCGGCCGCCAGAACGTCGGGAAGTCCACGCTCGTGAACCGGCTGTTCGGGCGTCGCGAGGCGATCGCGGACGAGCTCCCGGGCGTCACGCGCGATCGCGTCGAGCTCGAGGCGACGTGGCGCGGTCGTGGCTTCCGGCTCGTGGACACGGGCGGGTTCCTGCATCGAGCCGCCGGCATCGAGGCCCTCGTCACGCGCCAGGCCGAACGGGCCGCGGTCGAGGCAGACCTCGTGCTCGTGCTCGTGGACGCGAAGACCGGACCGGTGGAGGAGGACGCGATGCTCGCCAGGCGGCTCCGCCGTGCCGAGGCCCCCGTCCTGGTGGTCGTGAACAAGGTGGACTCCGAGGCCGAGGACGCGGACGTGCCCGCGTTCGTCGCGCTCGGGCTGGGCGATCCGGTCGCCGTGTCCGCCCTCCACGGCCGGGGAGCGGGGGATCTGCTCGATCGGATCGTCGCGCTGCTGCCCGAGGAGTCGGCGCTCGAACCCCGCGCCGAGGAGCCGCGGTTCGCGATCGTCGGCCGTCCGAACGTCGGCAAGTCGAGCCTGTTCAACCGGCTGGTGGGGGAGGAGCGCTCGGTCGTGTTCCAGGAGGCCGGCACGACGCGGGACGCGGTCGATGCGCTCGTCGAGTGGGCCGACGGCCCCGTGCGCTTCGTCGACACGGCGGGGTTCCGCCGGCCCTCGAGGACCCAGGGGGTCGAGTACTACAGCTTCCTCCGCGCCGAACGTGCGATCGAGCGCGCCGACGCGGTCGTGCTGGTCCTGGATGCCTCGGAGGGGTTGACGGGAGAGGACAAGCGGATCGCGGCGCGGGTCATGGAGACGGGTCGTGGGCTCCTCGTCGTCGCGAACAAGTGGGACCTCGTCGAGGACAAGGACCGCACCTTCAAGGGGCTGGGGTCGCAGGTCTCGACGTTCGCCAGGGCGCGGGTCCTGCGGACGTCGGCGAAGGCGGGGACGGGACTCGGTCGCCTGCCGCCGGTGCTCGTCGATCTGCGGGAGCGTTGGGCTCGCCGCGCCCCGACGGCGGTCGTCAACGAGATCGTCCGCGCGGCGCAGGAGCAGCGCTCCGCGCCCGGCGGTATCCGGTACCGGTACGTCACGCAGGTGAGCTCGGGGCCCCCGACGTTCGTCGCGTTCGGCGCGCGGGCACCGGACGATCCCTACCGGCGGTTCCTCGAAGGAAGACTGCGCGCCGAACTCGGCCTGGAGGGCGTGCCCATCCGGTTCCGGTTCCGCGCCGGCCGCCGAGCCCGACCCCCCGGCGGGTCGGCATGAGGCGATGACGCTCGTTCCCGTCGGGCCGGCCGGATTTGAACCGGCGACCTTCTGACCCCCAGTCAGACGCGCTAACCAAGCTGCGCCACGGCCCGCGTTGGCTCGCACCGTCGAACGGAGCGACCGCGACCAGCCTAGGCGACGCCGCTCATCGCGTCATGTCCTTCACGGATCCGAGCGGCGCCGCCGCTGGGGACGGGGCGGGTGGTACGGTCGCGACGCGATGAGCGAGCCGTCGTCGACGGGCGCGGGGCCGGCCGAGTCGGCCACCGTCGACCGCGTCCTCACGATCCCGAACGTCATCTCGTTCCTCCGGATCGCGCTGATCCCGGTGTTCTTCCTGCTGATCGTCGACCCCGACACGACGAAGACCGGGCTCATCCTGTTCGCGTTCGTCGTCGCAACCGACTGGGTGGACGGCGCGATCGCGCGGGCGACGGGGCAGGTCTCCGAGCTCGGCAAGGTCCTCGACCCGGTCGCGGATCGGCTCGCGATCGCCGCCGGCCTCGTCGCCCTCGTCGTCGCGGACGCGTTCCCCCTGTGGGCGGCGCTCCTGATCCTCGTCCGCGACGTGGCCGTGCTCGTCGCCGGCATCGTGCTCGTCCTGGCCCACCGCGAACGGATCGAGGTTCGGTACCTGGGCAAGGTCGCCACGTTCACGCTCCTCGTGGCGATCGGCTTCATCGCGTGGGGGACGCTGGGCTACTGGCTCGCCCCCGCGGCGCTCGCCTGCGGCTGGGTGTTCTACGCCGTCGGGATCCTCGAGTACTACGCCGCCACCGTTCAGTACGTGGGGGACCTGGGACGCGCGTGGGCGCGGGGTCCCGCCGCCGCATGAGTGCCCGCTCCGACCCTGCCGCGCGGCCGACGTGCTAGGTTCGGCCCGGCGCGCGCGATCGGCGTCCGGCGGCGACGAAGGAGTCATCGAATGGAGTTCCCGGAGGACCTTCGATACACGAAGGAGCACGAATGGGTCCGCGACGAGGGGTCGGGGCGCGTTCGGATCGGGATCACCGACTACGCGCAGGATGCGCTCGGTGACGTCGTGTACGTCGACGTGCCCGACACCGGGACCGCCGTGACCGCGAACCAGCCCTTCAGCGAGGTCGAGTCCACGAAATCCGTCTCCGACGTCTACGCGCCGGTCAGCGGGACGATCATCGAGCGCAACCCGATGCTCGAGGACCGGCCGGAGCTCGTGAACGCGCAGCCCTACGGTGACGGCTGGCTCGTGGTCCTCGAGGTCTCCGGTGAGGGAGAGCTCGAGGGTCTCATGGACGCCTCGGCATACCGGGCGTTCGTCGAGCAGCAGGGCGACTGACCCGCTCGCGTCGAGCGTGAGACCGCGAGGCTCGTCCGATCACGATCCGGGCCGACGGTCGGGTGACGTCTCGACTCCGGCGATAGCTCAGGGACCGGTGTCGGGCCGGTTGACCCTTCGGGCTGCGGGCGATAGGTTCGAGCGCGGCTCGAGGTCGAGGTTGACGCTCGGAGCCACGTCCGTCGAGAGGACCTCCGGACCGGGGAAGGGTCGAAGGTGTACTGCACCCGCTGTGGACATCCAAACAAGGACGAGGCGCGGTACTGCGCGAACTGCGGCGCTCCGCTTCAGGAGGAGACCACCCTGGGGATCAACCCTGCGGAGATCGAAGGGGAAGGGTCAGAGGACTTCCCGTTCCCCGAAGACGAGCTCGAGGCCGGCCAGGCGCTCCTTCTCGTCAAGCATGGCCCGAACGCGGGGTCGACGTTCCTGCTCGAGGCCGACGTGACGACGGCCGGTCGCAACACCGAGAGCGACGTGTTCCTCGACGACATCAGCGTCAGCCGCAAGCACGCCGAGATCCGGCGCCATCCCGACGGCTTCTACATCCACGACCTCGGCAGCATGAACGGCACCTACGTGAACCGTGAGCGCGTGGAGTCGACGAAGCTCGCCGCGCACGACGAGGTGCAGATCGGACGGTTCCGACTCGTGTTCTTCGTGGGGGACTGAGGATGCCGACACGCAACTACCAATCGATCGGGGAGGTGCTCGTGTCCGTGAAGACCGAGTTCCCCGACATCACGATCAGCAAGATCCGGTTCCTCGAGTCCGAGGGGCTCATCGATCCCGAGCGCACGCCGTCCGGGTACCGGAAGTTCTACGAGAAGGACGTCGACCGGCTCCGCTCGATCCTTCGGATGCAGCGCGACGAGTACCTTCCGCTCAAGGTCATCAAGGAGCGGCTGCTCGAGGACGAGGAGGCCGACGGGCACGGCCCGATCGGCTCGATCGAGGGCGTGGCCGAGCCCGAGGAGGAGCTCGCCGAACCCCCGACCGGTCTGCAGATGTCGATCGAGGAGATGAGCGCCGCGACCGGCGTCGACCGCGATCGGATCCATGAGCTCGAGTCGTTCGGGCTCGTGTGCTCCCACGGCCCCGAGGGCGCCCGCTACTACGACGGGGACGACTACATCGTCCTGTCGGTGGTGCGCGACTTCTTCGCCTACGGCGTCGAGCCCCGACATCTCACGATGTACAAGCACTTCGAGGAGCGCGAGGCGGCGTTCTTCGAGACGATCGTCATGCCGCAGCTCCGGCAGCGGAACCCCGACGCGCGCCGGGCCGCGACCACCTCGCTCACGGATCTGTCGAGGGCCAGCCGGAAGCTGAAGCAGGCCCTGCTGCGGACGAACCTGCGCCGACACCTGACGTGACCCGGCGCGCGGAGGCGGGGCGCGTGCGGGCCCCGGGAAACGGTGTCCGCCGCCCGTCGTCGGCGTGGTCGCGGGCGCTGCTCGTCGCCGTCGTTCTGCTCATCGGGCTCGTCCCCGAGATCGGCCGCGCGCAGTCGGGACCGCCACCCACCCCGGTGCCGCTTCCCGGCGGGGGAACGTCGCCGTCCCCGTTCCCGCAGGTCCTGCGGACACCCGAGGCATCGTCGGCGCCTCCGGAGCTCGACGCCGCCGCCGCCGTCCTGGCCGACCTCGACTCGGGCCAGATCCTGTACGACCTCAACGGGGGGGAGCGCCGGCCGATCGCGAGCCTGACGAAGATCATGACCGCCGCGGTCGTCCTGCAGCGGTCGAGCCCGACCGACGTCGTGACGGTCTCCGATGTCGCCGCGTCCCCGCGGATCGCGGGGATCTCCGGGCTCGGGCTGGCGGCGGGGGAGCGGATCCGGGTCGACGAGCTCGTCTACGCGCTCATGCTCCAGTCGGCCAACGACGCGGCGGAGGCGCTGGCCGAACACGTCGCCGGCTCCGTCGACGCGTTCGTGAGCCTCATGAACCGGCGAGCCGAGGCCCTCGGCCTGAGGCGGACGCGGTTCGCATCGCCGAACGGGCTCGACGACACCGGGTACTCGACGGCCCGCGACCTCGCGCGCCTGACCCGGGCGGCGTACCGGTCCCGCGGGTTCTCGAGCATCGTCGCGACACGCCTGCACACGATCACGGCGCCGGACTCGGCGCCGCGGACCGTCCAGAACCGCAACGTGCTCCTGTGGCTGTATCCGGGGGCGGTCGGCGTCAAGACCGGGTACACGAGCGAGGCCGGGTTCTGCGTCGTCGCGACGGCCGAGCGGGACGGGGAGCGACGGATCGTCGTGATCCTCGGCGAGCCGGGCGAGCCGTTCTCGGATGCGGCCGCGTTGCTGAACTACGGGTTCGACGCGTTCGAGCGCCGGCCGCTCGTCAGGGCGGGAGAGCAGATGCCCGCCGTCGACGTGGACGGGCGCACGGTCTCGGTCGTCGCGGGCGCATCGCTCACCGGGCTCGTGCCGGCGGCCGAGCGCGTCCAGCGGGTGAACGTGCCCGACGAGCGCATCCCGTACCCGCCGCCTCGCGGGCAGGCGATCGGCGTCGTGCAGGTCACGGCGGGAGGGCGATCGTTCGGCGAGGTGCCCCTGGTGGTCGCCGGCGTCCCGCCACCTCCACCGCCCGAGGAGGGCTCGTGGTGGAGCCGGGCGGTGGGATCGGTCCTGGAGGCGGGGACCGGAGTGCTCGAGGCCCTGTTCGGCTGAGCGTCGGCCCGGCGCTCGGAGCGCCTGCTACGATCGGCCGCGGTGTCGGACGTCGTCAGCGTCGAGTTCGGGCGCGAGGACATCCGCCGGCGGATCGAGGAGCTTGGCCGCACCATCACCGGGGACTATGAGGGGCGCGCGCCCGTCCTGATCTCGGTCCTCAAGGGCGGCTCGGTGTTCCTCGCGGACCTGATCCGCCAGATCGCGCTCCCCGTCGCGATCGATTACATGTCGATCTCCCGCTACGGCGGCGCGCTCGAGTCCATGGGGCGCGTGCGCATCGTCAAGGACCTCGACGAGGACATCGGGGGGCGCGACGTCATCGTGGTCGAGGACATCGTCGACACGGGCCTGACGCTCTCGTACCTGCTGTCGGTGCTCGAGTCCAGGAGCCCGGCCTCCGTCGCGATCTGCGCCCTGCTCGACAAGAGCGCGCGCAGGATCGCCCCGCTCGACATCCGCTACCGGGGATTCGATTGTCCGGACGTGTTCGTCGTCGGGTTCGGCCTCGATGTCCACGAGCGGTATCGAAACCTGCCCGACATCCTCGCCGTCCACGATCTCCCGGCGCTCGAGGCCGATCCCGACATCCTCCGCCCGTACCTGCCCTCGGACGGGCGCGCCCCCGTCGACGAGTGAGGCGGGTCGGGCCCGCGATTCGTCGAGGTTGCTGGACCTACAGGGCCGGTGTACGGTCGGACGGAGGCATGATCGAGATGACCGTCGCCGGCGTCCGGATCGAGTTCCCGTCGAACTCGCCGATCGTGCTCCTGCGCGAGGCTGAGGGCGAGCGGTTCCTGCCGATCTGGATCGGGCAGTCCGAGGCCCAGGCGATCGCGATCGGCCAGCAAGGGCTCGTCACGCCGCGGCCGATGACCCACGATCTGCTGAAGAACATCCTCGACGAGATGTCGGTGAACGTGACGAGCATCGTGATCACGGAGCTGCGTGACGGCGTCTTTCACGCGGTGATCGGGTTGCAGCGCAACGGTTCCGCCTTCGAGATCTCGTCTCGACCGTCGGACGCGATCGCGCTGGCCGTTCGCCTCGGGTGCAAGATCTTCGCGAACGAGGACGTCCTCGAGGAGGCCGCCATCCTCATTCCGGCCGACGGCGAGGAGGAGGAGAAGCAGCTCCAGGAGTTTCGGGAGTTCCTCGAGAACGTCACACCCGAAGACTTCGAGTAGCGACGCCGGTCACGCGTCGCCACGGACCCGCGATCAGCCGTAGAAGATCTGGGTCACCCAGATCGATCCGCGCCCGCATCGGTTGCGCGTCGTCGTCTTCACCGCGCCGATCCCCACCCGGCGCAGATCCGGATGCAGGAGGATCTCCCGATGCACCGGTGACCGCATGAGCCGCCGGTGCAGGTCCCACGGAGAGTCACCGCACCCGACCGCCGCCGCACCCAGGTGGCTCCAGTCGAAGGGCTCGAGGATCTCCTGGAGGTTGCGAGGGTCGAAGATCCGGTCCAGGCGGATCATCTTGCGCGTGTGCCGCATGGCCTCCTTCGACAGGTCGGCGTGCAGGCGCAGGGCGGCGACGTCGTGCCGCTCGCGGGCCGCGTTGACGAAGCGCAGCATCTTCGCGCGCAGCCCGGCGGCGGCGGCCACGTCCGGGCTGTCGATGACGCCGACGCTCAGCGTGATGGCCGTGAGCAGCGCGATCGCTCCGGCGCGGCGGCGCCGGTGCAGGCGCGGGCGTTCACCCATGATCAGGCTCCCGGTGCCGTATGGGGGAAGGGCGCAGGCTAGCGCCGGTGCGGGCGGCGGTCATGTCCGCCATCCACCCTAGGCGCGCAGGAGCAGGGATCGTGGGACCTGGGGCCGATCGAGTGAGGAGGCGGGTGATTGACACCCCGGGGGCCGCGACCTAGGCTGCCGACGCCCGCGTAATTACGGAGTTGTCATGGCCGAGCAGGGATACCGCGTGCCCGAGGTCTGCAAGATCGTCGGGATCACGTACCGGCAGCTCGACTACTGGGCGCGAACGGGGCTCGTGCGTCCCTCGGTGAAGGATGCCAGGGGGTCGGGATCCCAGCGCCTGTACTCGTTCCAGGACCTCGCGCTGCTCAAGACGATCAAGCGGATGCTCGACAGCGGGGTGAACCTGCGCCAGATCCGGTCGGCGATGAAGACCCTGAAGAGCCTTCGGGAGCCGCCGCTGGGGACGACCCTGGTGGTGGACGGGAACCGTATCTACTCCGTGGAGTCCCCCGAGGCGGTCGTCGATCTCGTCAAGGGCGGGCAGGCGGTCTTCGCGATCGCCCTGGACAAGGTATGGACGGACCTCGAGGGGACGCTCGCCAAGGACAGCCGGAGACGGGGTCGCGAGGCCCACGCCGCAGGAGGCGCGTGAGCGACAGCGCTGCGGCCGCGACACCGGCCCTGAAGAGCGATACCGTGCCGTTCGCGCATGCGAGCGAGCGCCAGTTCGCGCAACTGCTCGACTTCTATCAGATCGATTGGGAGTACGAGCCGACGTCCTTCGACCTCGAGTGGGACCGGGAGGGCAACGTCGTCCAGCGCTTCACGCCCGACTTCTACCTTCCGCAGTACGACCTCTACATCGAGATCACGACGCTCAATCAGAAGCTCGTCACGAAGAAGAACCGCAAGGTCCGGCGTCTGCGCGAGCTGTATCCGGGCGTGAACTGCAAGATCTTCTATCAGCGCGACTACCTGTCGCTCGTGTCGAAGTACGGCCTCGAGGACGTCTCGGGCTGAGCGGCCGGCCCGAGGTCGGCTCGTGACGGGATACACTCCCCATCCGGCATGAGGTTCGCGCCGCACACGGACGACGACGTGGCTCGGATGCTCGAGGCGATCGGTCGCTCGAGCTCGGACGAGCTGTTCGATCAGATCCCGCCCGCGATCCGGCTCGATCGTCCGCTCGATCTTCCCGACGGCGTCTCGGAGATGGAGATCCTGGCCGACCTCGCGGCGCTCGCCGGGCGCAACCGGAGCGCCGACGACCTCGTGTGCTTCGCAGGCGGGGGAGCGTACGACCACTACGTCCCCGCCGCCGTGTGGGCCCTCGCCGGCCGCTCGGAGTTCTACACGTCGTACACGCCCTATCAGCCCGAGCTGTCACAGGGCGTGCTCCAGGCCCTGTTCGAGTACCAGTCGATGATCTGCGAGCTGACCGCGCTCGAGGTCTCGAACGCCTCGCTCTACGACGGGGCGACGGCGCTCGCGGAGGCCGTGAACCTCGCGCGGGCGACGCCGGCTCGGGGACGGGTGCTCGTGAGCGCCGGGGTCGATCGCCGCTACGTCGACACGCTGCGGACCTACGGAGCCGGTGCCGGGTACGAACCCGAGGTCTTCGAGGTCACCGGGGGCCGGGGCGGGGAGCCCGAGGTCGGCGAGGACGTGGCGTGCGTCGTCGTCCAGCATCCGAACGCGTACGGCCTCCTCGAACCCGCCCGGGAGCTGTTCGGAGCCGCCCACGCCGGTGGGGCCCGGGCGATCCAGGTGTTCGACCCGCTCTCGCTCGGCGTCCTCGCCCCGCCCGGCGAGCTTCGCGCGGACATCGCGGTGGCCGAGGGACAGGGCCTGGGAAACCATCTGAACTACGGCGGGCCCTATCTCGGGATCATCGCGACGCGGCTCGACGACGTCCGCCGGATGCCCGGTCGGATCGTGGGCGAGACGCTGGACGTCGACGGCCGAACCGGGTACGTGCTCACGCTCCAGGCGCGCGAGCAGCACATCCGCCGCGAGAAGGCGACGAGCAACATCTGCACGAACCAGACGCTCATGGCGATCGCCGCGGCGGTCCACCTCGCGTGGCTCGGTCCGGCCGGGCTCGAGGAGCTCGGACGGCAGTGCGCGGCCAAGGCCGCCTACGCCGCCCAGCGCCTGACCGAGGTGTCCGGCGTCGAGCTCCTGTTCGGCGACGCGCCCTTCTTCAAGGAGTTCCCGCTGCGTCTGCCGCGGCCGGCGACCGAGGTGCGCGACGCCCTGGTGGAGCGCGGCTTCCTCGCGGGCGTGCCGCTTCCGGACGCCGGCGGCCACGCGTTGCTCGTCGCGGTCACCGAGCGCCGGACACGGGAGGAGATCGACGGGCTCGCGATGGCGCTGAAGGAGGTGCTCGCGTGACCGCCGGTCCGTCCGACGCGACCGCACCTCGGGACCCCGCGCCGCCGCCGCCGCGCGTCGGCGCGCCCGTTCGGACCCACGGGCCGGCCGGCCGGCAGGGGACCCTTCGGGACCTCTCCGTCTCCGGGCGACGGAGCTTCAGCTTCCCGGCGCTGGACGTCGCCGAGGCCGCGATCCCCGAGGACCAGGCGCGGCGGTCCCGAGCCGGGCTGCCGGAGGTCGCCGAGCGCGACCTCGTGAGCCACTACACGCGGCTGTCCCAGCAGAACTACGGCGTGGACACCGGCGCCTACCCGCTCGGGTCCTGCTCGATGAAGTACAACCCGAAGATCGCCGAGACCGTGGCCCAGCTCCCCGGGTTCCGGCGCGCGCACCCGCTGCAGCCCGATCACACCGTGCAGGGAGCCCTCGAGCTGCTGTGGCGGCTCGAGCGGGCCCTCTGCGAGATCACCGGGATGGCCCGGGCGACGCTCCAGCCGCCCGCGGGGGCGTGCGGGGAGCTCACGGGATTGCTGATCATGCGCGCCTACCACGCCGAACGCGGTCACGCCCGGCGACGCGTGGCGATCCCGGACTCGGCCCACGGCACGAACCCCGCGAGCGTGCGACTCGCCGGATTCGAGGCGCTGAAGATCCCGAGCGACGCCCGCGGGCTCGTCGACGTCTCGGCGCTGGACAAGCTCGTCGACGAGGACGTCGCCGGGCTCATGCTCACGAACCCGAACACGCTCGGCCTGTTCGAGGAGGAGATCGAACGGGTCACCGAGGTCGTGCATCGGGTCGGCGGTCTCGTCTACTACGACGGCGCGAACCTGAACGCGATCCTCGGCCGGTGCCGGCCCGGCGACATGGGTTTCGACATCGTGCACATCAACACGCACAAGACGTTCGCGACCCCTCACGGTGGGGGAGGGCCCGGGGCCGGCCCCGTCGGCGTGAGCGAGAACCTCGTCCCGTTCCTGCCCGTGCCCCGCGTCGAGCGTCGGGAGGACGGCACCTTCGGGCTCGAAGAGTCGGCCCCGTCCTCGATCGGGCGGATGCACGGGTTCCTCGGCAACGTGGGGGTGCTCGTGCGGGCCTACGCGTACGTGTTCCTCCACGGCCGGGATGGACTGCGTGAGGTGGCCGAGCGCGCCGTGCTGAACGCGAACTACCTCGCGCATC
>DATBLA010000050.1:0-8316 GCA_036555645.1 Actinomycetota bacterium
CTCCTGTGGATCTTCGCGCTCGAGATGAACCGGTACATGAACGCGTACGGGCTGGACAAGCGCGACATCGCGAGCGTCGCGGTGAAGAACAAGCGCAACGCGGCCGACCATCCCGCCGCGCTCCTCGGGGGCGCCGACATCACGATCGAGGACGTGCTCGCCTCCGAGACGCTCGCGTGGCCGGTCCAGCGGCTCGACGTGTCGCCGATCAGCGACGGCGCGGTCGCCGTCGTCGTCGCGAGCGAGGAGGCCGCTCGCGCGATCACCGATCGCCCGATCTGGATCCAGGGCGTGGGATGGAACCTCGACACGTCCTACTGGACGAACCGGGACCTCGTGTTCCCCGAGTACGTGGCGAACGCCGCCCGGGACGCGTACGACATGGCCGGCCTGTCCGAGCCCCGCAAGCAGATCCACGTCGCCGAGCCGTACGACCCGTTCGACTACAAGGAGCTCCATCACCTCGAGGGGCTCCTGCTGTTCGACCGGGGCATGGCGCCGGAGGCGGCGCGGGACGGGGTCCTCGATCGCGACGGCGATCTCCCCTCGTGCCCGAGCGGAGGGCTGCTCGGTGTCGGCAACCCGATCGCCGCGGCGGGGCTCATGAAGATCGCCGAGCTCTACTGGCAGCTCCGCGGTGAGGCCGGCGCGCGGCAGGTTCCCGGTACCCCCGAGCGCGGCGTGGCCCAGGCCTGGGGCGATCTCATGCAGGTGGGCACGGTGGTCGTCATGGGGACCGACGGGGGCCCGGCCGTCACCGCGACGAGGGAGCCGGCCTCGCTCGTGACACCGCCCGAGGCGACACCCGGCCGGTCCCTGAGCGAGGACGAGTTCCGCTCCTCGGCCGGCGCCGTCGATCACGCGGTCGATGCGCGGTACGCCTGGGACGCCGGGGTCGCGATCGGCGGGTTCCTCGACGGGCTGCGGGACGGGCGCATCCTCGGCCGCGAGTGTCGTGGGTGCGAGCGCGTGCTCGTGCCGCCCCGGATGTTCTGCGAGCGATGCTTCCGGCCCACCGACGCCTGGGTGCAGGTCGAATCGACCGGCGTCGTCGAGACCTTCTCCGTGTGCTCGGTGCGCTGGGACATGGAGCCGCTCGATCCGCCGCAGATCCCGGTGGTCGTCTCGATCGACGGGTCCGACGGCGGCCTGCTCCACCTCCTGTCCGAGGTGGCCCCGGACGACGTGCGGATCGGCATGGCGGTGGAGGCCGTCTGGAAGCCGCTTCCCGAACGCGACGGCTCGATCCTGGACATCACGCACTTCCGTCCCCGCCCGGCCGGAGCCGCGCCCGAGGAGCCGAGCTGATGCACGAGAAGATCGCGCGACCGGGCAGCGTCCGTCGCTGGCAGGGCCAGATCCCGATCGGCCATCGCTACACGCCCGGGATCGGGGGCGAGGCGTTCTTCGTCGCGCTTCGCGATCGCGGCGTCCTCGTCGGCTCCCGGTGCGATGCGTGCGAGTACACGTACGTCCCCGCGCGCCGTTTCTGCGAACGATGCTTCGCCGAGCTCGAACCGGGTGTCGAGGTCGGACCGGGCGGGACGCTCGTCTCGTTCACGATCGCGTTCGAGGGCGTGGACGGCGCACCGCTCGATCGCCCCGAGACCTTCGGGCTCGTCCGGCTCGACGGGGCCGATGCCGTCCTGCTCCATCGGGTGCTCGATCCCGGCGATGTGCCGCTCGCGGTCGGCGACCGTGTGGAGGTCGTCGTGCGCGCCGGCGGGGAGCGGACCGGCTCGATCCGCGACATCGAGGGGTTTCGGATCGGCGGGTAGTCCGTCCGCAGTTCGAGGGCGCGCGATCGAGCGACCGTATGCTTTCGCCGTGGCGACGCTCGCCTGCGAACGCTGCGGCGCTCCGCTCCCCGACGAGGCTCGGTTCTGCCCGACGTGCGGATATCCCGTCGGCGCGCCGCCCCCGGAGGAGCGCAAGGTCGTCACGGTCGTCTTCGTCGACCTCGTCGGGTCGACGAGGCTGTCATCGGTGCTCGATCCCGAGCGGTACCGCGAGCTCCTCGCCCGGTACTACCGCGCCGTCGCCGACGAGCTCGAGTCGTTGCGGGGCCGGGCGTTCAACTTCGCGGGGGACGCGGTCGTCGGGGTGTTCGGCATCCCGACCGCGCACGACGACGACGCCCTGCGAGCCGTTCGCGCCGGGCTCGGCCTCATCGACAAGGTCGGCCGGATCGGCGAGGAGCTGCAGCTCCCGAGCCCGCCGCGGATCCGCGTCGGGATCGCGACGGGCCCGGTGGCGATCGGGTCCGAGGCATCGGAGCAGGGACTGCTGTTCGGCGCGACGGTGAACCTGGCCGCGCGGCTCCAGCAGGCGGCCGAGCCCGCGACGATCCTCGTCGCGGAGACGACGTACCTGTTGTCGAAGTCGCAGGTGGAGTACGGCACGATGCGCGACGTCCTCGCCAAGGGCTTCGACGAGGCCACGCCGGGCTGGCCGGTCGTCGGCCTGCAGCCAGGGTCGAGCCGGCGCACGATCCCGCTCGTCGATCGCAAGCGCGAGCTTCGTCTCCTGCGAGATGCATTCGAGGGCGCCCGGGAGACGCGACGGGCTCACCTCGTGACGTTGTTCGGGGAGCCGGGGATCGGCAAGAGCCGGGTCGCCGAGGAGTTCCTGGCGTCCCTGCCCGACGATGCGAAGGTGCTGGCGGGCCGGGCGAGCCCGTTCGACGAGGACGAGACGTTCGGGCCCCTCGCGCACATCCTCCTGCACGAGATCGGAGAGCAAGGAGACGTGCCCCCGGAACGCCTTCGGCGGCGGCTCGAGGAGCTCGCCTCCGAGACGTGTCCGGCGGAGGAGGTCCCGTCGGTCGTGGCGCGGCTCGGTCTCGCCCTGGGTCTGGGCGAGGCGCCGCGAGACGACACGCGCCGGTATCGCGTGGCTGAGATCCAGGCGGGCCTGCTCGACCTCCTCGAGGGCCTTGCCCTGCGGGGTCCGGTCGTGCTGGTCCTGGAGGATCTGCACTCCGCGCAGTCGTCGATGCTCGATCTCGTCGAGCAGATCGTCCGGGGCGCACGGACGATCCCGTTGCTCGTGCTGTGCGTCGCCCGGTACGCGCTGCTCGACGAGCGCCCCGACTGGGGCGGCGGACGCGGCGACTCCCTGAACCTGTACCTCGAGGCGATGGCGCTCGACGACGCCGTCGAGCTCGCACGAGAAGCGGGGGAGGGGCTCGACGACGCGACGGCCGAGCGGATCGCAGCCCACGCGGGCGGGAACCCGTTCTTCATCGTCGAGACGACCGGCATGCTGCTCCACGCCGGCGACGGCGTCTCGACCGACACCTCCCCGTTGCCCGCGGCGCTGTTGCCTCCCACCGTCCAGGCCGTGATCGCCGCCCGGATCGACCATCTCCCTCCCGGCGCCCGCGACCTCGTGCGCAAGGCCTCCGTGTTCCCGCGCTCCACGTTCCGGCTCGAGGAGCTGGCGCTGATCGCCGAACCACACGAGTCGGACCTCACTCGGCTCGAGGACGAGGAGCTGCTCGAACGCGACGAGGAGCGGGCCGACGTGTGGCGGTTCCGCCACGGGCTCGTGCGGGACGTCGCCTACGAGAGCCTGCCGAAGCGAGAGCGGCAGCGCCTGCACACGGTTGTCGCCGACGGCCTCGCGAGGGACCCCGACGCGGCGACGCGCTATCCGCGGTCGATCGCCTATCACCTCTCCCGAGCGGCGACCGCGGCGCTCGACGTCGATCCGGGGCAGCGCGAGCTCGCTGCGCGAGCCGTGGAGGCGCTCGGCCGAGCGGGGGACGTCGCGCTCGACGGCGGCGACATCCGCGCGGCCGAGGACTCGTACCAGCGGGCGATGGACCTGGCGGGACCCGAGCGCGCGTGGTCGCTTCGCGAGGCGCGGATCCTCGCGAGTCTCGGTGAGGCCAGGTACTGGCTCGGCGAGTTCGATCGAGCCGCTCCCGTGCTCGAGCGCGCGCTCGATCTCGGCGGGGACGAGGCCGAGGTGACGGCGCAGGCGGCCCGGTTCCTCGGCGACATCGAGCTGTCCGTCCGCGGCGACCGGGAGCGGGCCGGCGCGTTGCTGACCGGCGCGCTCGAGGCCGCCCGCGCGCTCGGCGATCCGTGGACGCTGGCGCGGACGCTGCTGGTCGCCGGGTGGGGTCCGTACTGGCGAGACGACACCGACGGCGCCCGCCGGATGTTCGAGGAGGCGCTCGAGACCGCCAGGAGCAACCCCGCGGGCGATCCGTGGGCGGAGGCGCGTGCGCTCGTCGCCTGCGCGATGCTCACCGGCGAGGAGGCCGACGAGGAGGACGCGCTCGCGCTGGCTTCGGAGGCGCTTGCGATCGCGGAGGCGGCCGGCGACCGCTTCTCGATCGGCGTGGCCCGTGAGGCGGTCGCCGGACCCCTCCGACGGATGCTCCGGCTCGAGGCCGCCGAGGTCCATGCCGCCGAGGCGGTCGAGGCGTTCCGCGCTCTCGGGGCCAGGTGGGAGCTCGCGAGCGCCCTCACGTCGTTGGGGATCGTCCGGCGGCTCGCCCGCCGGACGCCCGAAGCCGTCGCCGATCTCCGCGAGGCCCGCCGGCTGTGCGTGGAGCTGAAGGAGCAGAGCATCATCCGGTGGACGTCGGCCTCCCTCGCCAAGGCCCTGCTCGACGCCGACGACCCCGGAGCCGCCCGCCGCGTCCTGGACGAGTCCGGTGCGACGGCGGGTTCGGCCGCGCTCACCGAGTGGCCGGTCGCCCACGCCGAGCTCCTGCTCGTCGAGGGCGACCGCGAGGGAGCGCTCGAGCAGGCGGCCGAGATCCTGCGCGCGCAGCTCGAGGGCGGTCACGGCAAGGACGTGGCGGCCCAGATCTGGTGGATCGCCGAGCTGTTCGGTCCCGAAGCCGCCGGTGGAGCCGGCGAGGTCCGGCGAGCCCGAGAGGTCATCGAGTCCACCCACTACCTCCAGGCCGTCCGCGAAGCCGAGCTCGTGCTCGAGCGCGAGGCTCGACGCCGTCTCGCGTAGGCTTCCCGGCATGGATGTCGACCTGACCCCCGAACAGGAGCAGCTGCGCGACGCGGTTCGCGCGTTTGCGGAGGAGGTCGTCGCGCCCGCGGCGGCCGGCTACGACGAGCGCGAGGAGTTCCCGACCGAGGTCGTCAAGCGCATGGCCGAGATGGGGCTGTTCGGGATCCCGTTCCCGACCGAGTACGGGGGACAGGGCGGCGATCTCGTGTCGTTCTGCCTGTGTCTGGAGGAGATCGGCCGGTACGACTCGTCGGTCGCGATCACACTGGAGGCGGCGGTCGGGCTCGCCGGCTACCCGCTGTTCCGGTTCGGCACCGAGGAGCAGAAGCAGCGGTGGCTCGTCCCGATCGCGCGGGGGGAGGAGATCGGCGCGTTCGCGCTCACCGAGCCCGGCGGGGGCTCCGACGCCAAGGCGATGCGAACCACCGCGCGGCTCGAGGGCGACGAGTGGGTGATCGACGGCTCGAAGGCGTTCATCACGAACCCGGGGACCCCGCTCACCTCGCTCGTCCTCGTCGCCGCCCGGGACGAGGAGGCGGAGTCGGGCGACGTGTCGACGATCGTCGTTCCGATCGGGACGCCCGGCCTGACCATCGGGCCCGGCTACCGGAAGGTGGGGTGGCGCTCGAGCGACACGCACGAGGTGGTGTTCGAGGGCTGTCGCGTCCCCGCCGATCACCTGCTCGGCGAGCGCGGCCGCGGGTTCGCGAACTTCCTCGACACGCTGACGGGCGGCCGGGTCGCGATCGCCGCGCTCTCGGTCGGCCTGGCGCGGGGGTGTCTGGAGGAGAGCGTGCAGTACGCGGGCGAGCGTGAGGCGTTCGGCAACGCGATCGGCTCCTATCAGGCGATCCAGTTCAAGATCGCCGACATGAAGGTCGGCGTCGAGCTCGCGCGCCTCGCCTATCTCCGGGCGGCGTCGCTCCGCGACAGTGGGCGCCCGTTCGCGACCGAGGCCTGCATCGCGAAGCTGTACGCGAGCGAGCTCGCGGTCTCGTCGGCGCGCGAGGCGACGCAGATCCACGGCGGGTACGGCTTCCTCGAGGACTTCCCGGTGGCCCGGTTCTACCGGGACGCCAAGGTGCTCGAGATCGGCGAGGGGACGAGCGAGGTGCTGCGCGTGCTCATCGCCAGGTCGCTCGGGCTTCCCGGCACCGATTTCTGACCTGCGCGCCGGTCGTGCCTGGTCGCCTCAAGTTCGTCGGTGCGTCGGTCGAGGGTGATTGCAAGAGGGCGGCGCACCGGGCACGCTCGGTCGGCGGTTGACACTCGCTTCGAGGGTCCGATAGGAAGGGTCCTTCCCCATGGCCCATAACCCACGAGCTCACGGCTCGATTCGGCGCGCCCTCGGCTTGCTCGCCGGGTTGCTGCTGGTCGCAACGCTGGCTCCCGGCGCCGGCGCGGCCCCGACGACCCGGCAGCAGCTCGAGGACGCTCGGGCCGAGTTCGAGCGCCTCTCCGACGAGATCGAGCAGCAGCAGGCGTTCCTCAACCGGCTCTCGCTCGAGGCGGCCGCGATCGCCGAGCGGCTCCAGCAGGCCGAGGCGCGGCACGAGCAGATCACCGAGGAGCTCCGCACGACCACGCTCGCGCTCCGGGCGGCGCAGGACGAGTTCGTGAGGCTCCGCGAGCAGCTCGACGAGCGCGCCCGCGAGGCCTACATCGTCGGCCCGGGGAACGAGCTCGAGTTCCTGCTCGGCGCGACGTCGCTGGCGGACCTGACCCTGCGGGTCGAGTACGTGAACGCCCTGAACCAGAACGACGCCGATCTCGCGACGGAGGTCCAGAACCTGAGGAACACGCTGTCGGTGCAGAAGGACGAGGAGGAGCGCCTGCAGGCCCGCGCGGCACGGGCGCTCCTGCGCGTCGAGACCGAGGAGGCCGCCCTCCAGGCCACGTTCGACGAGGCGCAGACCGTCCTGGACGACCTGAACGCGAAGAAGGCTCGAGCGCAGGAGCTCGTCCGCGATCTCGAGCGCCGCTATCAGCGGGAGCTCGCGGCGCTGCTCGGCGTTCGGGCGCACAACGGCGTGTTCAAGTACTGCCCCGTCGACCAGCCCCGGGCCGTCTACGACGGCTTCGGCGCGCCGCGGTACGGCGGCGGATACCACCCGCACGCGGGCAACGACATCCTGGCGCCGATGGGGACCCCGATCCGCGCGACGTTCGACGGCACGGCGCAGACCTCGACGAACACGCTCGGCGGCAACGCCGTCTACGTCTACGGCGAGCTCGGCTACACGTACAACGCCCACCTCATCGAGCCCGGCGTGAACGGCTTCGTGCACGCGGGCGACATCATCGGCTACGTCGGGGCGACCGGAAACGCGAGCACGCCACACAACCACTTCGAGTGGCACCCGATCGGCATCCCGAGTGACTGGCCGGTCAGCCCGTACGGCTACTCGGTCATCGGGAACGCGCTGAACCCGTTCCCGCTGCTCGCGCAGGTCTGCTGAGCAGGCCGATCGCGCCGTCGGATCCTCCGCCGGGCGCTAGGCTGGAACCCATGTCCGGACGGCATGGGCGCGGGCTCGTCACCGCGGGGCTCGTCGCCGGTGGGGTCGTCGTGGGGCACGCGCTCGCGTACGCCCTCGCGTACCCCGTCCAGGCCGTCCGGAGCGCGCGATTGGACGAGACCGGTCACGAGGGGTTCTCGCTCCTCGTCCTCCTGGGCGTCCTCGCGGCCGGGACGGCGATCCTGGTCATCGGCCTGCGCTCCGCGCGGCGCGTGACCTCGCCTCCGACCGTGGGGCTCCTGCTCCGCCTCCAGGTCTCGGCGTTCGCGATGCTCGAGCTGGCCGAGCGCGGGTTCGACCTCGGCGCCTTCGTGCACGATCCGGCGGTCATCGTCGGCCTCGTCGTCCAGGCCGTGTTGGCCTTCGTCATCGTCGCGCTCGCCCGCGGGGCCGCGAGGGCCGGCCGCTGGTTCGCCCGGCCCGCCCGGGTCTCCCCACGAGGGGCGGCACGCGCGCCCGAACCCCGGACTGCCGAGCCGGTCCCACCCGATCCGCACGCGATCGGGCTTCGGCGCGCACCTCCCTGCCTCGCTCTCGCCTGAGTCGGATCGGCCGCCGATGCGGCCGCGAGAGGAGGAATCCCATGAAACCCTGGATGCGTTGGGCTGCGATCGGCGCCGGCGTGCTCGTCGTCGTCGTGTTGTTCATCGTCCTGCGGCCGGGCGACGACGAGGAGGCATCGCCGTCACCGTCCCCGACCTCGTCCGAGACGGCCTCGCCGACCGACAGCCCGTCGGCGAGCCCCTCGGAGACCCCGAGCGAGAGCGAGAGCCCGAGTCCGACCGAGACGCCCTCGCCCGATGCCGTCGAGATC
>DATBLA010000051.1:0-9186 GCA_036555645.1 Actinomycetota bacterium
GGCGACATCGACCACGACGATGACCTTGGTGAAGTCCTCCCGTTGGAACGCTCTCGACTCGAGTTGCCCCCGATAGTCCATGCCGACGATCCGGGTCCCGTCGGGCGACCAGGTTCCGGCGGGGTTCGCCATCCATCCACCGATCACCTGCCTGTTGGTGCCGTCGACGTTGGCGATGAACCGACAGGGTCCGCAGTGGGAAACCTCGTCCGTCGGGGGAGTGCCGCTGCCGAGGAACGTCACGAGCGATCCGTCAGGTGAGATCGAACCGTTCCCCGAGTCGCCGATGCCCGCATCGGCTGCGAACAGGGGCCGGCTCTCCCCTCCGGCGATCGGCACCGTCCGGAGCTCCAGCGGATACCCCGGGCCCGACGCGACGTAGAGGAGCGCGGAGCCGTCGGGCGTGAACGACGGGCCGTGCCCGGCGACGTCGCCGACCTTCGTGGACACGCCCGTGGCGACGTCGAGGACGAAGAGGGAGCCGATGAGGTTGGGACGGACGTTCCCGATGTAGGCGATCGAGCCGCCGTCCGGCGACCACGCGGGCTCCACGGCACCGTTCGGGTCGTGCGTCACCTGACGGACGTCGGTGCCGTCGACGTTCGCGACGAAGATCTGGGAAGTGCCCTCATCACCCAGGCCGGTGAAGGCGAGCGTCGCGCCGTCGGGCGAGGCCGCGTAGCGATTGGAGCGGCCTGCCGGCCCGCCCAGGTCCTCGGCGGGCGCGAGGATGGTTCCCGGGAGTGGAGTCGTCTCGCCGGTGTTCACGTCCATCAGGAAGTCGACCTCGGACGTCGCGTCCGGCGTGACCCACGGTGCGGTCGTGACGGGCGGCGCGACCCAGGGGTCGGTCGTCGGAACCGATGGGGAGGTGCTACCCGATGCCCCCGGCTCGCTTCCGTCCCGTATCGCGACCTCGTCGCTCGTGACGATCCACACCGCGGCCACGAAGACCGCGATCCCGACGACGCCCGCGGCGATGCGCTGATTCCGACGCTTGCGTTCGCGCCGGCGCTCGAGGCGCTCGAATGCCTGGTCGGGAAAGCGGAAGCGTTCGCCGACCTGCTCGAGAAGATCCCTGGTCTCGTTCACGTCCGCTCCTCCACCCGTCGACGAAGTGCTGCTCGCGCGCGAGAGGCGAGCCCTCGCACGGTGCCCGCGGTCACGCCGAGCGCTCGCCCGGCCTCCTCGCTCGAGTAGTCCATGACGTCGGTCAGCACGAGGGCCGCTCGCTGCCTTGGCGTGAGCTCGACCAGTGCGGCGACGACGTCCTGCTGCTCGTCGATCTCGGCGAACGGCTCCGGGTCGGGCGCGGGGGAGAGGGCACGGCGGAGCGCGAGGGCGGCTCGTCGGGTCCGCTTCCGGAAGACGTTCATCGCCGTCCGGTAGAGGTATCCCGTCGGATCCTGCATCGCGCCGACGCGCTCCCACCGCTCCCACAGGGCCAGGAACGCGTCCTGCATGATCTCCTCGGCTTCCGCCGAGTTGCCGGTCACCGCACACAGACGCCGGAACAGCGTCCGGGCCTCGGCTTCGAAGAAGATCTCGAAGCTGAGCGGTCCGGCAACGATCGGCTCTCGAAGTCGTTCAGCCGCGAGTCCGAGCGGTTCGTTCATCTGGAAGATGGATCCACGGGGAACGCGGAACGTTGCCGCAGATCCCGCCTTCGCGCGGTCGCTTCGACGAACGGAGCATCACTCGAAGAAGCGGATCGAATCGACGATCTGCTGGATCTCCTGCTCGAGCCCGGCGTCGGCCTCGACGGTGTTCTCGGCCACGATGACCACGCGGGCCCCGTCCACGTCGAGGATCCACACCCTGATCGTGTCGCCCACGTTCGACCCGCCCCAGAACGCGCCGCCCCTCGTGTCCCGCCAGGCGTAGAAGAACCCCGGATCGCACCCGACGTCCTCGCGCACCGTGAGCATCACGTGCTTCGCGGTGAACCCGCCGACGGTGACGTCCGAAGGCCCCGACACGAGCTCGGCCCCGGGCGCCATCGACACGGCGTGTGCGAGATCGGCGGGCGACGCGCGATCGGGCAGGCCCTGCAGGTACGCACAGGGAAGGGCGAGGTAGCCGCCCGGGAACGTCGTCCAGAAGATCATGGCCTCCGCGTTCTGTGGCCCGACCGAGTCCTTGGTGATCGAGACGTTGCCCCTTCGCATCCAGCCCGTCGGAGGCTGGAACGAGAATCGAATCGCACGCCCACGTGGTCCCACGGCGGTCACGTCCTCCAGGAACCGGGTTTCGCGGCCGAAGCGCCTGAGACGCGTGACGTACGCGTGGCTGAGCCGCTCCCACGTTCCGATCGAATCCACGGTCAGCCGAACGCCGCTGTACGTCTCGTCGACGTACATGATCGCGGCGTCACCCGGGTGGCGCGTCGCCACCCATTCCGCGAACGGTTCCCAGATCTGCTGCGAGATCCCTCCGACGAAGAGGTTGACCGATGCGCGTACGACGCGGCCATCTCGAACCGTGAGGTCGAACGAGCCGCCCTCGAACGGCCCAAGCCCGACGGCGTGGGACCTGAGGAAGTGGAATCGGAACGGGCAAGAGAAGCGGGTGCCGGTGGTCGAGGATCCCCGCTCGACGCAGTCGCCCACCGCCTGCCGGTAGCCCACGGCCTCGAGGAACGCGCTCATCAGCCGAAGCTCGCCCAGCGTCGGCCCGACGCTCTGGGTCCCGAGGGCCTCCACCAGTCCCGAGACGTCGGCGTCGTCGGCGAGATACCGGGCCATCAGATCCACGTCGAGGGCGCCGAACGCCTGGACGAAGTTGCTGGCGGCCGTCTCGGCCGCCGTGACCGGCGGCTCGGGCTTCCTCGGCTCGGGAGGGGCGCCCTCGCGCGCCCCAAGGAACGCCGCGAACACCGCGAGTACGAGAGCGGCCGCCAGCGCGTAGGCACCCAGCCCCTTGTTCCTCGTCGTCGTCCGCTGACGTCGCTCCTGCTCGCGCCAGGCATCCAGATCCGGCTCCGCGTGCGCGGTGACCACGTCGTAGAGCTCCTTCAGTTCAGGCATGCGGCTCTCCTCTTCGGAGCACGGCACGTCCCTGGGAGGCGAGCGCTCGGACCGTCGACGGACGGATTCCCATGATGTGTGCGGCCTCCTCGGAGCCGTAGCCGTACATGTCGAGCAGGACGAGGGCGGCACGCTGGCGGGGCGAGATCTCGAGCAGCATGCGTCGGACGTCCTCGCGAAGGTCGACCTCGTCGTAGGGGTCGATCGACGAGGCGGGGGCGACCAGTCTGCGCGCGGCCCGGCGTGCCGCGCGGGCCCGCATCCTGGAACCGTTCAACGCCACCCGGAACAGGTACGCGCGGGGATCGTCGGTGCGCTCGACGCGATCCCATCGCTCCCAGACCTTCAGAAAGGCCTCCTGCATGAGCTCGGCCGCATCCGCGCGGTTCCCGGTCACGAAGTACAGGAGCTTGAGGAGTCCCCGATGCTCGTTCGCGAAGAAGGTCGCGAACTCCGGGGGCTCTCGCTCGGTGACGCGAAGCCGCACGACGTCGCTCTCTGCCTGCATCGTTCTGATAGATGCCACCGAGGCCCCGAGCGCTTAGGTCGTTCGAGCATGATCCGTGGACGGCGTGCCGTCGAGTGGGCGTCCCCGCGGTTCGGGGTGTCGGCGCCGGGGGTAGGGTGGCCCGGTGGGCGATCACATCCCCTGGGCCGTCGAGACCTCGAGGGACGGCGAGCGCTGGCGGTTCTTCGGCAAGGGGTGGACCCTGCCCGGTGAAGCATTGCTGCTCCACGCGGTCCCTCGGTTCGTTCGGTTCAAGCGCGCCGACGAGAACGGATCGACGTGGTGCGAGCCCCTGGAGCGCGCGGGCGAGGAGCCGATGACCCTCCTCGATCTCGAGCAGGGCCTGCGGCGGGACCTGTGGCCGAGCTCCGAGCACGTCGGGCTCCCGATGCTGCTCCCCGGCGGCGAGAACGGGCGACTGCTCGCGTTCGAGCACGCCGAGGACGGCTCGACGTGGCGGTACTCGCTCGAGTTCCGCGGCGCGCGCGAGGACGGCTAGAGCTCGAGCTCCACCCGCAGCTCCTCGGGGACGAGGTCGGCGAACTGCCACGCGTTCCACAGGTCGGCCGCGATGCGCTCTGGCGCCGATGACACCCCGAACCGGGCGAAGTGGTCGCAGATGCGCTTCACGTCGCGGTCCAGGAGCGCCCGAGCATGCCGGTTCTTCCGCGGATCGATCGCCTGAGGGAAGTCGATGACCGTCACGCGTCCCTCCCACACGAGCGCGTTGTACGCGGACAGGTCGCCGTGGATGACGTTGCGGTACAGCATGAGCTCGATCGCGCGCACGAGCTGACCGAACCAGTCCTCGGCCTCGGCCGGGGTGGGCCGGGCGCTCCGAACCTGTGGCGCCGCATCGTCCTCGTCGCCGACGAACGACATGAGGATCGCGCTCGAGGTCAGGGCGATCGGCCGCGGGACCGCCACCCCACCCTCGTACAGATGGTTCAGCGTCTCCCACTCCCGGTCGACCCAGAGCGCGCCCTGGACGACGCGCCCGAACCTCGTCTTCTTCTCGAGCGCGGCGCGGATCCGTCGCTCCTTGATCCACTCGCCGTCGCGGTAGATCGACTCGTCGCGGAAGTCGCGGCGATCGAGCGGATGGAACACCTTGAGCGCCGCCAGGTCCTCCCCGGTCGTCGAGGGGTTCGCCCGGCACAGGTGGATGGAGGCCTCCTTCCCGGTCTTGACGATCCGGACGACATCGGTGATCAGGCCCTCGCCGAGGAAATGGTCGAGGGCCTCATGGCTCGTCTGTTCGAGTCCCAACGCGGGTTCCTTTCGTTCGAATGGGATGCAGGGCTGCGGTGTCGCCGTGGGCAGGCATTCGGGCCTCCTCGCTCTCGGACATGCGCGTGACGCATGTCGCAGACATGAAGAAAGCCGCCCCTCGACGGGACGGCTCGGCGGGTCCGGCGAGATGTGGGCCGGGCTAGCGCGCGCTCCCCGAGGGATGCGGCAGGACCAGGGACGAGGTCGCGGCCATGTGGACATCCCTCCTTTCGAACGCTCGACGCGGTTCAGTCGCGAAGTGTACCCGGCGATTCCGGCCCCGGCCAGCCCGGTGCGACCTCGAGGCACGTGACGCGCTCGACGACCGGGATCGGGATGTGCGTGACGGCGCGAAAGCCGTCGTCGTCCGGCAGGACCTCCTGCGCCACCGACAGGAACCGGGGGCCGCGCGCGATGAGGAATCCCACCGTGCGCACGAGGTAATCGGCCCGCTCGCCTTCCGGCTCGGGCTGGTCGAAATCGAACCAGGCGTCGTGCCATTCGACGAGGACCAACGGGTAGGGGATGGGCTCGGAGCCCGGCTCGAGCAGCGAGGCCTCGTCCGGCGGCGGGACGGCGTCGAGGGAGTCGAGTCGCCCGGATCCCTCGCCGCGCACGACCTGCATCTGCCGCTCCTCCTGTCATGGGTATCGGCGCGGCGGCGTCCGACTCGATGGCCTTGGCGAGGCATCTGTCCCTCGGGGGTGGGTTAGGGCGATCGGCCCGCCCGGCGAACCCTAGCGCTCGGACCCGACACGCCCGCTCCCGGTTGTCAGACCTCGGGGCTACGGTCACGCCATGGGAGCGGTTCGGTCGGTGCAGGCCTGCCGAGCGTGCGGGCAGCAGCTCGCGCGCTGGGCCGGGCGGTGCCCCGGCTGCGGAGCCTGGGGCACGATCGAGGAGCGACTCGGCGCCGGCGACGCCGCGCCTCCGGTGTCGACGCTCGCCCCGGCCGCCTCCGCCGAGCACGCCCCCGTTCCCACCGGCCTTCCCGGACTCGATCGCGTGCTGGGCGGCGGGCTCGTGCCGGCCGCCGTGGCGCTGCTCGCGGGCGAGCCCGGCATCGGGAAGTCGACGCTGCTCCTCCAGCTGGTGGCCGGCCTGTCTGCCGGCGGCCGCGCCTGTCTGTTCGCCTCGGGTGAGGAGTCCCGAGCGCAGGTGTCCGACCGCGCGCGTCGTCTGGGGATCGACGGATCCGCGGTCTCGTTCACGGCCGGACGCGAGCTCGAATCGGTGATCCGCGCCACCGAGGATCTGCGGCCGTTCCTGCTCGTCGTCGACTCGATCCAGGCGCTCCGGCACTCCCGGGGCGGGCAGATGCCGGGGGGTCCCGCCCAGGTCCGGATGTGCACCGACGCCCTCGTCGGGCTCGCGAAGGCCCGAGGGGTCGCCGTGATGCTCTCGGGCCACGTCACGAAGGACGGCGACCTCGCGGGGCCCCGAACGCTCGAGCACGCGGTCGACGTCGTGCTCGCGTTCGACGGCGATCCCCGCTCGGGCCTGCGGGTCCTGACCGGCGGGAAGAACCGGTTCGGAGCCGAGGGCGAGGTCGCCTGGTTCGAGATGACCGGCGCGGGCCTTGCCGAGATCGATCCGACGGATCTCCTGATCTCCGGCGAGGATCACCCGGGGGCCGCCGTCGGCCTCCCGGTGGCCGGGCGGCGGGCGCTCGCCGTCGAGATCCAGGCCCTCGTGACGCCCACGTCGGGCCCGCCACGCCGGTACGTGAGCGGGCTCGACCCTCGGAGGTTCCAGCTCGTGGCGGCCGTGCTCGACCGCGCCGGCGTGCCGTGCTCGCGAGCCGAGCTCTTCGGCGCCACCGCGGGCGCCGCCCGCGTGGACGATCCCGCCTGCGACCTCGCGGTGGCCGCGGCGCTCGCGTCGGCGGCGACGGGCGTGCCCACTCCGCCGGCGTCGGCGTTCGTCGGTGAGGTTGGGCTGACCGGCCGGGTTCGGCCCTCGCCCGCCATGGCGCGGCGTCTAGCGGCGGCCCGAACCTCGGGGATCAGAACCGTCTTCGGGCCCGCTGAGACCCGTCCGCCGGCGGGTGTTCGGCTCGCGCCGGTGACCCACCTCGCAGATGCCCTGACCTGGGCGGGCGTCGGCTCGAGGGCGTCGAAATCGGCGAATAGGGCCTCTGACCAGCACTTTTGATTTGCGGGAGGCGAGGTCCGCGTGCTACTCTGGGTCCAGTCCACCGGTCCCTGCCCAACGAGTCGAGGGGGTCTTGTGTTCCGCAAAGGCGATACGGTCGTGCATCCGGAACACGGCGCAGCAGTCATCGAAGAGCTGTGCTTTCGCGAGTTCCTTGGAGAGCGGCGCAAGTACTTCAAGCTCCGGGTCTCCTACGGCGACCTGACGCTCATGGTCCCCGTCGACAGCACCGAGGAGGTCGGCCTCCGCTCGGTCGTCGGCAAGAACGAGGTGAAGAAGGTCCTCAACGTGCTCCGGGAGGACGAGTCGAAGATGGCCGCCAACTGGAGCCGCCGCTTCAAGAACAACATCGAGAAGCTGCGGTCGGGGGACATCTACCAGGTGGCCGAGGTGGTTCGGAACCTGTCGATCCGCGAGCGCGAGCGGGGCCTGTCGGCCGGTGAGAAGCGGATGATCACGAAGGCCCGCCAGATCCTCATCTCCGAGCTCACCTTCGCGACCGGCGGCGGCGAGGAGAAGGCCGAGGCGATGATCGACAAGGTCCTCGACGACTCCCACGGCACCAAGGCGATGGCCGGGGCCTGAACGGCCGTTCAACCGCCGTAGGGATTTCGCCTCCGCGCAACGCTTTGAGCTCCTAGCGCGCGGCATTCCGCGGCCAGGTTCAAGTCCCCGCGCGAGCGCGTCGAGTCTTCAATGGAGATGCTCGCGCACGAGGTTCGCTCGAAGCGCGGGCGCCTTCGCGCTCGGGAGGCGCCCGATCGCCATGCCTCGCCCCGCGGACGGCTGGTCGAGTTCGTCCGTCTGATCTTCGTCGTCCTGTTCGCCGCGGCCGGCTACACGATCGCGACCCGCATCTCGGCGCCGACGACCTCGAAGACGCTCGTCGGCGTGGTGCTCGGCACCTCGACCGGGTTCGTGCTCGGCGGCGTGCTCGGCCGCCAGACGGCGACCGCCGTCCGATCGATGGAGCAGGAGCTTCGAAAGGTCCCGGCGGCCGAGATCGTCGCCGGTGTGGGCGGCCTCATCGCCGGCCTCGCGGTCGCCGCCCTGCTCTCGGTCCCGATCTTCCGGCTGCCGCCGCTCGCCGCCTGGACGAGCGTCGCGTTCATGTACGTGACGCTCGGGTACGTGGGCTTTCGGATCGGCCGGACGAAGCATGAGGAGCTGTTCAACCTCATCGGCCTGAAGCCTCGCGCCGCCGGCGCGCCGGACAAGGTCTTCGTCGTCGACACGAGCGCCCTCATCGACGGTCGGATCCTCGACCTCGTCGCGACCGGGTTCCTGTCCGGCGACGTGCTCATGCACGCGGCCGTCCTTCGCGAGCTCCAGGCAATCGCGGACTCCTCCGATCCCCGGCGCCGGGGACGAGGGCGTCGCGGGCTCGACACGGTCGCCGAGCTGAAGCGCGCGGCCACGATCGAGATGCACCTCGTCGAGGAGGACGGCATCACCGACGTCGACGCCGCGCTCGTCCGCCTGGCGCGCGAGCGCGGGGCCTCGCTCGTCACGACGGACCACAACCTGTCGAAGGTCGCGCAGGCGGTCGGCGTTCCGGTGCCGAGCCTGAACGACCTGGCGGTCGCGTTCCGGCTGCCGGTCGGCGTCGGCGACGAGATCGACGTGCAGCTCGTCAAGGACGGCCGCGAGACCGGACAGGCCGTCGGGTACCTCCAGGACGGCACGATGGTCGTGGTCGAGTCCGCCCGCGAGCAGATCGGCTCCGAGGTGCCGGTCGTCGTTCGCAACGTGATCAAGACCGCGACCGGCCGGATGGTGTTCGCGAACCTCCAGTAACCTCGGCGCTGTGAACGGCGCCGTCGCGATCGTGCTCGCTGCCGGCAGCGGCGAGCGGTTCCAGGGGAGCCTTCCGAAAGCGCTCGTGCCCGTCGCCGGCCGGTCGATGGTCGTCCGCGCGGTCGAGCGGGCTCGGGAGTGCGCCGCCATCGGTTCGGTCGTCGTGGTCGCGCCTCTGGGGTTCGAAGGCGAGGTCCGCGAGGGACTTTCCGACGTCGTCGTGGTCACCGGCGGTTCGAGCCGGCACGAGTCCGTCCGGTGCGGTCTCGACGCGGTTCCCGACGAGGCGCCGGCCGTCGTGTGCCACGACGCCGCCCGGGCGCTCGCGACCACGGGTCTGTTCGATCGCGTGCTGGCGGCCCTCGACGGCTGGGACGGCGTCGTGCCGGTGGTCCCGGTGGTCGACACCGTCAAGCGCGTGAGCGGCGA
>DATBLA010000052.1:0-1622 GCA_036555645.1 Actinomycetota bacterium
GCGTCGGCGAACGCGTCGGTCCCCCACGGCCCAGGGTGCTCGAGCAGCAGCCACGACCGCACGACCGAGGCGGTCCCGTCGATCGGCTCGCCGCGCTCGGCGCTCGTATCCGAGCACCGGAAGGGATCGCTCGACACCGCGATCAGCGGACGGGCCGCAGGAGGCCCTCGCGGACGAGCCGGCGGGCGAGGACGCTCCGGCTCGGCTCGTCCGGGATCTCGCTCGCGAGATCGCCGACGCGAACCGCCGGCTCGGCGAGGACCCGGCGCATGGCGGGCTCGAGCCAGGCGGGAAGGTCGAGCCGGCGGTCACCGAGGAGCGCGAGGAGGCGCTCGCCACGCGGATGGAGCTCGCAGATCGAGCCGGGCCGGCGCTCGAGCACGGTGTCGTCGCCGACGCGATCGAGGTCGAGCTGATCGACCAGCGCGCCTCGGAGCAGCGCGGCCCGCGACGAGGCGAACGCGATCGCGCGCTCCCGCACGATGTCGGAGGCGTCCGCGCGGCCGAGCGCCGCCGACGCGGCCGACAGGCGCTCGGCGAGCTCGCCGGCGACCGCGTCGACGTCTCGCGTCCATCCAGCCGGGAGCGGATCCTCGAACGAGGGATCGCCCGCCACCCGTCCCCACGCGGCCGCGAGCAGCGACCCCCACGTCGTCGTGTGGACCCCCACCGTCAGGTGCCCGGAGACCGAGTCCTGCGTCTGGGCCGCGTGCGGCGTCCCGGTCGGGAGGTAGATCGCGTCGCCCGGCCCGACCTCGGCGTGGAACGGGTCGCGGTCCGGCTCGGCCGGCGCGGCGTGGACCTCCCACGACTTGTGTCCGAACGCCTGGAGCACGAACACGTCGTGCGGGTCGTGGTGGAGGTCGAGCCCCTGCGCGCCCGGCGGCGTGATGTAGGCGTTCGCCTGGCACGGGTGCCCGAGCTCGAGCTCGAGGTCACGGACGAACCGCGTGACCGGCTCCTGGTAGCGGTGCAGCCCCTGGAGCACGATCGTCGCGCCGCCGCGGAACAGCTCGAAGACGCGTGCGGGATCGGCCATCCCGCTCACCGGCCGCGATCCGGTCGTGCCCGAGCGCGTGTACGCGGACTCGGGGATCGTCTCGCCGGCCTTCACGAGCCGGAACGAGGGCGTCCGAAGCGAGGTCGTCGACACGATGCGGTCGACCTCGTCCAGGCTCAGCAGGTCGGCGAACCCGCCCGCATCGGCGCGCCGGTGGACGAGCGCGCGTCGCCCCCACGTGTCCTCCAGGAACGCCGAGACCTCGCCGGCGCATCGGGCGAGGGCGGAGTCGCGCTCGGCGCCCGCGCGCTCGAGCAGGGCGACGGAGCTCACGACGCCGAGTCGGTCCCGTCCTGGTCCTGTGTGTCCGTGCCGTCGGCGTCCTGCATGTCCGTGCCGTCCTGGTCCTGGGTGTCGGTCCCGTCCTGGTCCTGTGTGTCCGTGCTGTCCTCGTCCTGACCCGGACGCTCCGTCTCGGCCGAGCCGGCGCTCGCGAACGCCGTCACGATGTCCTCGTCGGCCAGTCGCTTCGTCGTGGTCTCGTCCATGGCGAACTCCCCTCGTCGATCGCGGACTCGACTCGATCGTATGTCAGCCGCCGCGGCTCCCGCCAACCGCGCGG